>NZ_JBNDIC010000006.1:0-197513 GCF_056755475.1 Rhizobium sp. KNZ2-6A | reverse complement strand
ACTTTCCGCAGATTTCCGAGATCTTGGCCTGGGCAAAGCCGCGCGCCAGATCCTGCAGGCCGCCGACGGAGGATATCAGCTCGCCGATGGGGCCGTTGATGCCGACCCGCAGGTCGGTGATATGGCAGGCGCCGACATCGACCGTCATTGAGGCGTCCAGCTCACCCTTGATCGTCGTCTTGATGACCCCATGCGACTTGCAGGCCATGTCGGCGGTGGCGTTGATCTGGACGCCTCCGTTCGGAGCGTCGCAGACGTCGAGCGACTTCACTTCGAACTTGTCCTTGTGATCGACACCCGGCAGCTTCTTGCACGGATCGGCCTCGTTCACCGATTTCTCGATCTGGGGGCCGAACTTGCTCTGCAGCAGCGACCAGCACGAGCCGGGCGCGGCTTCCGCCGGCGTTGCCGCGATGGGTAGTGGCGAGAGCGGCAAGACGACGGCCGCGGCAAGCAGAGCCATGCGAAGCGGCAGGGGTAAGACGGGGGGCACGAGATATTTCAGGTTCACGGTGATCTATCCTCGCAGCGGAAGAAGCGGCAAATCGGGCCTGGCGTGGCGCTACTCTTCCATCTCTTTCCGCACCAAGGCAATCCCCCACGCCGTGCTGATAAACCCTATGGGTTTACGCGGACGATCAATTCTTGACGACCATCGTGTCGCAGTAGCGGTCGTAAAAGGTCTGGCCACGCCACACGATCAATGGAAAGAGCCACCATATGAGCGCGAACACCAAGAGAAGCGGCGCCAACGCCCCGGTCACGGCCAAGAAGCCGCTGGCGCTGAAAAGATTTATGTCTCGCGCCTGCTGGATCATCTCTTCGATCGGAGGCGAATACAGGCGCGACAGGAACAGGCTGGCCAGATTGAAGATTGCCAGCAGCATCAATGGCAGAAACTTCAGCATTTCGCGCTTGGCGGCGAGCCCGAAGGGTAGGGCGCCGTTTTCAACCGTCGTTACCCGCAGCGATGTCACCCGCTTGCCTGGCGTCCGCCTGCCGCCTGCCGAGCAATAGGCGAAGGCGAACGGAAGGAGCAGCAGCACGACGCTGGAACTCGGCCTCTCGGTTATATTCGGATCGATCGGATTGCCGTTGCCGTCGACCGGCACGGAAAAAACACGCTTCACCGTGGTCGATCCCTGCTGCGAGACAACGGCGGAAACGAAGACGGTGTATCCCTTGCTGCCCAGCCAGGATATGCGACACAGCTGATTGCTTCTCGTCTCGCCGGGCTGCAGAGGCCATTCGGCCTCTACCTTCGGAATGAGTGGCCCCACCGTGGTCTCCTCGCATTGCTGCTCGCGAAGGAACGGCAAGGTCAGGTCCCACGACGTCACCGCCGATATCGCGAGAAACAGGAGTACGAAAGCGATCTGGAAGATGACGATATCGATCGCATAGGCACCGAGCCTCCTCCAGAAATGGCGAGGCGGAAGGGAAGCCATCTGGCGGTCGGATGCGGCAAAACTCATAAATTCCCCCAATTCAATGCGCTTTGCGGCAATCAGGCATAGGCTTTACTGACTTCAAGGTGCAGGAATTAGCACGCTTTGCAGCGATTCGCGGGGAGAACGACACGATGCGAGCGGCGATCGACCTGCCCGGTTAGCTCATATCGGGATGCTTTGTTCGCTCGGGCGTTCATTCTCGTCGGCGTTGCCCTCATAACCCAAGCGCTTTGCCTTGCGGAACCATTCCAGCGCCTTGGCGGAATCCGACGCTACGCCGTCGCCGTCGCGGTACATCATGCCGAGATTGTGGGCGGCATCGGCATAGCGATGCGCCGCCGCCCGCTCGAACCAGTAGATCGCCTGAGGGCCGTTCTTGGCGGCGCCTTCGCCGTCGCGGAACATGACGCCGAGATTGTATTCGGCTTCGACATCGTTCTGCGCCGCGGCCTTGAGGAACCATGCGATGGCCTGGCCGTCGTCCTGTTTTACCCCGTCGCCATCGGCGTACATCGCGCCGACGTTGAACTGCGCGCTGGGATCGCCCTGATCGGCCGCTTTTTTGAACCAGGAAAGGGCTGTCGCGCCGTCCTTGTCGACACCCTCGCCATCGCGATACATGATGCCGAGATTGTACTGTGCCTCGACCTTACCCTGCCCGGCGGCCTTGAGGTACCACATTACGGCCTTGCGCTTGTCCTTGTCGGTGCCGTCGCCCTGGTCGTACATGGTGCCGACATTGAACTGCGCATCCATATCGCCCTGCTGGGCGGCCTTGCTGTACCAGGCAAAAGCCTGCGGCTTGTCCTTGAGAACGCCTTCGCCGGTGTCGTAGACGACGCCGAGATTGTATTGCGCATTGAGGTAGCCTTGCGCAGCCGCCTTCTTGTACCAGAGAACGGCCTGGCTCTTGTCGGCGGTGACGCCTTCACCCTGATCGTACATCGTGCCGACATTGAACTGCGCTTCGGCATTGCCCTGATCGGCGGCCTTCTTGTACCAGCTGAGCGCCAATGTGTAGTTTTTCTCGACACCGCTACCTTGCTCGTACATTTGCCCGAGTTTCAGCTGGGCCGCGACGTTGCCCTTGTTTGCCAAGGGGCGCCAGTAGTCCGCGCCGGTCTTGAAATCTCCACGATCGTAGCTGTTCCGCCCGACATCGGCATGCGCCGTCACCATCGACGCCAGCGCGAAGAGCAAACCCACGGCCCCCTGCTTCCAATTCACGATCTACCCCTCAGTCGAAAATCCGTTCCGTCAAGATGGCAAGCTCCCGCGACCGTCAGGGCAAGAGCGCCATCAGCAAGTGAAATATGATCCAGCCCGTCATGTCGCCGGCGCCCTTCTTTTCGGCAGCTCCCTGTCCCAATGGCCCGAGATCCTTGATCGGACCCTCGCCATTGGCTTCCATGTAGCCGAGGCCGTGCCGCGCTTCCGGCAATCCTTTCGCCGCCGCCTTGTTGAACCAATCCGCGGCAATTGTGGAGTCCTTCGGCACGCCATAGCCGTTATAATACATATATCCAAGACCGTATTGCGCACGGGCGTCGCCCTGGCCGGCAGCCTTGCGAAACAGGTTGGCGGCCTGTCCGTAGTCCTTGGTTAACCCGGCCCCCTGATAATAAAGATAGGCGAGGGCGTACTGACCCTGTGCGTTGTTCTGGTCAGCCGCCTTGCGATACCAGATCGCCGCTGCTGCCTTGTCCGGCTTTGTCCCCTGGCCGTTGTCATACAGGTAGCCCAGGGCGTATTGCGCATCCGCATGCCCCTGGCTTGCAGCCTTCCCGTACCATTCGAACGCCTTGCCATAATCCTTCGCGACGCCGCGACCGCCCGCATACATGTAGGCGAGGGCGTATTCGCCTTGCGCGTCGCCCTGTGCGGCGGCCCTGCGATACCACTTCACCGCACTTTCGTCGTCGACCTTGACGCCCTGGCCGTTGGCATAGAGATAGCCGATGGCATATTGGGCCTCGGAGCGTCCCTGGTCGGCAGCCTTGCGATACCATTGAAGCGCCTGCCTGTAGTCCCGGGCAACACCCGTTCCGTTCGCAAGACTATAGCCGACGGCATATTGCGCATCGGCGCGGCCTCCTTCGGCTGCCTTCATGTACCAGGAATAGGCTTCGGCATCGTCCTGCTCGACACCCCTGCCGTTGGCATAGGAGTAACCGACGGCATACTGACCCTGCGCACTTCCCTGATCGCCCGCTCTTTTATACCAGGCGACGGCCTGTTTCTGATCCTCTTCCGTGCCTTGGCCGTTGTCATACATGTAGCCGACGGCGTATTGGGCGTCGGTACGGCCCTGATCGGCGGCCTTGCGGTACCAGTCGAGCGCGACGGCCTTGTCCTCATGGATACCGAGGCCGTTTGCATACATATAGCCGAGCGCATATTGGGCCTGCGCCTGGCCCTGGGCAGCGGATTTCCGGTACCAGGTGACGGCGTCTTCTTTATCGACATCCATACCCCGGCCATTGGCGTAGGAGTAGCCGATGGCATATTGAGCATCGGCATTGCCCCGCTGCGCCGCCCTCAGATACCAGTCGTTCGCCTGTTTCAGGTCGACATCGACGCCGCGGCCGCTGGCATACATATAGGCCAGCGCATATTGCGCCTGCGCGTTGCCCTGATCGGCCGATTTCCGATACCAATCGACCGCTTGGGCATCGTCCTGTTCCACGCCCTGGCCGTTGGCATAGCGATAGCCGAGACCGTACTGCGCAGCCGAATTGCCCTGATTTGCGAATTCCACCCAGTATTTCAGGTCGATTGTGGTATTGGCCGGCCCCGGAGCGGGATCTTCGGCATAGGCAAGCCAAGGCAATGAAAGAGCGAGCGCCAATCCCAATGCATAGCTCTTTGTCTTCAAGGCTTGAGTCCCCACCAATGTCCCAGACGGCAATCGATCTGAACAGTATGGCGATGTCTTGGTCAAGGATCGTGGAGCATCGAAATGGCAGTCGTTTTCCGCCAAGCGCAATGCGAACCTTATCCCGGAAGCACGTCGTAGAGACGAAAGATCCAGGTGATCTGATAGATCAGCCCGACGATTACGAATGCCGCCTGGAAACGCCGGTTGGCGGTGATCGCGGCAATGATGCATAGGACGACGTAAACGACATTGCGTATTGGATATTCCCAACCGAGGGAGTGGAAATAGGCTTCGCCCTTCAGCAATGTGTCGATGAGATCGACGGTATAGGTCACCGCAAGCAGGCCGAAAAACCAGCGGCGACGGGAGATGAAATATTCCTCGAAGCCGCCGTAATCCTCGACCGATGGCGGATTCAGCAAGACGCAGAGGAAATAGAAGAGGCAGCAGAAGCAGATGAGAAAGAGGTAGACGCCGAAATTGATCTGCGCGACGGATTGCAGCCGGTATTCCCACCACCAGAAATGGATGATGAACAGGAACATCGACAATACCCAGCCGATATGGACGAGATAGATCTTGTTCTTGCCGGGCGCCTGAACGAAGCCGGCAAGTCTCGTCAGAAGCTGGGCGAGCGAGAGGCCGATCACCATGCTCATGACCGTCCGGATATAGACGTAGACTTCTGGCGTATGTGCTGAGCCCATAACGTCAGCTCTCCTCTGGTACGGCCTTCGGCGCTCCATTCTCGTCAAGCGCGACCATGATAAATGTTGCGGCAGTGACTTTTTCCAAGGCGTTGAAGCGCGCCCGGTGGGCCCAGGCTTCGACATTCAGCGTGATCGAGGTGCGTCCGACGCGGTCGATGTCGGTGAAGACGCTGAGCGTATCGCCGATCTTGACCGGCAGCTCGAAAGCCATCTCCTTCACGGCCGCCGTGACCACGCGTCCACGCGCGCGCTCGGCCGCGCGGATGCCGCTCGCCAAGTCCATCTGCGCCATGACCCAGCCGCCGAAGATATCGCCGGCAGGATTGGCGTCGGCAGGCATGGCAAGCGTGCGCAATGTCAGCTCGCCTCTCGGTTTGACGCTGTCGTTCATTCATCTGCTCCTGTTTCTCGGCTCGATTCCACGTTTCAACCTATGCAATCCAGGCGTGATGGAAAAGACAATGTTGATGTTTCTGCTTCGAACTTCCGTAGGCCGGAGGACATGTTCCGTACCGTTTCGTCGCCTCGCGGCGTCAGGCTGAAACGCGCCGACCGGCGGCGGTAAGCTTTCATTCACCCTTCCCATTTAGGATTTGTAATCGTTACCGACCGTGGCTGGGGCAGCGGATCAGGAGTATGACCATTTTACCCATTCTACGGCGGGTCGCGCTGCCATTGCTATTGTCGTCGGCACTTGTCGCCTGCACGGCCGATAACCTCGTGCCGCCCTCCGGCATCGATAGTTCCTCTCGCGTCGGCTCCATCAAGCCGCATAAGAGCGTGCCGCAGCGGCAGTTCGCCTATCAAGGCGTGCAGGATCCCGTCGTTTCCGCCTCGAGCAACTATAAGAATGGTGGTCCCCTCCGTTCCGCCGGAACCGGTGAGGCTGTGACCACGTCCGATGTCGAAGTCGGTCTGGCACAGCAATCGAATGTTCCGTCGCAGGGCGTCAATATGGATGCCGAGCTTGGCGTCGGGCCGAGCGAGGAGGCGCAGTCTCCGTCGGTGGTCGGGCTGGCGCAGGAAGAGCAGCAGAATATCGCCGAAGGCTCATCCGATCAGCCTGTCGTCGACGGCATCGGCACCGACGCGCCGGTGCAGACCAACCGCTCTGCCCTTCAGCGGCCGGCCGCGCAGGCCGAACTCAACCAGTCGCGGATGCCGAGGCAGCAGCCGGGGACGCAGGTCGCCATGTTGCCGCGTATCGAAAACCCGGTGCCGCGTCTCGATCAACAGTTCGAGGCGCCGCAATCGACACCCGGCATGATGCCGCCTTCGGAAATTGCCTGCCGTCAGGAACTCCGGCGCATGGGCGTCATCTACACGGATAAGCCGGCGATTTCGAACGGTCCCTCATGCCAGGTTCCCTATCCGGTCTCGCTCAGCGGTCTCTCGGGCAACATCGCCGTCAGGCCCGCCGTCACATTGAATTGCCAGGTGACGCTCGCTTTTGCCAAATGGGTGAAGAACGAACTCGCGCCGGCGGCACGCACGCGCTATTGGACCGGTATCGGCACGATCGTGCCGCTCGGCGGCTATTCCTGCCGGCGGATGAACAATAGCCGGCAGCGCTACAATCCGATGTCGGAACATGCCCATGGCAACGCGATCGATGTCGGCACCTTCGTTCTGAAGAACGGCCATGTGATCGACGTGCGCAGGAAGGGGCTCTTCTCCTTCCGGGAAGGGCGGCTGCTGAAAGCCGTGCGTACCGACAGCTGCCGCTACTTCGATACGGTGCTCGGGCCGGGCAGCAATCCGGAACATTGGAACCATTTCCACTTCGATCTCCGGGACCGACAGGGCGGCCGGCGCTATTGCAGCCTCTGATAGGCGTTTCGTGGGGGCAACATCCACACTTGCCGAACAGGGAAGCTGATTTACCTATCGGGGGAATCGCGCTTGGTTGCGAGATCCGAGGGCAGGAGAGGGTTTCATGGAAGAAGCACCAAGACGAAAGAGAAGCTTGGGAAGGGCGCTCGTTGCCGCGCTGATTGCCATCGTCATTGTCATTGGCGGCCGCTGGTACGCCTATGTTGCTTATGCCGACGATCCGTTCGACGAAGTGGGCATCGGCCTTAATTCAATAATGCCCGGTCCCATCCGCGACAAGGGCTGCGAAATGCTGAAGGCTCGCTTCGAGCACAGGACGCTTCCTCCGGCCGGCTGCGGTGTCAACGGCAACTGGTGATATCGGTTTTCCCGATCATAAGCCGGCAAAAAAGAAAAAAGCCGGCTGATGCCGGCTTGAGCGGTGCATGGCAACGACGGGGGATCCTTGCCTGCTCCAGAAAAGAACTTCATGTTGCAATGATGCATGCAATATGGATACGAGGGCAATAAATCGGCTAGTACAGCAGGCGCTGACGTGTCGCCAAGAGGCATTGGGCGGAGTTGCGACAAACGTTGCTCACCTAAGGAGCTATATGCCCGATGAAGGTCACGATTTGATGACAGCTTATTTGGCTTAGGCGAACGCTGTGTTTCACCACCGTGGGATGGTAAAAGCTCAGAACCGGCTATATAGCGGGCAAACGCTGCGAAATTCATCACAAAGCCGGACTTTGCCTCACTATGGCTCCGATCATTTCCATCCGCAATCTTACCAAAACATACTCCAACGGGTTCCAGGCGCTGAAAGGCGTCAACCTCGATATCGAGCAAGGTGAAATCCTGGCCTTGCTCGGGCCGAACGGCGCGGGCAAGACGACGTTGATTTCCATCGTCTGCGGGATCGCCAATCCGAGCAGCGGTACGGTGACGGTCGGCGGTCATGACGTCGTGCGCGATTTCCGCGCCACGCGCAGCATGATCGGCCTCGTGCCGCAGGAGCTGACGACCGATCAGTTCGAAACCGTCTGGAATACCGTGAGTTTTTCGCGCGGACTTCATGGGAGGAAGCCGAATCCCGAGCATATCGAGAGGATATTGCGGGATCTTTCGCTGTGGGAGAAGAAGGACAATATGCTTCGCCAGCTTTCCGGTGGCATGAAGCGGCGCGTGCTGATCGCCAAGGCACTTTCGCACGAACCGGAGATCCTTTTCCTCGACGAGCCGACGGCCGGCGTCGACGTGACGTTGCGCAAGGACATGTGGCATGTGGTCGAGCGCCTGCGTGCTTCCGGCGTTACGATCATCCTGACGACGCATTATATCGAAGAGGCCGAAGAGGCGGCGGATCGTGTCGGCGTCATCAATGGCGGCGAATTGCTGCTGGTGGAGGAGAAAAAGGCGCTCATGGCCAAGCTCGGCCGCAAGCAGCTTATCCTCGATCTCAACGAGCCGCTGGATGCCGTTCCTGACCGTCTCGACGGCAACGGGCTTTCGCTCGGACCGAATGGCCTGACGCTGGTCTATGATTTCGATGCGCAGCACGAACAGTCCAGCATCGCGGCTCTGCTGTCGAAACTGGCGGCCGAGGGGATTCATTTCAAGGACCTCTCGACGCGCCAGAGTTCGCTTGAGGATATTTTCGTATCGCTGGTGGGAGCAGGCAAATGAACTTCGAAGCGGTCAAGTCCATCTACGCTTTCGAAATGGCCCGCACGCGCCGTACGCTGCTACAGAGCGTCGTGTCGCCGGTCATTTCCACGTCACTCTATTTCATCGTCTTCGGCGCTGCGATCGGATCGCGCATCAATCTGGTCGAGGGCGTGTCCTATGGGGCGTTCATCACACCCGGTCTGATCATGCTGACCCTGCTCGGCCAGTGCATCAGCAACGGCTCCTTCGGCATCTATTTCCCGAAATTCACCGGCACGATCTATGAGGTGCTGTCGGCGCCTGTCGCCATGGCCGAGATCGTTCTCGGATATGTCGGCGCGGCGGCGACGAAGGGCATGTTCATCGGTCTGATCATCCTCGCCACGGCAAGTTTCTTCGTCGATATCAGGATCGAGCATCCGTTCATGATGATCCTGTTCTTCGTACTCACGGCCGTGACCTTCAGCCTGTTCGGTTTCATGATCGGCATATGGGCGGGGAATTTCGAGCAGCTGAATTTGATCCCGATGCTGGTCGTGCCGCCGCTGACTTTCCTCGGCGGCAGCTTCTATTCGATCAACATGCTGCCGCCTTTCTGGCAGGCGGCCAGCCATCTCAATCCGGTCCTCTATCTCGTCAGCGGTTTCCGCTGGAGCTTCTATGGCATCGCCGACGTCAATCCGGTGCTGAGCCTTGCCATGATCACGCTTTTCCTTGTCATCTGTCTGGTGATCCTCGGATGGATTTTCCGGACTGGTTATCGGTTGCGGAGCTGACGGCGGAGCCTTTTAGCGTGGCCGCGCGGAGTCCATGGCCTGACTTGACGTAGCGAGGCGGTCGGGCGTCCATAGTCTGACATTAATTAGTCTGAAATTCTGCCGAAGGTATTCAATGCCGCAATTCCATCCGAGCCAGTCGCTATCCCAAGCACTTTCCCGGCTCGATCAGCTGACCAATTGGGAGCGCAAGCCGCGCGGAGAGATGCGCGTCGGTCTCGAGCCCATGCTCGACCTGATGCAGCGATTGGGTAATCCTCATCAGAGCTTTCGCGCCATCCATGTCGCGGGCACCAAAGGCAAGGGATCGGTCTCGGCACTTGTCGAGGCCGGATTGCTGCGGGCCGGCTGGAAGGTCGGCCGTTATGCGTCACCGCATGTCGACCATGTGAACGAGCGTATCAGCGTTCTGGGCCAGGAGGTCGAGGACGATGCGCTGGCAAGGGCGATCACGCAGGTTCTCGACAGCTATGAGAGCGCGAAGCAGGCAGCGACGGCTGGCGAAGACGCCACCTGGTTCGATGTGATAACGGCCGCTGCTTTCGTCGTGTTCAGAGATGCTGGCTTGAGCTGGGTCGTGGTCGAAGTCGGGCTCGGCGGCAGGCTGGACTCGACGAATGTGGTCTTCGGCGAAGTGGCTGTCGTCACCAACATCGGGCTCGAGCATACGGAAATTCTTGGGGTCACGCGCGAGGCGATTGCGCGGGAGAAGGTCGGCATATTGAAGCCTGGCGCGATACTCGTCACCACGCTCGCCGCCGATGATGCCGCAGGGCAGGTCTTGCAGCAGCGTGCCGATGAACTCGGCTGCGGTGTGCTTCGGACTGAAATTCCCGAGGATGCGACGATCGTGGAAACCAATCTCGCGCTGGTCGGCCTGGTATTCGATCACCTGGGTCGGCAAGGCGAGGGCGTGCGAGAAGGAAGCGAAAAGGGGCAGCTGATCGGTGCTTGGTTGCTTGAACCTGCCGTGATCGAAAAGGCACGTCTGCCGGGGCGGATGGAGCGCTTCGACTTTGCACGGCCGCCTGCATTGGCAAAGGGACGGCAAACCCTGCCCATAATCATGGACGGCGCGCATGTGCCGTTCAACATCGAGGCCGTGCTGCGCGATATCGCGCGCTCCTCCTCCGTTGGCGGCGGTTGCATTGCTATCGTCGCGCTGGCGTCGGACAAGGATGCGCACGGCTTTGTGGAGGTACTTTCCCGTTATGCCGTCTATGCGGTCTTTACGGAGGCATCCGGATCCGGCCGTGGGCATGCGGCAAGCGAGCTGGAAGCGCTCGGCATATCCATGGGCATGGCCTGCGAAGCCGAGCCGGACCCGCAACAGGCGCTCAATCGCGCCGTAGCGAAAGCCGCGGAACGCGGCGGCTGGATTCTGGTGACCGGCTCGCTCTATCTTGTCGGCGCCCTGCGCGGCACGGTCTTGGGGAGTGTCGGGTGACTTGTCTGTCCTGATCTGATTGTCCCATGCAAGCGGATCGGGACCGATTTCATCCGGCCGCGACCCGCTTGCGCGGCGCGATGGTCATGGCCATGACGCCTGCCACGACGCAGACGAGACCGATTGCTGCCGTCGGAGACAAAGGCTCGCCGAGGAAGGCCACGCCGATGCCGACGCCGATCGGGACGCGCAGATAGGCCTGCGCTGTCGTGCCGACCGAGCCGAGTGTCTGGATGAGCCGGAAGTAGATGCTGAAGGCAAGCGCAGTGGAGACGACCGAAAGGCCGAGCAGGGCCAGGATCGAGGCTACCGACGGCGCGATCTGCCAGGGATGCTCGACAACCAGGCTGGCGGGAATGAGAAGAGCCGCACCGCAGAGCAGCGAGCCGGCGGCCGGCATCATCGGATCCAGCCCCTTGAAATTGCGCCCGAACAGGGCGGCGCAGGCATAGCAGATCGATGCCGCGACGACGGCGAGCTGTGCCGGTAGCTGGCGGCCCACGCCATGCAGCGCATCGAGGCCGATGATCAGGCAAATGCCCGCCATGCCGGCAACCACGCCGAAAAGCTTGCGTCCCGTCAGCGGCTCGCTGCGCAGCAGAAAGGCGGCGATCAGGAAGGCGAAAATGGGCGTCGTGGAATTCAATATGGTCGCGAGGCCGGCATCGACGGTCTGTTCCGCCCAGGCGATCAACGTGAAGGGAATGGCGCTGTTGAGGCAGGATTGAATGAGAAAGCGCTTCCAGGTGGCTGCGTCTTTCGGCAGGCTCAGGCCGCGCCAGCGAATAATAGCAAGCAGAACGAGACCGGCTATCAAGGTGCGGGCGGCGATCAGCGTGATTGGCGGAATGGTCGCCACGCCGACGCGGATGAAAGTGTAAGAGGCGCCCCAGCAGGTCGCGAGAGCGAGAAGAAGCAGCAGTTCCGTCGTTATATTTGGTCTGGCTGATGTCATGGGTGTTTCACTCGTCATACGGGGGTCGATCTGCCGTCTTTTAGAGTGAAGAGACCAATGAATATTTCGATCCCGGCCGAACTATCGAATTCTGCCGGTCGTTTTGTTCAGTCGCGAAGTCGAAGTTCGTCGGTCTGCATCTGCATCGATCCCAATGTTTCGAGAAAACTCATGCCGAGCAGGCTCTGGTCCAGCTTGCCCGCTTCGGCCACGCTCGCCTCGACATCCCTGCGCTTGATGGGGCCGATGGCGACGGAGCCGAGCTCCACGGGGGCGGCCATGGCGCGGCCGTTGGCCGTCAATACGGACATCGAATAGGTGAGGTTTTCCGGAATGATGCCGACACGCTCGGCGTCTTCCTGCGACAGCGCGATGGTGCTGGCTCCGGTGTCGATCAGCATGTCGATCGGCTGGCCGTTGATCATGACCCGGGCTTCGAAATGCCCGTTCGAACGCTTATGGAGGATCACCTCCTGGCCGCCTTCGCTCGTCGTGACGACGACGGCATGGCCGGGCATCAGGCCGGCGAAGACGCGATTTCCAACCTGTTCGGCATCGCGGCGATAGATATAGGCGGTCGCGAGCACCATGATGATGAGGAGCCAGACCAGGAGATTGCGGACCGACTGACTGACGGTATGGCGGCTCGCCCAGACGGCGGCGCTCATCATCAGGGCAATCGGCAGAAGATAGACGACGCGAGCGAAGTCGTCATTGCGCATGCCAAAGGTGGTGCCGGTATTGCTGTTGAAGATGAGCAGGGCAAGGCCGATGCCGAGAACGGCGAGAACGATGTTCAGGCGGTTCATACGGCACCGCGCTCCCGTGCCATCCTTTGGCGGCGGGTTTCCCTGCGCGGCTTGCGCTCGACCTGCGTCAGGCGCTCCGGAAGCGCTTCCATGATCTGGCGACGTTCGTCATCGCTATAGTTCATCCACGCGCCGATTTCCGCCGATGTGCGGCCGCAACCGAAACAATAGCCGGTCACTTGGTCGATGGAGCAGACAAGGATGCAAGGTGTCAGCATGGGATCATATATCGATGCTTCAAACGCACATGGCAAGAGTACAGAGGGAGGCGATCTCGCAAATCTGCTGGGTCGCGCCGATCGTGTCGCCGGTGTGGCCGGACAGTTTTTGCCGCATGTATCTTGTGACGAAAAATGTTGCGGCGCTGGTCGCAAGAAGGCAGGCAACGAGTGCTGGAACACCAAGCGTGGGGCCGATGAGGAGCGCGGCGAGGCTGAGTGCGGTGATCAACGCCAGTTGCATGGCATCGCCATCCGGCTTGCCCGCCGACGCCGCTATTCCATCCGGTTTGGCGGGCGGCAGGGCATACCAGTGCCAAACCATGGCACCGCGGCTCAAGGCGGCGCTTGCGAGAATGGCGATGGCGGCTTCAGACGGCGGAAGGTGGCGGGCGAGAGCGGCAAGAGCCGCGGCGCGCAGTCCGAAAGACAGGATCAGCGCCGCCGCGCCATAGGTGCCGATGCGGCTGTCCTTCATGATTTCGAGCGCGCGTTCGCGATCCTTGCCGCCTCCAATTCCGTCGGCGGCGTCGCTGAGCCCATCCTCATGAAGAGCGCCGGTCGTGATCGTCTGCACGGTAAGCGCCAGTAGTGCCGCCATCAACGGATCGGCGTTGACGGCAAGCAGCGTCGCGAAGGTCAGAGCGGCAGGCAGGACGACCAGCAGGCCGGCGAAGGGGAATGTGCGGGAAACGCGCGCAAGCTTGCCGTCATAGCCCTCGAAGAAGGACCCCGGCACGGGAATACGGCTCAGGAAAGCGACCCCGCGCGCGATGTCGCGCATGTATTCCCGCATTTCTTCCTCTCCCCGCCATGCGCGCGACAGCATCGGGCGCTTTTTGGAGTTGTTCACGCCGATTCCGAAGACTAATAGAGTCGCACGCAAAGAACCCGATTTGAGACCAAAAGACAAGGAACGCATTCATGAGCGTCAGCGGCCTCCCATTCGACGATTTCCGTGCATTGCTGCGCGACCTTCCGGGGCCGGATGCCCGGGCACTCGTGGCAGCGCGCGAGCGCGATGCGCAGCTCACAAAACCGCCGGGCGCGCTCGGAAGGCTCGAGGAAATCGCCTTCTGGCTCGCCGCCTGGACCGGCCGTCCTCCGGCCGTGACCCGGCCCCTGGTTGCGATCTTTGCTGGCAATCACGGTGTCACCAAGCAGGGAATTACGCCGTTTCCGCCTTCAGTGACCCAGCAGATGGTGGAAAATTTCGCGGCCGGCGGTGCGGCCATCAACCAGATCTGCGTCGCCTATGACCTCGGCCTCAAGGTCTTCGATCTGGCGCTCGATTTTCCGACTGCTGATATCACCGAACAGCCGGCGCTGAGCGAGCGTGATTGCGCCGCGACCATGGCCTTCGGCATGGAGGCGATTGCCGGCGGCACGGATCTGCTCTGCATCGGCGAAATGGGCATCGGCAACACCACGATCGCCGCAGCCATCCATTATGCGCTTTATGGCGGCAAGGCGGAGGACTGGGTCGGCCCAGGCACCGGTTCCGAAGGCGAGATGCTGAGGCGCAAGATCGCAGCCGTCGAGAAGGCGGTGGCGCTCCATCGCGACCATCTTTCCGATCCGCTGGAGATCCTGCGCCGTCTCGGCGGCCGCGAGATCGCCGCCATGGCCGGCGCCATCCTTGCCGCCCGCATGGAACGCATCCCCGTCATCATCGATGGTTATGTCGCGACGGCCGCCGCCTCCATTCTCAAGGCGGCCAATCCCTCGGCGCTCGATCACTGCCTGATCGGTCACGTTTCGGCTGAGCCGGGGCATCTGCGTTCCATCGAGAAGCTCGGCAAGACGCCGCTTCTGGCACTTGGCATGCGGCTTGGCGAAGGAACGGGGGCGGCGCTGGCTGCCGGCATCGTCAAGGCCGCGGCTGCCTGTCATTCAGGCATGGCGACATTCGAGAGCGCCGGCGTTACAAACAAGCATTGAAAGTCGGGCAAGCATTGAAAATCGCGGCGGCGAGGCGTTGAAATAAGCGTTTCGCCGCTAAATTTCCTGTAGACGATCGGTTTTTCGTCATAAATCTGTAATGAATTTTGAGCCGCCGGGGATGCGTCGCCTTGCTTCGCTCACGGTGAGGCGGTATTCGCAAAGCATCCAGATTGCAAACCGGGACATTACGGGCGGAACGCGAATGGCTGAGTTTTCAAAGCAGACGGTCACCAAGGAGACGGGGGTTCGGCACTTTTTCGCCGCCGCCGGCTATTCCTGGGGTGGTTTTCAGCGGCTGCTGCGGGAATCTGCCTTCCGGCAGGAGCTCCTCTTTGCGGCTGTTTCGTTGGTCCTGTTGATCGCCGTAGGCGCGACGATCGGCGAAATCGTCATCGGCGTGGTGCTCTTTCTCGGCGTTTTCGCAATCGAAGCCATGAACACGGCGGTGGAAGAGGTCATCGACCGGATTTCGCCGGAGATTTCCAATGTCGGCAAGCATGCCAAGGATCTCGGATCGTTTGCCGTTCTCTGCATGCTGGTCGCTTCCGGTATCTACCTGCTTTACGTCATCGGCAGCCATCTGCTTTTCCGCTGAAACAAGTTGCGAATTTGCTAAGTGGTTTTGCTATAACGACATGCGCAAAATCGAAGGCCTGAAGCGCGAGACGTGCCCTCAGGCAAAGCTCTTCTTGCGGCGCTCGACGAGAGGGGCGTCTTCGACCGCCGGCAGGCTTTGCAGCACGCGCTTGGCCGGCAAGATGGCGATGACCTCTGTGCCTTCCCGAAGCTTGGATTTCAGCACGAACTGACCGTCATGCTTGGCAAGAATGGCTTGCACGATCGGCAGGCCAAGGCCCGTGCCTTGCTCGGCGCTCTTGATGGCGATGGAGCCTTGCCCGAAGGCGGAAAGCACGACCGGTATCTCTTCCTCGGGAATGCCCGGTCCGTTGTCCTTGATCGCCACATATTCGCCGCCGCCTGCCGTCCAGCCGACCTTGACGGCAATCTCGCCGCCTTGCGGCGTGAATTTCACCGCGTTCGACAATAGATTGAGGATCACCTGGCGCAACGACTTCTCATCGGCCCAGACGGAGGGCAGCTGCGCTTCGAATTGCGAGGAGATCGAAATGTTCTTGCCGCGGGCACGCAGCTGCACCATGCCGATGCAATCCTCGGCGATATCGAGGAGGGAAATCGCTTCCTCGTTTAATTCGTATTTGCCGGCCTCGATGCGCGAGAGGTCGAGGATTTCGTTGATGAGGTTGAGCAGATGCTGTCCCGAGCGATGGATATCGGTGGTGTATTCGCGATAGGTCGGGTTGTTCAATGGCCCCATGACTTCCGCGGACATGACTTCGGAAAAGCCGAGGATTGCATTCAGGGGCGTTCTAAGCTCGTGCGACATGGAGGCGAGGAAGCGCGATTTGGCGAGATTGGCTTCCTCGGCACGCCGGCGGGCCTCGTCCGACATCGATTTTGCCACTTCCAGCTCCGCGATCAGGTCATCCTTCTCCGATTGGAAGGAGAGAATCTTGAGGTTGGACTGATACATGCGGATGGTGATGAAGGTGAAGAACACGACGGCGACGGAGATGGCGGCGGTCAGCGCAATGTCCGATGGCTTTCGCGTGAGGATGGCGGTCACGACCAGCGCGACGGTGACCGGCGCAAAGGAGAAGGGTACGGCGCGCGGCAGCATGAAACTGGACATCGCCGTGATGCCGATTGCCACCAGCAGGGTCGCGCCCTTATAGAGTACGAAACTGTCGCCGCCGCAGGTCGAACAGCCCTGCATGGCAAAGATTGCCCAGCAGAGGCCCATCAGCAATTGCCCGAGCAAGAAGACCTGCCGCCATTTCCTGGCGCCTTCCGCCGAGATTTCCTGCTTTCGTGCCCTGCGGCCGAGCAGCATGTTGATCGCGTGTGCCGTCAGGATCGGGATGGTCCAGAAGAAGATCTGCGCGTCTCGCGTCAGGTAGACGCCGAGCACGGCGACGATGACGGCAAAGATCGGAACGACCGCGGCGCCCTGCAGCAGCGTATCGATATGCATGAGCATCATTTCGCGGTCGAAATTGCGGCTGTGGCCGTTCTGCAGGCGCTCGCGCGTCTGCCGCACGGCCTTCGACACAGCCCGGTTACGGTGACTGCGCGATCGGTCGACAATGTTTTTATCTGTCGATGTGCTGACGCCGGTGCTCATGGTTACATTGAAACTTGGCTTGCCTGAGACTACAGACTAGCGTCCAAACCTTAAGAAGATGCTGCGCCGAAATGATTTGTTTGCCATCTTCGCCAAGGATTTGTTCTTAAAGGAGGCAAGAACGTGATGCGGTCAGGCCGCCTGTTTCGTGACGGCGTGACCACTTTCGCTCTGCTCGCCATCATAGCGTTGCTCGCGTTGAAAGTGAACAATCGACCGGAATTCATTCAAACTGGTAGCTTTTATGTCATCGACGGCGATACGCTTTCCGCCGGTGGCGAGCGCCTGAGGCTGAAAGGTATCGATGCTCCTGAATATCGGCAACGCTGTCGGCGTGCCGGCACTGACTGGGCATGCGGCGAAGAGGCACGTAAGGCGCTTGCCACACTTATTAAGACCGGGACCCCCGAATGCCGTGGGCGGGAGAGGGATCGCTACGGTCGCATGCTGGTGACTTGCATGATCGGCGCTCTCGACATCAATGCCGCGATGGTCCGCAACGGCATGGCCGTTTCGTATGGCGGCTATGGCGGCGAGGAACGAGCGGCACGACAGGCGGAAACCGGACTTTGGGCCGGCGAGTTCGAGAAACCGAGCAACTATCGGCATGAGGAGCGAATGGCCCGTGCCGAAGCCGGCGATCCGCTAACGGGATTGTTCGCGTATCTGCGACAGCTCGTCGTGTGGATTGCACCATGAAGCGAGATAGCGAGCTACAGGTCCTGCATGCGGCGATTGCCGCCTGTCGTCTGTGTCGAGATATGCCGGCAAAAGGCGAGGCGGATCGCCTGCCGCACGAGCCGCGGCCGGTCGCCACGCTATCGTCGACCGCGCGGATCCTCATCGCAGGGCAGGCACCGGGATTGCGCGTCCACGAGAGCGGCTTGCCGTTCAACGATGCCTCCGGCGACCGGTTGCGGCAATGGCTCGCGGTGGATCGCGAGAGCTTCTACAATCCGGATCATTTCGCCATCGTGCCCATGGGCTTTTGCTTTCCGGGTTATGACGCGGCCGGGAGCGACCTGCCGCCGCGTAGGGAATGCGCGCCTTTGTGGCGTCAAAGGGCCATGGATGCGATGCCGCAGATCGAATTGATCCTGACGATCGGCCAATATGCGCAAGCCTGGCATCTTGGCGCGGCGCGCATGGGTTCGATGACAGAGACGGTTGCCGAATGGCGGCGCTATCTTCTGACAAACCATTCGCCGGCCGCGCTGCCGCTGCCGCATCCGAGCTGGCGCAACAGCGGTTGGCTGAAACGTCATCCCTGGTTCGAGGCTGAGTTGCTTCCGGTATTACAACAACGTGTGAAAAGCCTCCTTCTTTGAGAAAAAGTTTCTTTTCTCTCACTTAAAATACGCTATAGAGAGAATATAATTCGAAGGGATGCTTAAATGGACCGCCTAGACCGCAAAATCCTGCGCCTTCTGCAGGAAGATTCCACTCTGGCTGTGGCCGACCTCGCCAAGAAGGTCGGTCTGTCGACGACGCCATGCTGGCGGCGCATCCAGAAGATGGAAGAGGATGGCGTCATTCGCCGCCGCGTGGCGCTGCTCGATCCCGAGAAGGTCAACACGAAGGTCACGGTTTTCGTGTCCATTCGCACCAACAGCCACTCCATCGAATGGCTGAAGCGTTTTTCCGAAGTGATCGCCGATTTTCCGGAAGTGGTGGAATTCTATCGCATGAGCGGCGATGTCGACTATCTGCTGCGCGTCGTCGTGCCGGATATCGCCGCCTACGACGCTTTCTACAAGCGCATGATCGCCAAGATCGAAATCCGCGATGTCTCCTCGGCCTTTGCAATGGAGCAGATCAAGTATTCAACGGAACTGCCGCTGGATTACATGCTCCTGGAGAATGCAAGGTCCAACGAAGACTGAGTGCCGCCGATATCTTTCAGCAACGCCCGCCGCGATCAGGAACAGGTGCCTGAACTTTGCAGCAAGGGCGTTGCTTCTTTTTCAACGTGGCATTATTGGCCGTAAGTCGCCGTGATAGAAGCCGAGGCAAGCGCGTTTGCCTGCGTCACGTAGCCGACGAGTGCCCCACTGGCGTTGCCGTCGAGGCCGAGCCTGTCGATTTTCAAGGCTGTTACGGTCAGCCTGTAGCGATGGGCAGGGCCTGGAGGCGGGCAGGCGCCGCCAAAGGCAGAGGTGCCGAAATCGGTTCTTCCCTGAATTGCTCCGGAGGGTAAACCTTTTCCCGCAGTCGATCCCGCGCCTGACGGCAGCGAGGTGGCCGATGCGGGGATATCGAACACGGTCCAATGCCACCAGCCGGAGCCCGTGGGCGCATCCGGATCATAGAGCGTGACCACGAAGCTCTTGGTTCCTTCCGGCGCATCTTTCCAGTTCAGCGCGGGAGAGATGTTTCCACCCTTGCAGCCGAATATATTGGCCACCTGTTCGATCTTGAGCGTACCGCCATCCTTCATCTCCGGGCTGGCGAGCTCAAAGGCCGAGGCTTGGGCTGACGACAACAACATGGCAGTCAGGGCCGCGGCGATAGAATATTTCATGACAATCTCCGTTAGAGCGACGCTGTCCGCAGCGTCGATGGCTGGAGATTGTCATTCCGCGGGCACGAGCGCTGCGCTGTTTCGATCAGTCTTTGCGCCGTTTCGATCAACTTCACGCTGATGGCCGCGGATTTCGCTTGGTGCAAAATCGAAACGCGCCCGGAAGCGCGCGGTGAAGCGGGAGGCCGAATCATAGCCGACATCGAGAGCGATTTGCGTTACGGACTTTTCGGTCGTCTGCAGCAGGGTGAGTGCCGTCGTCATCCGTATATCGGCCAAAACTTCGGAAAAGCTCGTTCCCGTCGCCGCCAGCTTGCGCCGAAGACTGGCCTCGCTCATGCCGATCGTCTTCGCAAGTTCCGGAGCGCGCCAGGAATAGGCCGGATCGGAATTGATGATCCGGCGCAGGCGTTCGATCGGACCGGGGTTGGCGATCGGCGCAAACCGGTAGCCGAGCGCGCCGAGCCACAACAGGATTTCGTTGACGCGGGATGCGGCGATACTGTCCGGCAGGAGGGGGCCGCTTCGGATCGCCTCGATCGCCTTGCCATACGCTTCTTCGAAAGCCGGCGGCATGCCGTTGAGAACCTTGATTTCCTGCACTGGTCTGGCTTCGACGACGGCAAAATTGGCGATCAGGTCTGGCGCGAACTGCAGGGCTAACGCCTGATAACCGGCGCCGTCGGGCTCGTTGATGATATCCGCGGTGGCGCGTTCGGGGATCAACACGAGATCGCCGGCGCGAGCCTTCACGTCAGCGCCCTGGTCGAGAATGATCTTTTGACCCTTTTGAATGAATACCACGCCCGGAGCCGGCGAGGCGAGGCGCCTGCAGAGCAGGCGTGCGCTTTGGATGATACACGCCGCCGTTCCGGCTCCATCGCGCCGGACGATATCGCGCTGTTGAAAGGCGGAGAAATTATCCGAAATTTGCAACACCGGCCCCTGTGCCTCTTTCATCGGCTGTCCTTGTCACAAGGCAGCAAATCCCGCGTAGCGTAGCGGAGGTCGTCGGTTTGCGAAACTATCTTCGCTTATTGTTTGCGAAGCATGCGCTGCCAAGTCTCTCGGGTCGATGGCGGCGCCCCTCACGGAGCCGACTAGAGGGTTCAGCTTTTCACGGAAACTCTGAACCGCTCCGTCTTTTTGTTTTCTCGCAATTTCGGATGGAAAACTGCTCAGCACTTTTCCCGGAATTGCTCAGGGCCGAATTATTTCCGATCCAGGCGCGCGAGCAGCGAGGAGGTATCCCAGCGGTTGCCGCCCATGGCCTGCACATCGCCGTAGAATTGGTCGACGAGGGCCGTGAGCGGCAGCTTGGCCTGATTGCGGCGGGCTTCCTCCAGCACGATACCGAGATCCTTGCGCATCCAGTCGACGGCGAAGCCGAAATCGTACTTGCCTGAAATCATGGTCTTGTGACGGTTCTCCATCTGCCAGGAACCGGCAGCGCCTTTGGAAATGACCTCAACGACCTTTTCGATATCGAGCCCGGCCTGCTTGCCGAAATGGATGCCTTCGGCGAGGCCCTGAACGATGCCGGCAATGCAGATCTGATTGATCATCTTGGTCAGCTGACCCGCGCCGACCGGCCCCATCAGGCCGACCATGCGGGCATAAGCGTCGATGACTGGGCGAGCTTTCTCGAAGACAGCCCCATCTCCACCGCACATGACGGTGAGCACGCCGTTTTCGGCGCCGGCCTGGCCGCCGGAAACCGGCGCATCGATGAAGCCAACGCCCTTTTCCTTGGCGGCCGCGTAAAGCTCGCGGGCGACTTCGGCGCTGGCCGTCGTATTGTCGATGAGGACGGAGCCGGCTTTCATGGCGGAGATGACACCGTTTTCGCCCGTGGTTACCGAGCGCAGGTCGTCGTCATTGCCGACGCAGGTGAAGACGAAGTCGGCGCCCTCAGCGGCTTCAGCCGGAGTAGGGGCAAACTTGCCGTCAAATTGCTTGGCCCATGCTTCAGCTTTGGTAACGGTGCGGTTATAGACGGTGACATCATGCCCGCCCTTGACCTTCAAATGCCCGGCCATGGGATAACCCATGACGCCCATGCCGATGAATGAGACCTTTGCCATTTCATAACTCCATGACCGAATTTGTTCCGCAGGCTTAGCCGAAAGGTCGGAAGGACGAAAGACCGATTTGTCGGGCAACTTGTCACCATGGCATGTGATTTGAAATCTGATTTCCTTTTTTTTCATTTATTGGAATAGAATTTCGCTGCTGTTGCGAATCTTCATAAATTCCTTTGTCGATATAATTTATGGATTTGCGATGTTTAGGCCATCGACAACGAGCCGATGGCCGCGGAAGCGCCGAGGCCTCATGAAAAGGGATCTTCGATGATTTCGCGCAGACAGACACTCGGCCTTCTCGGTGCGACGGCGGCTGCTTTCGCTTTGCCTTCCGTTCGGCAGTCACGTGCGGCCGCGGCGACGACGCTTCGGATCGGCTGGCAGAAGAACAGCGTATTGGCATTGGCAAAGCGTCAAGGGGCTTTGGAAAAGCGGCTTTCCGATCGCGGCATATCCGTGGAATGGTCAGAATTCACATCCGGCCCGCCGCTGCTGGAAGCGCTCGGCGCCGGTGCTCTCGATTTCGGTGCGACGGGCGACGTGCCGCCGCTGTTTGCGCAGGCTGCCAACGGCAATCTGCTCTATGTCGGCATTTACACCGGCAGCCCCGAAAGCTCCGCCATTCTCGTGCGCAAGGATTCGCCGATCCAGACTCTTGCCGATCTCAAGGGAAAGAAGGTTGCCTTCAAGCGCGGCTCCAGCGCCCACAACGTCGCCGTCAAGGCGCTTCGCAAAGGCGGGCTGACGATCAGCGATGTGCAGCCGCTCGATCTCACGCCGCCGGATGCGTCCGCTGCGTTCAAGACAGGCGCGATCGACGCCTGGTCGATCTGGGATCCGTATCTCGCCATTGCAGAGGCCGACCCGGATACCCGCATCCTGGCGACTGCGCGAGGCATCGTCGATTCCTTCAGCTATTTCCTGGCCAACGGCGATTTCACCAAGGATAATCCGCAGGTGATTATCGACGTCATCGACGAACTGGCCAAGGTGGGGGCGGCAGCGCAATCGGATTTGGACAGCACCGTTAAGGCCATGTCCGAA
The DNA here is from genome assembly GCF_056755475.1 of Rhizobium sp. KNZ2-6A. Classification (NCBI taxonomy): domain Bacteria; kingdom Pseudomonadati; phylum Pseudomonadota; class Alphaproteobacteria; order Hyphomicrobiales; family Rhizobiaceae; genus Rhizobium; species Rhizobium sp. KNZ2-6A. Next base: position 174,990 of record NZ_JBNDIC010000006.1, on the reverse strand, counting down.
ATCACCGGCGTTCCGGCCGAGGTGACGCGGGTGGTGCTGACGCGTCCGGGTGCAAATCTTGGCAGCGTCTCGACCATCACGGATGCGGCGATCACCTATCAGCAGGGACTGGCTGATGAGTTCTATAATCTTGGCATCGTTCCGAAGAAGCTGAACGTCACGAACATCGTCTGGCGGCCGAAAGCGAGCTGAGGCTGACAGGATCCGCGGATATCGCCTGCGTCCGAAACACTACGGGCGTGGGCGTTATCAGGAAAAATATTTCGCCAGATACAGGCGATTAGAAAATCCATATTGTCGATATAATCCCTGGTCTATGCCACTATCCGGATCGAATATCGGGAGGTGGCTCCCGACCACGCGCATCCAGAAAGCAGGAAAGCTTCATGACCGCGACAGCAAAACCCATCGATTTCCTCTGGTTCATTCCGACCTCCGGTGACGGCACCTATCTTGGCACGGCCGATCTCAACCGCGGACCGGAGATCGGCTATCTCCAGCAGATCGCGCAGGCTGTCGACCGGCTCGGTTTTACCGGCGTATTGCTGCCGACAGGCGTCTCCTGCGAAGAGTCTTTCGTGACGGCCGCCGCACTTTCGGCGCATACGCAGAAGCTGAAATTCCTGGTCGCGATCCGCCCCGGTACGGCGTCTCCGGCCTATTATGCGCGCCTTGCCTCGACGCTCGATCGCGTCTCGAACGGCCGCGTGCTGCTCAACATCGTGGTTGGCGGCAGCCCTGCCGAACTGGCTGGCGACGGCATTCACCTGGAGCATGACGAACGCTACGCCCATGCGGACGAGTTCTTCCATGTCTGGGAGGAACTGCTGGAAACGGGCTCTTCCACCTTCAAGGGCAAGTATATTACGGCCACCAACGCAAAGCTCGGCCTGCCGCCGGTGCAATCGCCGCGCCCGCCGCTCTATTTCGGCGGTTCCTCGGATGCCGGCATCGAATTCTCCGTCGGCCGCGTCGACAAATATCTGACCTGGGGCGAGCCGCCGGCGCAGGTTGCCGAAAAGATCGAGAAGGTGCGGGCAGCAGCCGCCACGCGCGGGCGCGAGGTCAGCTTCGGCATTCGCCTGCATTTCATCGTCCGCGAAACGGATGAGGAGGCCTGGGCTGCGGCCGACAAGCTGATTTCCAAGCTCGACGACGAGACGATCCGCGAGGCGCAGGAGCAGTTCGTCACGCAGTCCGACTCCGTCGGGCAGAAGCGCATGGCGGCCCTGCATGGCGGCCGGCGAGACAAGCTCGAAGTGTCGCCGAATCTCTGGGCCGGCGTCGGGCTGGTGCGTGCCGGTGCAGGCACGGCACTTGTTGGATCGCCGAAGACCGTGGCTGCGAGACTGCGGGAATACCAGGAACTCGGCATCGAAACTGTCATCGGCTCCGGCTATCCGCATCTGGAGGAAGCCTATCGCGTGGCGGAGCTTCTGTTCCCGGAGCTCGGCCTGAGCCAGGGGCAGCAGCGCGCCGGTTTCCGCAACGAATTCGGTGCGAAGCAGATCTTTGCGGGCGGCAGCCACGGCGGCAATCTGAAAGTCGTTTCGGGCTCCTAGGGCCGGATGATTTTAGGTCGAGTCGACCTAAAATCTGAATCCGCCCTAGAATCAAACAAGTAGAGCATGATGTCGTCCGAAAACCGCGCACAATTTTCGGCATCATGCTCTAACGCCAGCTAACCAGCTAAAGAGGGAGATCCCCATGTCGGCTTTCGACACATCCTTCGCACGCGTGGGCTCTGAACGCCGCACGCGCCCGACCAAGGCCGCGCGGCAAGCCATCTCGTTCCAGGGATTCCTGCCCTTCCTGCTGCCAGTTGCCGTCATCACGGCGTGGCAGCTCGCCTCGTCGTTTGGATGGATCTCCACTCGCATCATGCCGTCGCCTGCGGCTGTCGTGATTGCCTTCTGGCAGACCACGATCTCTGGTCAGCTGCCGAATAATATCCTCGTCAGCGCCGGCCGCGCTTTCGCAGGTCTGTTGGTCGGCGGCTCGATCGGCTTCCTGCTCGGCATCGCCAATGGTGTGTCGCGGCTCTCGGAGCAATTGACCGATACGACGCTGCAGATGCTGCGCACCATTCCGCACCTCGCCATGGTGCCGCTCGTCATTCTCTGGTTCGGGATCGGCGAGGAATCGAAGCTGTTCCTGACAGCGCTCGGTGTGCTCTTCCCGATCTATCTCAACACCTATCACGGCGTGCGCAATGTCGACCGTGGGCTGATCGAGATGGGGCGGGTCTACGGCATGAGTAACTGGACGCTGTTCCGGAAGGTCATCTTTCCCGGCGCGCTTCCCTCCATCCTCGTCGGGCTGCGTTTTGCTCTCGGTATCATGTGGCTGACGCTGATCGTGGCGGAATCGATCGCGGCATCGTCGGGCATCGGCTACATGGCAAACAATGCCCGCGAATTCGGCATGACCGATGTCGTCGTTCTGACGCTGGTGATTTACGCCATTCTCGGCAAGCTTGCCGATGTCGTCGCGCGAACGATCGAGCGCAGAGCGCTGCGCTGGAACCCGGCCTATCGGAATTGAGGAGCCTGCCATGAGCATTATTGAACTCGATCGCCCTCAATCCGGCGCGGCAAATGCGGCTCCGCAAGTTGCGGGCGCTGCCGCCATCCACATCAAGGGTCTGGAGAAGAGTTTCGGACACAATCGCGTCCTGCGCGGTATCGATCTCGATATTCCCGCCGGCCAGTTCGTTGCCGTCGTCGGCAAGAGCGGCTGCGGCAAGAGCACGCTGCTTCGCATCCTGATGGGATTGGAAGAGCCGAGCGCGGGTCATCTGCGCTTCGAGGCCGCCGGTCGCGACGAAGCGCAAGCCAATACGCGCATCGTCTTTCAGGAACCGCGCCTGTTGCCCTGGCTTTCGGTTGCCGACAATGTCGCCGTCGGCCTGGGCGAGGGCGTGCCCCAGGATGTATCGAGGAAGGAAACGGCTGCGGTTCTCTCCGAGGTACAGCTTGCCGAAAAGGCCGGTGAATGGCCCTCCAGCCTTTCCGGCGGACAGAAGCAGCGTGTGGCGCTCGCCCGCGCGCTCGTCAGCAAGCCCGGTATCCTCGCGCTCGATGAACCGCTCGGCGCGCTAGATGCCCTGACGCGCATCAGCATGCAGGAATTGCTGAATCGCGTTTGGCGCGAACTCGGTTTTACCGCCGTGCTGGTGACGCATGACGTCAGCGAAGCCGTGCATCTGGCCGATCGCGTTGTCGTCCTGGACGAAGGCAGGATCGTGCTCGATCTCGCCGTTCCCCATCCGCATCCGCGGCGCCACGGCAATCCGGCGCTGGCCGAGCTCGAAGGCCAGCTTTTGGCTGCAATTCTCGGTGATGCGCGGAGCTAATTCGGCTTGGCGTCGTCCGCCTCGACATAGAGCCTGAGGTTGTCGAAGCCGATTTCCGTGCCCATCAGTCGCGAGCCGTTGTCGCTGTAGCCATCGAGGAACACGACCTGTTCGGTAAAGGTCATCTTCGTGCCGCCGGGCTCCGAGGCAAAATTGACCGTCGCGAGCGAGACGGAAATTCTGAGGTCGTCGAGCATCATGTCGAAGGCATAGATGAAGCGCTCGTTCGGGATGACGTCGATGTAGCGCGCCTGATAGGCATGCACGACGCCATCCGTCGAGGCGGTCCGATTGCTTTCGCTGCCGCCGGTGCGGAAATCGAGCTGGAAATCCAGCTGTGTCCAGTCGCCATTGCAGGCAAACCACTGCTGCTTCTGCTCGGGGATCGCCCAGGCGTTGAAGACACGCGACAGCGGCGCCTTGAAGTGGCGCTCTATGGTGATGGTCGCATGCTCTGTCGATCGTTCGCTCATTCGTCCGTCGTCTCCGTCGATGTGTCTGCCAGAAATATGTCGAGCCGATCGAAGGCCTTGTTCCAGGATGCCTTGCGCTCGGCAATCCATCGCTCGACGGAGGCAAGCGCCTCCTTGCGAAGATGATAGGTACGCACCCGACCGGCCTTTTCCGATAGCACTAGGCCGCTTGCCTCCAGCACCTGCAGATGTTTCATCACGGTCGGCAGCGCCATGTCCAGAGGCTGTGCCAGTTCCGTAACGGATGCAGATCCGTATCCGAGCCGGTCGATCATGCCGCGCCGGCTCGGATCGGAAAGGGCCTGGAACATGCGGTCGAGCGCCTGCGGTTCCTCAAGCATTCGGCTTTTCCGGCCGGAATTGTGGCGGCAGCTTCTCGCTATAGGGATACATGTGGAAATAGGGCATGGCTTCCTGGAGAACGCGGGCGAAGGATGGGCGCTCGAGGAGGCGTCGATAATATGCCTTCAGTCGGCTATGCTCTTCGGCGAAGGGAACGACGATTTCGGCGTAGAACAGAGCCGGGGCAGCGGCGCAATCGGCCATGGTCAGGCTGTCGCCGGTGATCCAGATCTTCCCGTCCAGCTGCTTCTCGATCATTCCGTAGGCAGTGCGCAGCAGGGATTGGGCTTCCGACACGCTCTGCGGGCTCCGGTCCTTTTCAGCCCGGAGAACGTCCGCGACGATCCTCTGCATCGGGTCCTGAACATAGAGATCGAAGAAGCGATCCCAAAGCCGCACACACAGGGCATCCGACGGATCTGCCGGCAATAGTGGCGTTGCGCCGGGGTAGTGCCGATCCAGATATTCGATGATGATGCTGGTTTCGGGGACGGTGCTGTCGAGCGCTTCGTCGCGCAGCACCGGAAACTTGGCGAGAGGCCAGAGGCGTACCAGTGAAGCTCGCGATTCCTCATTGCCGAGATCGATGATGCGGCTTTCGAACGGCGTGCCGTTTTCATAGAGCGCCATCAGCACCTTATGGCAGAACGAGGCGAGGGGATGCTGGTAGAGGATAAGGGACATGCGACGACCTTTCCGAAACCGGAATTCGAGCTGATACTTAACTGAATGGCTAAGTATCAGCTCTCGGATTGTCGTGCAAGGGAATACTTATCCATTTGGGTAAGTATTTTCCGGGTGACGTTTGCAGGCTCAGTCAGCGAGACGGCGGGCGATGACCAGATGGCCCGGCGTCGGCCGGCCGTCTTCCGTTCGGACGTTAATGTCGGTGATTTCGACGAGTTCGAAGCCGGTCGCGGTCAGTCGTTCGCGCACATAGGCTTCGGAATGGGCGAAACGCTGATGCGGGCCGACCATATAAGAGCGTCCGGCCAAGGTCGCTTCCGGCAACGTCTCGGAGGAGAAGATGAAAAGGCCGCCCGGCGTCATGTTTTCCACCGCGCCGAAGAAGAGGGGTTCCAGCGCACCGAGATAGGGCAGGACATCGGTCGCGGTGATCAGATCGAAAGCGTCTTCATCGTTGTCGTCGAGGAAATCCTCGACTTCGGCAACGAAGAGCGTTTCGTAGATATCCTTTTCATGGGCGACTTCGACCATGTTCTCCGAGATATCGAGGCCGGTGATATCCTCGACGATATCGCGCAGCGTGCCCCCCGTAAGGCCCGTGCCGCAGCCGAGGTCGAGCATACGCTTGAAAGGGCCGAGGCCGAGTGCCTGCAGGCGCTGGCGCACGAGAACCGGAACATGGTAGCCGAGCTGCTCCACCAGCACGTCTTCGAAAACTTCGGCATGCTGATCGAACAGGGTCTCGACATAGGCGTCCGGAGCCTTCACCGGTGTCTCGCCGCGACCCATGGAAGCGATGCGAACGGCTGCGCCGCCATGATCCTCCGGGTCGAGCGCCAGCACGTGCTCATAGGCCTGAACCGCAGCGTCGATGTCGCCCGCCTTCTCCAGCGCCAACGCCCGGTTATAGGCTTCCGCCAGCGCGTCTTCGTCGATCTTCTTCTTTGCCATGGTGACAGGCCCTTCCTTTTGTCACGCAGGCATTAAGGCGCTTGATCGGCTTTTGCAATGCTTGCCGCGCAGGCGCAGAATATAACCTTCGGCGAAGGCGACTTTGGGGGACGCTATCCGAACAGAAGAATAAGGGAGGAAAAAATCATGGATAATGAACTCACCACACCGAACACGACGAGCAGCCCGGCAGAGCGCGGCCGTCCCTCCTTGCCGTCGACGTCGGCTGAAGTCACCAATACGTTGACCCACTACTATCGCGGCGAATTGGGGAGGATGACGAGCTGGCGCGATCGCATCGACCGGACGTCGAATTGGGCGATCACGGTGGTTGCGGCATTACTGTCCGTATCGCTTTCGACGCCGACGTCACATCACGGCGTGTTGCTGTTCGGAATGATGCTGATCACGCTGCTGTTGCTGATCGAGGCGCGGCGATATCGCTTCTTCGATGTGTACCGCTCGCGGGTGCGGCAATTGGAGCGGCACTATTTCGCGCAGATCCTGGCGCCGCAAACGGACCTTAATCCCGATTGGGCGCTGTCGGTCGCCGCCAGCCTGCGTTCGCCTCGGCTGCTGGTCAGCTATGCCGAGGCAGCGCAGCGGCGGTTGCGGCGCAATTATTGCTGGATGTATGGAATCCTGGTCCTGGCATGGATCCTGAAGATTTCGACGCCAAGGCTCCAGACGGAGGGCCTGGCGCAGGAGCAGCCGCATTCATGGAGCTATATCACCGACAATGCGGCGCTCGGACCGATCCCCGGCTGGATAGTCCTCATCCTCGTCGCGGCCTTCTATGCATTCGTCCTTTACGGCACGCTCCATCGCGGCTCGGATGACGGAGATTTCATCCATGGCGAGGCGCATGTCTGACAGCGCCACGGCGGCCGGCGTGAGCTGGCCGCATTAGTGGAGGATGAATTCCCCCTTCACCGCCCGCCATTCGGTTGCCGAAATCAGTTTGCGGTGGACGTAGCGCACGGAATGCAGCGGCCCATCCAGCTTTTCCTGCCAGAATTTCAGGAAGCCGTGCATTTCGGGGAAGTTCGGGGCGAGGTCATAGTCCTGCCAGATATAGGTCTGCAGAAACTGCGGATGGTCGGGCAGGCGGTAGAAGATCTGCGCCGTCGTCAATCCATAACCCTGCAGCTGCTTTTGCATGTCTTCGTGCATGAGCTTTCTCTTTCCGTTCCCGTTTTTCTTTGCGACTCATGGTCACAGAAATATGGAAACAGTCGATGGTAAACTCAAGCTTTACAAACCTGTCACGAAAGAAAATTATTTCTATAAATCAATCGTTTAGCAGCGATGCTAGCTGAGTGCTGCCAAAAGCGGCGCCTTGCGCGCCGCCTTTTTGAAATCAGCGCTTGAGGTGCCGGGTCAGCCGGCCTTCCATCCGCGCCCAGCCGTTGCGCATGAACTCGACGATCACCAGGTAGAAGATCGCCGCCCAGAGATAGATCTGGTAATCATAGGTGCGCGAAAACGCATAGCGCGTCTCGCCCATCAAGTCGTAGACCGTGATGATGGAGACCGTGGCCGAGCTCTTGATCAAGAGAATGATTTCGTTGCCGTAGGGGCGCAGCGCTACGATGAGCGCCTGGGGAATGATGATCTTGCGGAAGGCGATCCAGGTGTGGATGCCGAGGGCATTTGCCGCTTCCCTCTGGCCCTTCGGTACGCTCTGGATGGCGCCGCGGACGATTTCCGTCTGATAGGCTGCCGTGTTCAGCGTCATGGCGAAGACGCCGCAATAGAAGGGGTCCTTGAAGAACCACCAGAGGCCGATATCCTCGAAGAACCAGCGGAAGCTCGGAAAGCCGTAATAGACCATGAATATCTGCGCCAGCAGCGGCGTGCCGCGAAACAGATAGACGTAGCAGTAGGTCAACGTGCTCAGGATCTTGTTGCTCGACATGCGGGCAAAGGCCAGCGGGATCGATAGGATCGCACCGAGGATGAAGGAGATGGTGACCAGCTTTACCGTGATCCAGAGACCGTGCAGCAGCCGCGGTCCGTAGGTTGCGAGCTTGTCGACATCCCACCCGCTTATAATCATTGCCAGCAGCGAAATACCGAGAATGGCCCAGAGGGTCAGAAAAAAATAACCGGCGATGCGCGCCTTGGACAGCTTCGTGACCGTCTTCGGCGGTGCCGGCTGCGCGGCGATCAGAACTTCGGCATGGCTCATCGATGGACCTCCGCGCGTTTAGCCCATCGATCGAGATAGAAGAGGCCGACGGAAGAGATGACGGCCAGTGTCAGATAAAACAGGCAGGCGATGGAATAGAAGGTGAAGGGCGCCTTGGTGGCGCGGACGGCAATCCCCGTCTGCCTGATGATATCGGCAAGGCCGATGATGGACACGTAAGACGTATCCTTCAGCAGGTTCATCCAGAGGTTCCCGAGATTTGGCAGGGAAATACGCACGAGTTGCGGCACGATGATAAGCCGCATGGTTCGCGCCCGATGAAATCCAAGTGCATCGCCTGCCTCATATTGACCTTTGGGAATGGCTTTGAAGGCAGAGAGGAGGACTTCCGAACAATAGGCGGAAAAGACGATTGCCAGCGCCACCATGCCAGCCGCGAAGGCGTTGATCTCAACGGGTCCGTCATAGCCGAATTTGGCGAGCACGGACTGCAAGAGGATCTGCATGCCATAGTAGATGATGAAGAGCGTCAACAGCTCCGGCAGGCCACGGAAAATCGTCGTGAAGACACCAGCGGCGAGCCTCAGCGATTTCTCTTCCGATTGCTGCGCGAGCGCGACGAAGAAGCCGATGACGATGCCGAGCGGCAGCGTCAGGACCGAGACGGCGATGGTGATCTTCAAGCCACCGGCTAGCTCGTCGCCCCATCCCGTGTCGCCACAGGCGAGCATCGTATTTTGGCCGAACAGAGTGAACAGTCCGGCCGGACCACACAATGGGTCAAAAATCGTACTCAACCAGGTCCACAAGGAACCAAGGGCGGAAAACAATCCGCTCATGCCATATTTCCCCTAGCGGCTTTTGCCGCGTTTCTGCTTATATTCATCTCGTTGTCAAACAAAAACGGCGGAAGGGCAAGCTTCCGCCGTCGTCTTTTCCCAGGGAATCGACGGGCGATCAATCGCCGTAGACGTCGAAATCGAAATACTTGTCCTGGATCTTCTTGTAGGTGCCGTCAGCGCGGATCGCGGCGATCGCGGCGTTCAGCTTATCCTTGAGGGCCGCATCGCCCTTGCGGATGGCGATGCCCGCACCGACGCCGTTGATGACCGGGTCGCTTTTCAGCGTGCCGAGCATCTTGCAGCAATTGCCTGCATCGGACTTCACCCATTCGGACAGCACGACGACGTCGTCGATGGCGGCATCGATACGGCCGTTGCTGAGGTCGAGCTTGTATTCGTCAGCCGACGGATAGAGCTTCAGCTCGGCATCCTTCAGGTGGGCGGACGCGTAGTTGGCGTGCGTCGTGGAGGACTGGGCGCCAATCGTCTTGCCCTTCAGAGCTTCGTCGGAGGTATCCTTGAGGGTGGAGTCCTTCGGAACGGCGATTGCCGGCGGCGTGTTGTAAATCTTGTTGGTGAAGTCGACGATCTTCTCGCGCTCGGGCGTGATCGACATGGACGAGATGATCGCGTCGAACTTCTTGGCCTGCAGGGCCGGAATGATACCGTCGAAATCCTGGTTCACGAAGGTGCACTTGACCTTCATCTGATCGCAAAGCGCATTGGTTATATCGATGTCGAAGCCGGTGAATTTGCCGCCGGCGTCAAGCGATTCGAAAGGCGGGTAGGTCGCGTCCGTGCCGAAGACGATCGTGTCGCCGTCAGCAAGCGCCGCACCGGCGACGAGCGACATTGCGGCGAAGGACGCGGCGGCAAGAAGACGAGTGGAGATGCGCATATTGACCCTCTCTGTTGGTGGCCGGCAGCTCATTATTGTTTTTGGCAGACGGCTCGAGTGGAGCGGGCCGGTGGCCCGCCTTGCGGCGATATTCGTACTTTTTTTTCGAAAATTGCAACTGGAATTACGAGGATGATGTTGCAGCGCGATCGTGCGGCAATACGAATGCGCCAGCACCCGATGATTTTAGGTCGAAACGAGCGAAATCCGAATCTGCGCTGGAAACAAATAGGTAGAGCATGATGTCGTCTGAAATCCCCTCACATTTTTCGGCATCATGCCCTGGGGAGAATTCTGAACGTAAGCCGTCCGGCGCATTCAGCCAGGGTTAATTACGGCCACCTAATAGTTCGGGAACATATAGTGGCCTGCCGCGATTCAGCCTCATCAGAACCGAAAATCGGCCGGGATCTTGAGGCATCGGCATGCCTGCTGAGATTCGCAATTCGGCGGACAAAGATCATAAGAGGAGACCCCATATGGGAAAGCGATCCAGACTATTTGCCAGCGCCGCGTTTCCGCTGCTCTCGCTGTCGCTCGCATTCGAGCCGGCGGCGGCTGCGGCGTTTCGCGGACAGCCCGTCGCGCCGCTAAACAACGGTATCGCGGCTGCCGCCAACTCGAGTTTCGAAGTTGCGCAGCAGGAGGCTCCGGCCGGTCAGTCGGAAGAAGAGCCACAGCTCAAGCGCAAGAAGCCCGCCGAGGGCGGTGAAGGTGAGCCGCAGGGCCAAAAGCATCATGGCGAACCGGCAGAGCAGGGCGGTGGACAGCAGCAACATCAGATGAAGCAGGCCGCGCCTGAGGCCGAGCCACAGCGGAAGGCGCCGAAAGAGCAGCCGGAAGCCCAGCCGCCGAAGGCGCAGCATCAGCAGCCCGCCGAGCAGGAGCAGCCGAAGCCTCAGCGTCAGCCGGCCGCAGAGGCCCAGCCGGAGCCGAAGAAGCAGCGCCAGCAGCCGGCGGAGGAAGCTCAGCCCGAAGCCAAGCCGCAGCCGAAGGCCGTGGCCCCTGAAGCGGAGCCGGAAATCAAGCAGCCCAAGCCGAAGGTGAAGCAGCCCGAGGCAGAGCAACCGGCCGAGGCTCCGCAGCCGAAGGTCAAGCAGCAGCAGCCGGCCGAGGAAGTGCAGCCGAAGGCCAAGCCCGCCTTGAAGGAGCAGCCGGCGCCGGCGCAGAAGGAGGCTCCCGCCGCCCAGCAGCCGCAGAGCCAGGAAGCCCAGCCTGGAAAGCAGGCACAGCCGGAGCAAAACGCTCATCCCAAGCAGCAGGGCCAGGCCGGAAATCCGGCGAAGCAGCCGGTAGAACAGCAGCCGGCGCCCGCGGGCGAACCCTCGCAGGGTCACAAGGCTCAGCCGGAAACAGAGGCGCAGCCCGGGACACAGGCCCAGCCTGAAGCTCAGCCCGGAACGGCGGTAACGCCAGGCACCCAGCAGGGGCAGAAGCAGGGCGGCGACAAGATGCACGGCAAGCAGCCGCAAAACCAGCAGCAGGGTGAGCAGCCCGGCGTCAATCCGCAGCAGCCGGCCCAAAATGGCGAGCCGCAGGGACAGCCCGCCCAAGCTCAGCCCGGCACACAGACGCCTGGGAACCAAGCAGCGCCGCAGCCCGGCAAGCAGCAGCCGGCGAACGGCGCCGAGGCACCGGCTCAGGGCAATGCAGCGCCCGCACCCGCCAATGGCAACGGCCAGAAGGCCGGCGAAATCCAGCTGCCACCGGCCGAGCAGGTCTCGCCGCAGGAGCTGGAACGCCGCAAGAAGATCGCGGAAAACCCGGCTTCCGCCAATGGTCCCGTTATCCTGCCCGTGGAAAACGGCAGCGCGGTTCTGGACAGCCAGAAGGATGCGGTTCGTCGGGGCGAGCATCTGAACAAAGGTCAGAATCCTGCCGCGCCGGGCGCCCAGGGCAGCGCTGGACAGGCCGGCCAGGTCCAGCAGAACGCTCCGGCCCAGCAGCCGCCAGCGGCTTACACCAAGCCGCCGACCTCCGACGCCGAGGCGCAGCGCGCGGCGGCGGGCGGTCAGCCGCAGCCGCCGATCAAGATGGAAGCCGTGACCAGCGAACAGGGCCGCCGGATCGATCGCCGACCGGATTTTGCCTCGCCGCAGGGAACGACGTTCCAGACCATCATCAATCAGGACAATCGCACGGTCGTGAATGTCGACAACACCTATGTCGTCCGTCATGACGATACCGAGCGCTTCGTCCGCGGCGGCGAGCGGCCGGTCTATGAACAACTACAGCGAGACCGCTATCGCGAAACGATCGATCAGCCCGATGGCGATCGCGTCGTGACGATCCGCAATCGCTATGGCGACATCGTCCAGCGCTCGCGTATCGACGCCAGCGGCCGCGAATATGTGCTGTTCTACTCGCCGGAACTGGAAGATCGGCCTGACAATGACGATTACTTCCGCGACCCGGGCGACGATCTGCCGCCGATGCGCCTGCTCATTCCCCTGAGCCAGTACATCATCGACACGGCGTCGAACCGTGATGCGGACTACTACGACTTCCTGCGCGAACCGCCGGTCGAGCCGGTCGAGCGCATCTATTCGGTCAATGAAGTCCGCTATTCGGCACGTATCCGTGACAAGATCCGTCGTATCGACCTCGATACGATCACCTTCGCAACGGGCAGCGCCGATATTCCGATGACCCAGGCCAGCACGCTGCGCGGCGTGGCTGACGGCATATCGAAGATCATCAAGCGCGATCCGACCGAAACCTTCCTGATCGAGGGTCATACGGATGCCGTGGGCACGGCGGAGAGCAACCTGATCCTCTCTGACCGTCGCGCGGAATCTGTCGCCAATGTTCTGACTGACGTCTATGGCATTCCGGCAGCGAACCTGGTCACCCAGGGTTATGGCGAGCAATATCTCAAGGTGAATACGCTTGGACCGTCGCAGGAAAACCGCCGCGTCACCATCCGCCGCATCACGCCGCTAGTGCGCCCGGTTGCCTCCAATCGGTAAGCCTTAGCTTATATTTTCGCTGAGGGGCCGCCGGGAAACCGGCGGCCCTTTATTTTGCCGGCTTGCCGAGGCCGACGATAGCGGCGATGAAATCGGCGATCGCAAGCGTGTCGTCGAGATCGAAAACGGAGAGCGAGCCGGCGTCTTCCACCGAATGATCGGCGGCGATGGCGACGATATGAGGATCCTGCGGAGCAAGCGGCTCGCGTTTGACGGCTTCCAGGCGGCGGGCTTCGATTTTAGGAATGGGCTCGCGCTTGTAGCCCTCGATCAACACGAGATCGCAGGGGGCAAGGCGCGCCAGTATTTCTTCGAAGCTCGGCTCCGGGTCGCCGCGCAATTCATGCATGATGGCATAGCGGGTGCCGGAAACGATGGTGACTTCATGCGCGCCCGCTTCGCGATGCCGGAAACTGTCGGCGCCGACCTTGTCGATATCGAAATCATGATGCGCATGCTTGATCGTTGAAATCCGATAGCCCCGCTGGGTGAATTCCGTCACCAGGCGTACGGCAAGGCCGGTCTTGCCGGAGTTCTTCCAGCCGGCAATGCCGAAAATCTTAGGTCGGGATTTGGTCATGATGCGCTTTCCAATGCTGCCAGCCATGTCTCCGCTTCGAGCAGCTCCGCGGGCGTATTGATGTTGAAGAAAGGGTCGAGCGGACCGATCCGCGTTTCGACCACAGGAAATTCCACTCGCCGGACCCTGTGCCGCGCGAGAAAATCCCTGACGCGCCGTTTCTCGTCCGAAACGATCCATGTTTCCAGATCTGTAGCGGCAGAAACCGGCCAGAGGCCGAAAACCGGATGGTCCTGTCCGAGGGATGCGGCAATCGCAATCTCATCGGGGTCTTCGACAGCATGGGCGAGCCGCGCGATGAGGTCGAGCGGGAAGAAGGGGCTGTCTATGGGGATCGTGGCGACATGCGAAGCCTGCGGATAGCTGCGTGCCGTGTCCTGCATCCCGGCAAGCACGCCGGCGAGGGGGCCGAGTTTGCCGGGGATTTTGTCCGGAACCAGCCGCATCCCCGTGGTATCGGGCCAATCGGCGTCCGCGTTCAAGGCGATCGGCTTGCTTTGCCGCCGCGCGATCCGTGATGAGATGCGGCTGATCAGGCTTTCGCCACCGAGCAGAGCAAAGGCTTTGTTCGCGCCCATGCGGCTCGATCGGCCTCCGGCAAGAAGGACGACCGGAATATCCCCTGCATTCGCTATGAAACTGGACATGGTCGAGACCTCAGGCCGGGACGCGCGGTTCTGATTCCTGCGCGACGGGATCGACACCGCGTCGTTTGCTTTCCCGATAGAAGGTATAGATGCCGGAAGCGATGACAATCGCCGCGCCGAAGATTGACCAGCCGTCCGGCACTTCGTTGAAGATAATCAAACCGAGCAAGGCAGACCAGATGAGGCTCAGATAGCGGAACGGTGCGACGAAAGAGATTTCGCCGGTGCGCATCGCCAGGATCACCGCCTGATAACCGATCAGCACGAGAACGGAAGCCAGCAGGATCTGCATCAGCGACGTCGTGCTCACCGGCTGCCATCCCCCGAAGGGAACGATGCACAAGGCGCCGAAGATAGATATGGAAATTGCGGTGCAGAGGGTGATCATCAGCGATGGCACCTCCTTATCGATGCAGCGCGTCGCCAGATCGCGGGCGGCGGTCGCAAACATGCAGGCGATGACGAGCAAGGCAGCCGTGGTGAAGCCCTCCGGACCGGGCCGGATGATGATCAGCACGCCCATGAAGCCGACACCTATCGCCGTCCACCGCCTCCATCCCACGGGCTCCTTGAGAAAGATCATCGCGCCCAGCGTGACCGCCAGCGGCACCGCCTGCTGGATGGCGGCAGCATTGGCGATAGGCATCATCCCGAGAGCGGTGATGTAGGTTGCCGCGGCGATTGCCTCACAGGCGATGCGCAGTGCGATCATCGGCTGCAGTATGACCTTCCAGGAGCGCAGGGAGCCCATTTTGCGAGCCAGCAGATAGACGAAAAAGCTGGTGAACAGGCCGCGGATGAAGATGATCTCGCCGGCATTCATCGTGGCGATAACCGTTTTGGACAGCGCATCGCCGCAGCAGAAGGCGGCCATGGATGCCGCCATGAAGAGCGCGCCCTGCGTATTCTTGGTCAGTCGCATGAGAAAGATGAGTCCCCGATATCTACCTCTGGATTAGCGTCGTTTTCCGCAAATTGGAATCGATTGTCCGTTTGCCATGGCCGAATTCGATTGTGCGCTGCGGTAGAATCGTTGCATATGAAAGGCAGCTTTTTGGGCCCGTGGTCGTAGAATGATACAGCGGTTGCAGATTTTTTGCCGATACAACGGCTTTTAGGCGGCCGATTAATTCTTATTCAATCTTATTTTCCGACGCTCGCTGCGGTTTTGCATGAGGCAGAAGCACCTACCGCAGCGCAGCAGGAATGACGATCCCGCCTTCGCCGGATATTTTTATAATCCAGTTGAGGCGCCGCATGTTTTTCATTGATCGTCTTCTGCAAGGCCGTCGGATCGTCACCAAGGTCCTTATTTTTGTGGTGCCTCTGGTGGTCCTCATCGCCGGGGTCGGTCTGGCCGGCTATCACACGGCCAATATTCTGAACGGCCATATGACCGTGACGCGTGCGACGATCGAAAACATCAGCGACTTCGAGAACCTGCAGGCCGCCCTGCAGGAGTTCACCGCTTCGCCTTCGGAAGAGACGCGCCAGGCGCTTACGGCGAAGATCGATGCCCAGGAGCAGGGCGTGCATCGGCTGAGCGGATTGCTGAGCGACGATCAGCGCGCCAAGATCGTTCCGGTCAGTGAGCTTGCCGCCAAGATGCGCACGCAGCAGGCAACGCTCTGGGCTATCAGGCAGAAGCAGGATGGCGATGTCGATGCCATCCGGAAGGCGGTGCAAAACATCGAGGCGACGGCCAAGGCGGCCGGCAAACAGATCGACATCATCCGCAAGGATTTCAGCGACAAGGAAACCTTCGCCAAGGAACTGCTTTATGATGCCGCCGCCTATAAGGGCCTGTCGGAGAAGATGAGCAACCTGCGCATCCAGGTGCAGATGGCTGCCGATTCCACCGAAGAGATTTCAGACGCGCGCACCTATACCGATGCCATTCTGAAGCAGGTGAAGGTTTCAAAGGCTCTCGTATCCAAGCGCGGCGCCGCTCTCGTCGCGAGCGCTTCCGATGCCGCCGACAAGCTTGATGCGGTACTGAAGGGTTCAGACACGTCCGATCAGAAGGTCGAGGCGATGGGGCCGATCCTGCAGAGCTTCGTGAAGATCGAAGGCGAGATGACCCTGCAATCGGCTAAGAACAGCGACACCGCGGCCGATCGCTTCGTCAGCCTGGACAAGATCATTGATGGCCAGAAGGAGCTTTTGGACCATGTCGACCAGGCGCTCGGCATGGTCGATCGCCTGGCGCTGCATGCGTCCCGCATGGAAAATGTCCGCGACGCAGCCTCGCGCGACCCGGTGCTTGCCGACCTCAAGGACCTGCAGGCCGTTGCACCCAGAATCTCGGAGCTCGGCCAGACCAACGCCACGATGCGCGATTTTTCCGCTCACATGAAGCCGCTGATCGACAGCCTGACCAACGGGTCGGCCGATCTGCTTCAGACCGCAGCCGACTGGAAGACGACGCGTGTTCAGTCGAACGGCCTGCTTGCCGACGCCATGACCTCGTTGCGCGGCTTCGTCGCCCAGGCGCAGGAACTCGGAAAGGAAGACAGCGAGCGTTCCGCCAATGTCTCGGTCATCGCCATGATCGTCGGCACGCTGCTCGCGATCGTCGGCGGCCTGATGCTGGTGGAAACCCTGCGCGGTCCGTTGAAGCGCGTGACCGAAATCATGACACGCCTTGCAAGCGGCGATCTGGAAGTGTCGATCGACGGGCGCAATCGCGGCGACGAGATCGGCGACATGGTGCGTTCCGTCAGCGTCTTCCGCGATGCTGCGCTCGAGAATGTCCGATTGGAGCGGGAAGCGGAGAGCGCGCGTGCGCTTTCCGCCGAGGAATCGTCCCGCCGCGCCGCTGAACGCGCCCGCATCGAGGCCGAGCAGAAGCAGGCGCTCAATGCGCTGGCGGATGTTCTTGCCAAGCTTGCCGACGGCAATCTGGAAGAGGGCATGCGCGAAGATCTTTCCGCCGATTTTGTGGAAATGGCCTTCACCTACAATCATGCAATCGAGGCGCTGCGCGAAACCCTGACGGACGTTCGCTACACGGCCGAGGAAATCAAGGGCGGTACCGGCAATCTCGCCATGTCAGCCGACGATCTGGCGCGGCGTACCGAGCAGCAGGCGGCCGCTCTCGAGGAAAGCTCGCGCGCTCTGCACCGCCTCAGCGACGTGGTGCGCTCGACGGCCGATCGTGCGCGGCAGACGGCGACATCGGTCAACGAGACGCAGGCCTATGCGACCCAATCCGGGGAGGTCGTCGCCAAGGCTGTGGGCGCCATGAGCGAGATCAATCGGTCGTCGGAGAAAATCGCCACGATCATCGGCGTCATCGACGAGATCGCCTTCCAGACCAATCTCCTGGCGTTGAATGCCGGCGTCGAGGCAGCCCGTGCCGGTGAAGCGGGCCGTGGCTTTGCCGTGGTGGCGCAGGAAGTGCGCGAGCTGGCGCAGCGCTGCGCCAATGCGGCGAAGGAGATCAAGGGCCTGATTTCGGCAAGCTCCGCCCAGGTGCAGAACGGCGTTCATCTGGTCGAGCAGACAGGTGCTGCGCTGACTGACATCATCAACCACGTCACCGGCGTCCAGAGGCTGGTTGCCGATATTTCGTCGGCGACCACCGAGCAATCGACCGGTATCGAGGAAGTCACCCGCGCGGTGTCTGAGGTGGAGCTCATTACGCAGCGGAACGCGGCCATGGTCGAGGAAAACAATGCCGAGATCCATGGCCTGCGCCAACGCGTCGATATGCTCTCCGAAAAGATCGATCGCTTCCGGACCGGCGAGGGCGAGGCGGAATATGCTGACTATGGCAATATCGATACGCGCTATCGCGCCGCCTAGAGCGTTTTCGCTTTTCTTCGAATCACGAAAACGCTCTATCTTCTTATTTCTCAACGCATTCCGGACGGAAAACCGCTGCGCACTTTTCCTGGAAATGCTTTAGAGCTGCGTCGATCGAAGCAATATAGGGAGTTAAAGCGCCGGGCTCATGGTCCGGCGCTTTTCGATTCAGGCGCTTTATGGCCTTCGTTGAATTGCAGGCGAGTCAGCGGCCGAGATGCAGCATATCGCCGTCGGCTGGGATCAGCAGCAGTGACGGATCGAGGCCGGCGGCATCTGCACTCCGGCGCAGATCGTGGCGCGTTACGGTTGCGTGATCAAGCGCTTCCATGTGGGTTGCGACGACAGTCGCTTGCGGTGCGAGGCGGCTGACTTCGAGCGTCTGGTTGTCGTCCATGACGATCAGATCCCCGTCCCAGCGCGCGCCGCAGGAATGCGTGATGATGATGTCAGGCGAGACCTGGCGGATCGTTTCCACGACCGGGGGATAGAGCACCGTGTCGCCTGCCCAGTAGACGGTGGGTTCGCCATCGGCCTCGAGGGTGAAGCCGATGACGAGCCCCATTTTCTCCACGACCGGCCCAACGCCATGGCTGCCTTGCCGCGGCGTGATCGTCACTCCCTGCCATACGGTCGATTGGGAAAGGGGCGTGACATCCGCGAAACCGGCCTCGCGGATTTCCTGCTCGTCGCCCGGCTGGCAGAGGATCGGCAGGGATTTCGGCAGGCGCTCTTTCGCCACAGCATCGAAATGATCGGTATGCAGATGCGAGACGATCACCAGCTCGACTCCTTCAAGGATGTCGTCGATCGCGCGCGGCAATTCGGTCATCGGGTTGCGGGAACGGCCAGTAAAGGACGGGAGACTGTGGCGTGGCGCGAAGTAGGGGTCGATCAGCAGAATATGGCCGCCATAGGTGACCTTCAGCGTCGCGTTGCGAATAAGCTCAAGCTGCATATTTGATGTTCTCGGTGGGATTTAGCCGCCGGTGACGCTCATATGGCGTGCGACCGCCGGTCGGTTGTGCGTACGGTCGATGATGAAATCGTGGCCCTTCGGCTTGCGGGTAATCGCCTCGTCGATTGCGGCATGGAGCAGCGCGTCGCTCTCGCTCGCGCGTAGCGCCGTGCGCAGGTCGGCCGCATCGTTCTGCCCGAGGCACATATAGAGCGTGCCCGTGCAGGTGAGCCGCACGCGATTGCAGCTCTCGCAGAAATTATGGGTCATCGGCGTGATGAAGCCGAGGCGGCCGCCGGTCTCTGTGACTTCGACATAGCGGGCAGGGCCGCCTGTCTTGTAGGGAATGTCGGTCAGGGTGAACTGACGCTCCAGATCGGCGCGCAACTGCGAAAGCGGCAGATACTGGTCGGTGCGATCCTCATCGATCTCGCCCATGGGCATCGTCTCGATAACGGTCAGGTCCATGCCGCGACCATGGGCAAACCGCAGAAGCTCCGGAATTTCCTCTTCGTTGAAGTCCTTGAGCGCGACGGCGTTCAGCTTGATCTTCAGGCCGGCTTTTTGCGCGGCATCGATCCCTTCCATCACCTTGGAGAAATCTCCCCAGCGCGTGATGGTTCGGAATTTGTCGGGATCGAGCGTATCGAGGGAGACGTTGATTCGCCGGACGCCGCAGTCGTAGAGTTCGTCAGCGTGGCGCGCGAGCTGCGATCCGTTGGTCGTCAGGGTCAGTTCGTCAAGCTCGCCGTTTTGGACATGCTTGCCGAGCTCGCGAACCAGAAACATGATGTTCTTGCGCACCAGGGGCTCGCCGCCGGTGAGCCTGATCTTGCGCACGCCCTTGGCGATGAAGGCGGAACAGAGCCGGTCGAGTTCTTCGAGCGTCAGGAGATCCTTCTTGGGCAGGAAGGTCATGTTCTCGGCCATGCAGTAGGTGCAGCGGAAATCGCAACGATCCGTGACTGAAACGCGCAGATAGGTGACAGCGCGCCCGAAAGGGTCGATCATGGAGGCCGCATCCGCCTGTAGTGGTGATGCGTTGCCTATGCTGCCGACGATGCTGTTCACTCATGCCTCCATTAGACTTCTAATGTGGGCATAGGCGATTGTTGCGTCAAGGAAAATGCTTCTCGAATACACTTGCGCGTGAACGAGCGGCGGCCTAATTCTCGAAAAGACACTGAAAGGCATGGAAAAATCGATGAGCGACGTTTGGCCGACCGAATTGCGGGTCTCGAAGGACCGCCATCACCTCAAAGTGACATTCGACGATGGCGCGGGCTTCGATTTGCCGGCGGAAATGCTGCGGGTGCTGTCGCCTTCCGCCGAAGTCCAGGGGCATGGGCCGGGGCAGAAAGTCACCGTGCCAGGCAAGCGCAATGTCGGCATCATGTCCATGACGCCGACCGGCAACTACGCCGTGCGCATCGGCTTCGACGACATGCACGACACCGGTATCTTCACCTGGACCTATCTGCGCGAACTCGGCGAGAAGGGCAGTGAGCTTTTCGCGGCTTATGAGGCCGAATTGAAGGAAAAGGGCCTCAGCCGCGATGCGGCGGGAAAGCCGCACTAGCATAATCTCCAGCAACGGAAAAAAGGGCGTAGGCATGATCCTTGGGGGTAGGGAAAACTGGCTTCGCGCCAAGGGCAGCAAGAACGAGAGCAAGGTGTCTTTCGTCGAGCTGTTTTTCGATCTGGTGTTTGTTTTCTCGATTTCGCAGCTTGCGCATTCGCTGGGCGCGCATTTCACGCCGCTCGGCGCGCTGGAAGCGGTCATGCTGATCTTCGCGGTCTGGTGGGTCTGGGTTTTCACGGCTTGGGTCACCAACTGGCTCGATCCGGGTCGCATGCCGGTGCGTATCATGCTGTTCACGCTCATGTTCGCCGGGCTTATCCTCTCTGCCGCGATCCCCGAGGCTTTCGGCGAGAAAGCCATCTATTTTGCCGGCGCCTATGTCTTCATGCAGGTCGGGCGCTCGCTGTTCACAGTCTATGCGCTCAAAAATGCGAGTGCCGCCAACCATCGCAATTTCCTGCGCATCACCAGCTGGCTTGTCCTTTCCGGCGTCTTTTGGATTTCCGGCGCGCTGATGGAGGGCGAGACACGGCTCGTAATCTGGCTGATCGCTCTCGTCATCGAGTATTCGGCGCCTGCGCTAGGCTTCCGGGTGCCCGGCCTCGGCAAATCCACCCCCGCGGACTGGGACGTATCGGGCGCACATATCGCTGAGCGCTGCGCGCTGTTCATCATCATCTGCCTTGGTGAGGCAGTCCTGCAGGCGGGCAAGATCTTTTCCGAACAAGCAGTCACGCCCCTGATCGTCGCTGTGTTCATTACCGCTTTCGTCGGTACGGTCGCCCTATGGTGGATCTATTTTCAGTTCGGCCACGAACGGGCGGCTCATCGCATCGAGCATGACGATACGCCGGGAAGCCTGGCCCGTCAGGCGTTTACCTATGCGCATATTCCCATCCTCGCCGGCATCATCCTCAGCGTTGTCGGCGACGAATTCCTGTTCGCGCATCCGCACGAGCCGGCCGATCTGCGCGCGGCTGCCGCCATCCTCGGTGGCCCGGCCGTGTTTTTGATCGGGAATCTGTGGTTCAAGGGTGCGACCACCGGCCGGCCGCCGCTGTCGCATATAGCGGGTCTCGTCGGATTGGCGCTGCTGCTCCTCACACTGCCGATGGTCGTGGTCTACCAACTCGGCATTCTCGCCACGGCCGTGCTCATCGTCGTGGCCATCTGGGAGTTCGCGTCTCTGAACCGCGTCGTCCCCTCGGCGCGATCGACCGGCGATCACTGATCGCCGGCGGCCTCCAGCGGCTGGCGCTCTTCCTCTATCAGGAGGCCGACGATCCGCTCCATATGCACCGCGATGGCCTCGCATTCTTCGATCGGCGCGTCTGAGAGCATTCGGTCGATGAGGGCGGTTTGTATGGTCATGGCTTCTCCCGTGACGCGCCGGCCTTCCTCGGTCAGATAGAGGCGCAGCACGCGCTTGTCCTGCTTGTCGCCGCGACGTTCGATCAGCCCGCGATTTTCCATCTGCGGCAGCAGCATGCTCATATTGGAGCGGCCGACCAGCAGCTTGCGGGCGAGTTCTTGCTGCGAAATCCCTTCGAAACGGAACAGGTTGACGAGAATGTCGAGATGCGGCGGCTTGATGTCGAGATGGACCAAGGCCCGTGCGAGCGATTGCTGCATCAGCTGGCAGGCGCGCGCGACGGCGATCCAGCTTCGAAAACGCGGATGGTCCCAGGGAAGGGGTTGATTTTTGTTCATCGTTGTACTTTATTGTTCATAGTTGAACATTATTGGATTCCCACTATGCCATCCTTTGTGCTGAAGGTCACCCGGTCGGGTCTGTCCGGCCTTGGAAGGCTGTCTCCACAGCTCGCCGGCAAGGCCGCATTCCGGCTTTTCTGCCTGACGCCCTCGCGCCGTCCACGCGGCGCCAAGGCCCGGGCGGCCCATATGGAGGGCAGGGAACGCCTTCTGACGGCGGAGCAGGTCATGCTGCCGTTTCCGGGCGGCCGCGCAATCGCCTATCGCTTCAATGGCGGAGCGAAAGGGCCGCGAAAGCGCTATCTCGTGGTGCACGGTTGGGGCTCCAGCAGCGAATACATGTCCGAGCTGACGGGGTTCCTTGCGGGCAGCGGCGCGGAAGTCATCTCGCTCGATCTTCCGGGTCACGGCCGCTCGGGTGGTCGGTTCCTGAACGTGCGTTTGGCCGTTTCCGCCATCGCTGCCGCGTTTAGCCGCTTCGGCGGCTTCGATGCGGCCATCGGGCACTCCTTCGGCGGCGCATCTCTGGCGCTGGCGTGCGCGGGTTTTCTGCCCGATGTCGACGCGGTTCATCCGGGCAAATTGGTATTGATCGGCGCGCCGAGCGCCATGGGGTGGCTTTTCAAGGATTTCGGGCGCTTGATGCGTCTTCGCCCCGCGGCGCAGGCTGCCTTGGAGGACGAGGTTCGCCGGGTGACGGGCAGGACGCTTGCCTCCTATGATCAGAAACGCGGCATGCTCGACCCAGCCCGGCCCGTCCTCGTCATTCATGCCGAGGACGACAAGGAGGTGGGTGCCGAACATGCACGCACCTATGCCGCCGAGGGGCCGCATGTACGCCTGTTATGGGCCAACGGCTTTGGACATCGCCGTATCGTCGCCGCCGCTCCGGTATTCGAGGCGATCGACGCTTTTCTGTCGGAGACCGTGGACGCGGAAAATTTACTCGAAAACGAAGACGGTACGGTGCTATCGTTCTACCGAATCCCGCAGCGTCGCTCCTCCTAGAGCCGGATGATTTTAGATCGAACCGACCTAAAATCTGAATCCGCTCTAGAATCAAAAAAGTAGAGCATGATGTCATCCGAAAACCGCTCACACTTTTCGGCATCACGCTCTAGCAGAACTTGCGCCGCGCGGACTTTGGGCAAGTCGTTAGAAAACCGCGAGGCAGCATGCGTATCGTCACGTCAGTCGAGGAATTAAAAGAGCTCTATGGTGATGCGGGCGAAGCGTCGATCACCAAGGTGACGAAGGTACTAACGCCGCTCTATCGCCAAATGATCGAAGCCTCTCCCTTCATGGCGCTGGCAACGGTGGGGCCGGAAGGGCTCGATTGCTCACCGCGCGGTGACTTGAGTGGTGTCGTGCGCGTCGCGGATGAAAAGACGCTGCATCTCCCGGATTGGCGCGGCAACAACCGCGTCGATTCGCTTGCGAATATCGTGCGCGATCCGCGCATCGCGTTGATGTTTCTGGTTCCGGGATCGAATACGACGATGCGGCTCAACGGCCGAGCGGTTGTTTCCATCGAGCCGGCCCTGCTGGACAATTTCGAGATGGATGGCAAGCATCCACGCAGTGTCGTCGTGATCACGATCGAGGAAGTGTATTTCCAGTGCGCGCGAGCGGTGATGCGGGCTGAGCTGTGGAATCCGGAGCGCTTCGCCGATCCATCCAGCCTGCCGAGCCCGGGCATGATGCTCAAGGCGGCGAAAGATGATTTCGATCAGGAAACCTATGATCGCGAAGCGCCGATGAGGGCTGTCAAGACACTCTGGTAAACCCAAGATGCTCTGTTAAGCAAAGCCGCCGGCCTGCATGGGAAGGCAGGGCCGGCGGTTGGTTGGCTGCGTTTCTAGTTCTTGTAGATGAGCCAACTTTTGGTGAAGTCCTTCTGCATGCCTTCCTGATAGATGCTGCTGCAGTTGCGGCCGGCATTCTTGGCACAATAGAGCGCCAGATCCGCCTTATTGTATAGTTCGCCGGAATCGACGGCTTCCGAGACCATGCAGGCGCCGAGCGACAGCGTAATCGGACCGTAGTCAACGCGTGTCCGCGAGTTTTTGAATGGCGTCGTCTCGAGCGTGCGGCGGATCCGCTCGCAGACCGCCGCGACTTCCTCGATATTGGTGGCTTCCAGAATGAGAGCGAATTCCTCCCCGCCGACACGGGCCACGAAAACGTCGCGCCGGACATTGGCGCGGATGATGGATGCGACCGTTGCCAGGATCTTGTCGCCGACCGGATGGCCGAACGTATCGTTGATCCGCTTGAAATGATCGATGTCGGCCAGCACCAGCGCCGTTGTCGGCCGGGTCAGCTGATTGTCGAAGATGGAGGCCAGGCGATCCTCGAAAGCGCGCCGATTGGCAAGCCGGGTCAGGGAATCGGTATTGGCAATGCGCTTGTATTCATCCAGCTCCTTGCGGACCTGATCCATTTCCTGGCTGCGCTGGACGACGTTCTCCACCGTTTTTTCGCCCTGCGCCATGGTGTCGCCGGTCGCCGTGGTCAGCATGTCGATAGCGCCGCGCAGCAGCTCGGCGCTGTTGTGGCTTCTGAAGCTTATGTTCTCACAGGTCTCGCCGAGCAGCCGGTTATAGCTCTGGAGCGAGGTCTGCTCCTGCCGCAATGCGCGCAGGACAGTATCGAGCCCGACGGTCAGGCGGGCATGTGCGTCATCGAAAACACGGCCGGCGTGATGCGGAAAATACTTGGCTCCGATGGCGTCCAGTTCCTCCTGGGTGGCGCTGTTGCCGAGTGCCGCCAATTCACGCGTGAGAGCGGGATTGGAGCCGATATAGGCTTCGTAGAAAAGCTCATAATTGCGCGGAATAGCTGCGATGCCCATGGATCGCATGGCATAGGTAATCTGCCCCGCCACGTCGGGATTATGCGCCCTTGGCGCAATCGCCGTACTCATCGTGAGCTCCGTAACATGTATTGGTTAAATCCCATTTTTAATTATACGAAGAATCTTTGAAAAAATATTAAGGGCTTGATAGTGGGAAATTGTCGGTGCGTAAAGTTTTATTCAAAAGTATTACAATTACAGTATGTTTTTACATACGAAGGCGCTGTCAGCGCCTTCGTTCGGGCCAGATAATAATAGGCCAGGATATTACCCCAGGTTGAGTTCCTGGAAGAAGTCGTTACCCTTGTCGTCGATGACGATGAAGGCTGGGAAATCCTCCACCTCGATCTTCCAGACAGCTTCCATGCCAAGTTCCGGATATTCCAGAACATCGACTTTTTTGATGCAATCCTGAGCGAGGCGGGCAGCCGGACCGCCGATCGAGCCGAGATAGAAACCGCCATGCGCCTTGCAGGCCTCGCGCACGGCGCGCGAGCGGTTGCCCTTGGCGAGCATCACCATGGAGCCGCCGAAGGACTGGAACTGGTCGACATAGCTGTCCATGCGGCCGGCCGTCGTCGGGCCGAAGGAGCCGGAGGCATAGCCGGCCGGCGTCTTCGCAGGCCCGGCGTAGTAGACCGGATGGTTCTTCAGATATTCGGGCATGCCTTCGCCCTTTTCCAGACGCTCGCGGATTTTTGCATGTGCCAGGTCGCGCGCCACGATGATCGTACCGGTCAGCGACAGGCGTGTCTTGACCGGATGCTGCGACAGCTCGGCCAGAATATCCGCCATCGGCCTGTTGAGATCGATGCGCACCATCGATTCCGAAAGCTTGGCTTCGTCGATGTCAGGCATGTACTTGGACGGATCGGTCTCAAGCTGCTCGATGAAAATGCCGTCGCGCGTGATTTTGCCCTTGGCCTGGCGGTCGGCGGAGCAGGAAACGCCGAGGCCGATCGGCAGCGAGGCGCCGTGGCGGGGCAGGCGGATGACGCGTACGTCGTGACAGAAATACTTGCCGCCGAACTGGGCGCCGACGCCGAGGCTCTGCGTCAGCTTATGGATTTCCTTCTCCATTTCGATATCCCGGAAGGCATGCCCGCTTTCGGAGCCTTCCGTGGGAAGACAGTCCAGATACCGCGTCGAGGCGAGTTTGACCGTTTTGAGGTTCATTTCGGCCGAGGTGCCGCCGATGACGATGGCGAGATGGTAGGGGGGGCAGGCGGCCGTGCCGAGCGTCAGGATCTTTTCTTTCAGGAAATCCAGCATGCGGTCATGTGTCAGAAGCGACGGCGTGCCCTGATAGAGGAAGGTCTTGTTGGCCGAGCCGCCGCCCTTAGCGACGAAGAGGAATTCGTAGGCGTCTGTGCCTTCCTCATAGATGTCGATCTGTGCCGGCAGATTGTTCTTGGTGTTCTTTTCTTCGAACATCTTGATAGGCGCGAGCTGCGAATAGCGCAGGTTCTTCTTCTCATAGGCGTCGAGCACGCCCTTGGCGAGTGCTGCGCTGTCGCCGCCTTCGGTCCAGACGCGGCGGCCCTTCTTGCCCATGATGATGGCGGTGCCTGTGTCCTGGCACATCGGAAGCACGCCGCCGGCGGCGATATTGGCGTTCTTCAAGAGGTCATAGGCCACGAAACGATCGTTGTCGGTCGCCTCCGGGTCTTCGAGAATGGAAGCGAGCTGCTTCAGGTGGCCGGGGCGCAGCAGGTGGTTGATATCGGCGAAAGCCGTCTCGGCAAGCAGACGGATACCCTCGGGATCGACGGTCAGGATTTCCTGGCCCTTGAAGGTGTCGACGGAGACGTAATCGCCGGAAAGCTTGCGATAGGGAGTGGCGTCATCGCCGAGAGGAAACAGATCGTCAGCCATTTGGGAAACCTTTCAAGCCGGATGGCGGGGAAGATGTTTGGAAACGATCTAAATCCGGCTGGGTCCAAATGCAATTGTTTGGCTGCTGTGTCGAAGTCTCAAAATGGAAGTTTGTTGACAGGGTATGCGCGGGTTGGGCGGGTCTTTTGATGCTGAAATCTTGTGCCCGGCCCCTCACTCTAGCCCTCTCCTCGCTCATGCGGGGAGAGGAGACCTGTTCTGTGTTTGCGGCACCTACTAAGGCTGCTGATCTTGCATGATCGACTCCCTCTCCCCGCAATGCGGGGAGAGGGTTGGGGTGAGGGGCCATGCACACGGCTGCAACATCGGAGGACATGCCCGGACGATCACCGTCCAGTGATATTACTTCGGCCCGATCATGGTCTCCGGCCGGACGATGGCGTCATATTCTTCCGAGGAGACCAGTCCGCTTGCCAGCGCTTCTTCCTTCAGGGTCGTGCCATTCTTGTGGGCCGTTTTGGCGATCTTGGCGGCATTGTCGTAGCCGATCTTCGGGGCAAGCGCCGTCACCAGCATCAATGAGCGTTCGAGGCCGGCCTTGATGTTGTCCTCGCGCGCCTCAATGCCGACGACGCAATTGTCCGTGAAGGAGACGGCGGCGTCGCCGAGCAACTGTACCGACTGCAGAAAGTTGTAGGCCATTATCGGATTATAGACGTTGAGCTCGAAGTGGCCCTGGCTGCCGGCAAAGGTGAGAGCGGCGTTATTGCCGAAGACGTGAATGCAGACCTGCGTCAGTGCCTCGCATTGGGTCGGATTGACCTTGCCCGGCATGATCGATGAGCCCGGTT
Source organism: Rhizobium sp. KNZ2-6A (assembly GCF_056755475.1). Classification (NCBI taxonomy): domain Bacteria; kingdom Pseudomonadati; phylum Pseudomonadota; class Alphaproteobacteria; order Hyphomicrobiales; family Rhizobiaceae; genus Rhizobium; species Rhizobium sp. KNZ2-6A. Next base: position 147,490 of record NZ_JBNDIC010000006.1, on the reverse strand, counting down.
CGTTTTCCGGCAGCGCCAGTTCGCCGAGGCCCGAGCGCGGGCCTGAGCCGAGCAGGCGGATGTCGTTGGCGATCTTGAAGAGGGCTGCCGCCGCCGCATTGATGGCGCCGTGGCTGAAGACCATCGAATCATGGGCGGCCAGCGCTTCGAATTTGTTCGGCGCGGTGACGAAGGGCAGGCCGGTGATCTCGGCGATTTCGTCTGCGACCTTTTCGGCAAAGCCGATCGGCGCATTGAGGCCCGTTCCGACAGCCGTGCCGCCCTGGGCGAGTTCGTAAAGGCCTGGCAGCGTCAGCTCGATCCGCTTGATCGAGGAGGCGACCTGGGCGGCATAGCCGGAAAACTCCTGGCCGAGCGTCAGCGGCGTCGCATCCTGCGTATGGGTGCGGCCGATCTTGATGATGTGGGCGAAGTCGGCGACCTTCTTTTCCAGGGCCGCATGCAGGTGCCTGAGCGCTGGCAGCAGATGATGGACGATCTGCTCGGCGCAGGCGACGTGCATGGCCGTCGGATAGGTGTCGTTCGACGACTGGCTCATGTTGACGTGATCGTTCGGATGTACCGGCTTTTTCGAGCCCATGACCCCGCCGAGCATCTCGATCGCGCGGTTGGAGATCACCTCATTTGCATTCATGTTCGACTGCGTGCCCGAGCCGGTCTGCCAGACGACGAGCGGAAAATGGTCGTTGAGCTTGCCGTCGATGACTTCCTGCGCGGCAGCGACGATGGTCCTGCCGAGCGTCTGGTCGAGCTGGCCGAGCTCCATGTTGGCCCGCGCCGCCGCCTGCTTGACGATGCCGAGAGCGCGGACGACCGATAGTGGCTGCTTTTCCCAGCCGATCTTGAAATTGCCGAGCGAGCGCTGCGCCTGCGCGCCCCAATAACGGTCGCTGGCAACCTCGATCGGGCCGAATGTATCGGTTTCGGTGCGGGTGGACGTCATGTTGCTGGTCCTGCTTTCCATTGAGACGGATAGCAGCATATAGGCACGAACGGCGCCTATGAAAACATCAAAGCGCTATTTCATGACTATAATAGTCATATTTTTCTGCTGCTCCGGCGTGCTCTTTTTAACACGCTCTCCATATATTCGCAGAATTGCATTTTCCGATGCTTAAAAAGCATGGGAAATTTCAATAAAAGATTAACCAATAATTTCATAATTTTGTGTGAACTGAACCGCGGAAGACGCCGCTGCTTCGTAACGTGAAGTTGAGGCATTGAACGAAAGGCGGGTCTCGCCGTTTTCATTCTAGTGGGTATACGATGTCTCAGGACATCGCGGCCGAGTTGAAAACAGCCCGCCAGGCTCGAAGTTAGCGCACGATACAGGGACCCGATTAGAGAATGAAACTTGCCATCAAAGCCACAGCATCCGTCCTGGCTCTTTCCTGTTGCCTTTCCTCCATCGGCGTAACCTCCGCGAATGCGATGACCCTCATGGATTTCATTCGTGGCGGTCAGGGACGCCAGCAGAGCACGCAGGTTTCGGCGCCGGTTCCCGTCAATCCGATGCAGTCGCTGAATCCCGATCAGCCGCCGCGGGTAAAGCAGCCGCTGCCGACGGTCGATGCGCCGAAGTATTATACTTACAAGACAGATGCGATGCGTCTGGTTTCGACCGCGCATTTTGCCGATCCGATGGTGACCGGCGCGGTCGCCGACGCCTCTCCGGCGCCGGTCGCGGTCGATACCGAGGTTTCGCAGCGTCGGTATCTTTCTGACGCGCGCGTCATGGCGACGAATGATATCGCCAAGGCGATCGAATCCTATTACGCCGATCAGAGCAAACCGCTTCTCTGGGTTGCCGATCACGTTGTCAGCGACAAGGCGAAGGCCGCGATGGCGGCTCTTGCCGATGCCGGTTCCGTCGGTCTCGATCCCGCCGACTATGCCGTGACGCTGCCCGGCGACAATGCTGCAAATGCCGACCCGGTGCTGCGTGATCGGGCTCTCATGCAGTTCGAGCTTACGCTCTCCAGCAAGGTGCTGATGTTCGTCCAGGATACGATCCGCGGCCGTCTCGACCCGAACAAGCTCTCCGGCTATCACGACTTCAAGCGCAAGGACGTCAACCTGACGGCAATGCTCGACGTGTTGCGCGCCAGCCCGGACGTTGCCGCCTATCTCAACAGCCGCAGCCCGTCTAACCAGCAGTTCCAGTTGTTGAAGACGGAACTGGCAAAGCTGCGCGCCGAATCGGGAGCGGACGGCAGTCACATTTCCATTTCCCTGACCGGTATCCTGAAGCCGGGCGGCAGCTCGCCGGAAATGGCCAATATCGTCAAGGCGATCGAGCATCGCGGATCGGAAGCGCTGAAGAAGGCGCATGCCGATCTTTTCGCCGCCTATCTGGGTACGCCCGATTATACGCCCGAACTCGTGTCGCTGGTCGAAGACTTCCAGAGGGAAAAGGGGCTGACCGCTGACGGCGTGATCGGTTCTTCCTCCGTCCGGGCCATGGTCGGCGAGAACAACGATACGAAGATCCAGAAGCTGGTCGTTGCCATGGAGCAGCTGCGCTGGCTGCCGGCCGAACTTGGGCCGCGCTACGTCTTCATCAACCAGCCGGCGTTCATGGTCTATTACTACAACAATAGCCACGAACAGCTGTCGATGCGCGTCGTCGTCGGCAGCAAACAGCACCAGACCTTCTTCTTCGAAAATCAGGTGCAGACGGTGGAGTTCAATCCTTTCTGGGGTGTTCCGCAGTCGATCATCATCAACGAGATGCTGCCGAAGCTGCGTTCGGATCCGAACTATCTCGACCGCATGGGCTATCAGGTCGAAGTCGGCGGTCAGGCAGTCGCGTCGTCGAGCGTCGACTGGTACGGCTCGACGAAGAGCATCTCGGTTCGCCAGCCGCCGAGCAGCGATAACGCGCTGGGCGAGCTGAAGATCCTCTTCCCGAATTCGCACGCGATCTATATGCACGACACGCCGCAGAAGAGCTTCTTCAAGAAAGACATGCGCGCACTCAGTCATGGCTGCGTTCGCCTTGCCGATCCGCGCGCGATGGCAGCCGCCGTGCTGAACACCACGGTCGACGACGTCGCCAAGCAGATCGCAACCGGCCAGAACAAGGGCGTTCCGGTGCCGCAGAAATTCCCGATCTACATCGCCTACTTCACCGCCTGGCCGAACAAGGACGGCGTCGTGCAGTATTTCAACGACGTCTACGATCGCGACGCGGCAACGCTGAAGGCGCTCGATGCCACGACAAAGGCGCGTACGGCTCAGATCTGAGTTCAGCTCGATCCCTGAACTAAAAAAGGGCGGCCGATGTGCCGCCCTTTTTTGTTGGAGAGATCGAATATCTCAGGCTGCGAGCAATCCCTCGACTAGTTCCGGCGTGAGTTCGTCGTAGTGGTAGATGATGCGGTTCGGTCCAAGCGTTTCGATGCCGACATCGGAGTAGCCGAAGGGGACGGCGATTGAGGGCACGCCGGCGTTGCGGGCGACGAGAATGTCGTTGACGCTGTCGCCGATCATGATCGTGCGGGCGATGTCGCCGCCGGCGCGCTCGACGGTGCCGATCAGATGTTCTGCATGCGGCTTGCGCACGGTGAAGGTGTCACCGCCGGTGATGGCCTCGAAATATTGGGTCAGTTCGAGGCGGTCGAGAAGCGTGCGCGCAAGCGATTCCATCTTGTTGGTGCAGACGGCCAGCTTGCAGCCGTTGTTCCTCAGCGTCGTGAGCGCGGTCAGGAGCCCGGGATAGGGTTGCGTGACGCCGGGCATCGTCTCGGAATAATGGGTTATGAAGCGCTGCAGCAGAGCCGGCAATTCTTCGGAGGCCAGTGCATAGCCGTGCAGTTTGCAGGCCCGCTCGATCATCACCTGCGCTCCATTGCCGACGAGATGCGTCACGTCGTCGTAGCTGACCGGCGGAAGCTCGAGCGCGGCAATCGTATGGTTGAGACTGACGATGAGGTCCGCATGCGTGTCCAGCAGCGTGCCGTCGAGATCGAATACGACAAGGGGAGATTTCACCAGGAATCGGCCTTTGCAGAGAAAAGAGTACGTCTTTCGGAGTTAAAAGATCGCGCGGGCAATTGCAACCGAAGCACCCCGGAAGCCCCCGTGAAGAGGGGGCGGGGATTTCTATATCATGCCGTTATTTTGGCTTTCGTTTGGCTGGAGAGCCGTGTAAACAGCAGACCAACGTAACAATGGGAGCAGGTGGCGCATGGACGCCCGCCAGATGAAGATTGAGGCTGCGAGAGCCGCGCTCGCTCATGTCGAGAGCGGCATGCGGCTCGGGATCGGCACCGGCACCACGGCGGAGGAATTCGTTCGTCTGCTCGCCGAAAAGGTCGCGGCCGGCCTCTCGATCCAGAGCGTTCCGACGTCCGAAAGGACGGCCAAGCTCTGCAACGAACTCGGCGTGCCGCTAAAATCGCTGGACGAGCTTCCGGAACTTGATCTGACCATCGACGGCGCCGACGAGCTGGATGGCGCGCTGACGCTGATCAAGGGCGGCGGCGGTGCGCTGCTGCGCGAGAAGATCGTTGCCGCCTCGTCTGCCCGCATGATCGTCATCGCGGATCAAAGCAAGGTCGTCGAGACGCTCGGAGCCTACCCGCTGCCGATCGAGGTCAATCCCTTCGGTCTCGTTTCCACTCGCATCCTCATCGAAAGGGCGGCCTCGCGTCTTGGGCTCTCGGGCGCGCTCAACATGCGCGGCTCCGACGACAGCCTCTTTGTCACCGACGGTGGGCATTATATCGTCGATGCATCTTTCGGCCGTATTCCTGATGCAGAGGCGCTGTCGAGCGAGCTCTATTCGATTCCCGGCGTTGTCGAACACGGGCTCTTTATCCATATGGCGACATTAGCGATTATTGCCGGCCCTGCCGGTGCGCGTACGTTGCAGGCGAACAATACATAGGAGCACTCATCTCATGATCAAATTTGCGGGTCTTGGCCGTCTTGCCGCTGCAACCATTCTTCTCTCGGGCATTGCCTTCGGTTCCGTGAACGCGCAGGAAGTTTCCGAGGATCAGATCAAGGCTGCGCGCGCCGCGATCAATGCTCTTGGCATCACCAACCAGTTCGACAATATCCTGCCGAACCTGGCCGAGCAGCTGAAGAGCACGATGATCCAGGCAAACCCGAATTTCGGTGATGCGATCAACTCGACCGTCGATGCCACCGCTCTGGCGCTTGCTCCGCGTCGTGCCGACCTCGAGCGCGAAGCTGCCGTCACCTATGCCAAGGCCTTCTCCGCCGACGAGCTCAAGGCAATTGCCGATTTCTACAATTCGCCGGCCGGCAAGAAGCTTCTCAAGGATGGTCCGCTCGCCACCCGCGAGCTTTACAAGGCGGCCGACATCTGGAGCCAGGGTATTTCGCGCGATCTCGCGAAGCAGAGCAACGACGCTCTGCAGAAGGTCGTCAAGCAGCCCGTCGCAGCGCCGGACGCTGGTGCCGCCGCGGCGCAGCCCGCCCAGAAGCCCGCACCGAAGCAGTAAGCAGCGGTTTCCGGCCTCGGCCATTTTCGGCGCGAAGTCTCGCGTTTTCGGAACGATCGGCTGGAAGCTGCAAATTCGAAGCCCGGACAAGATCCGGGCTTTTCTTTTTGTATCGCGGCTCCCTATATGAGTGCGAACCCCCAATGATGCTTTTGCGCATGTTCATTTCGACAGGAGCCACCAATGCCTTCGTTTGATTTCGACCTTTTCGTGATTGGCGGCGGCTCCGGCGGCGTGCGCAGCGCGCGCGTCGCGGCTTCACTGGGCAAGAAGGTCGGCATCGCCGAGGAATATCGCTACGGCGGCACCTGCGTCATTCGCGGCTGCGTGCCGAAGAAACTGTTCGTCTACGCCTCGCAATATAGCGAGCATTTCGAGGATGCAGCCGGTTTCGGCTGGACGGTCGGCGAAAGCACATTCGACTGGAAGAAGCTGATCGAGGCGAAGGACAAGGAAATTGCCCGGCTCGAGGGCCTTTATCGCAAGGGGCTCGACAATGCCAAGGCCGAGATCTTCGATACCCGCGCCGAGCTGGTGGACGCCCACACGATCAAGCTTTTGAAGACCGACCAGACCGTCACGGCGGAAACTATCGTCATCGCCACCGGCGGCAGGCCGAACCTGCATACGGCGCTGCCGGGACACGAGCTCTGCATCTCCTCCAATGAAGCCTTCCATTTGAAGGAACTGCCGAAGTCGATCCTGATCGCCGGCGGCGGCTATATCGCCGTCGAGTTTGCCAATATCTTCCACGGCCTCGGCGTCGAGACGACATTGATCTATCGCGGTGCCGAGATCCTGTCGCGCTTCGACCAGGACCTGCGCAAGGGCCTGCATGAGGCAATGGAGGAAAAGGGCATCCGCATTCTTTGCCACGACATTATCACCAGCGTGGAGAAGGTGGAGAATGGGCTCAGAGTCCGAACCAAGAACGATAAGTCCCTGACGGTCGATACCGTCATGCTGGCGCTTGGCCGCACGCCGAATACCGAAAATCTAGGGCTCGAGGCAGCCGGCGTCGCAATCAACGAGCAGGGTGCAATTGTCGTCGACGAATATTCGCGCACCTCCGTTGCGAACATCTATGCTCTCGGCGATGTCACCGACCGGGTACAGTTGACGCCGGTCGCGATCCATGAGGCCATGTGCTTCATCGAGACCGTCTACAAGAACAATCCGACGCGGCCGGATCACGAGCTGATCCCGACGGCGGTCTTCTCGCAGCCGGAGATCGGCACGGTCGGATTGACCGAGGAAGAGGCGGCCAAGCGCTATCCGGAACTGGAAGTCTATCGCGCGCAGTTCCGGCCGATGAAGGCGACCCTTTCGGGCCGAGGTGAGAAGATGATCATGAAGCTGATCGTCAATGCCGCCGATCGCAAGGTGATCGGCGCGCATATTCTCGGCCACGATGCCGGCGAGATGGCGCAGCTTCTCGGCATTCCCGTGAAGGCCGGCTGCACCAAGGATGATTTCGACCGCACCATGGCCGTGCACCCGACGGCTTCCGAAGAATTGGTGACGATGTATTCGCCGAGCTATCGCATTCGCAACGGCGAGCGCGTGTAACCGCCCGGTTGGCGGCAGGTTATCGGCAGCGCCACAAAAGATCAGCACAGTAGTTTGCCCGCCTATGCAAGTGGGTGGCAAAGGTTTATAAGCGCGCGTTATTTATGACGACGGGACGCCCGGCCGAGACCGGGCGCACAAGCAGGTGAGTGAGATGGCACAGAATTGGACACCGAACAGTTGGCGGCAGAAACCGATCCAGCAGGTGCCGGATTTTCCGGACAATGCAGCGCTTGCAGACACGGAAGCGCAGCTTGCAAGCTATCCTCCGCTTGTTTTTGCCGGTGAAGCTCGTCGCCTGAAGGCACATCTTGCCAATGTCGCCGAGGGTAACGGTTTTCTGCTGCAGGGCGGCGATTGTGCCGAAAGCTTCGCGGAACACGGCGCCGATACGATCCGCGACTTCTTCCGCGCCTTCCTGCAGATGGCTGTCGTGCTGACGTTCGGCGCGCAGTTGCCGGTCGTCAAGGTCGGCCGCATTGCCGGCCAGTTCGCCAAGCCGCGCTCGTCGAACATCGAAACGCAGAACGGCGTCTCGTTGCCGAGCTACCGTGGTGACATCATCAACGGCATCGACTTCACCGAAGAGGCGCGCATTCCCAATCCGGAACGTCAGTTGATGGCTTACCGCCAGTCTGCCGCGACGTTGAACCTGCTGCGCGCTTTCGCCATGGGCGGCTACGCCAATCTCGAAAACGTGCAGAAGTGGATGCTCGGCTTCGTCAAGGACAGCCCGCAGGGCGAGCGCTATCGCAAGCTTGCCGATCGTATCGGCGAGACCATGGATTTCATGCGCGCGATCGGCATCACCGCCGAGAGCAATGCGAGCCTGCGCGAGACCGATTTCTTCACCAGCCACGAGGCACTGCTGCTTGGCTATGAAGAAGCCTTCACCCGCGTCGATTCCACGACCGGCGACTGGTACGCGACTTCGGGCCACATGCTCTGGATCGGCGACCGCACGCGCCAGGCCGACCATGCCCATGTCGAATATTTCCGCGGCATCAAGAATCCGATCGGCCTGAAGTGCGGTCCTTCGCTACAGGCGGACGATCTCATCAACTTGATCGACATCTTGAACCCTGAGAACGAAGCAGGCCGTCTGACGCTGATCTGCCGCTTCGGCCACGACAAGGTTGCCGACAACCTGCCGCGCCTCATCCGCGCCGTCGAGCGCGAAGGACGCAAGGTCGTCTGGTCCTGCGATCCGATGCACGGCAACACGATCACGCTCAACAACTACAAGACGCGTCCGTTCGAACGCATCCTGTCGGAAGTGGAAAGCTTCTTCCAGATCCACCGCGCCGAAGGCACGCATCCCGGCGGCATCCATATCGAGATGACCGGCAAGGACGTGACCGAATGCACGGGTGGCGCCCGCGCCGTCGGCGCCGAGGATCTGCAGGATCGCTACCACACGCATTGCGATCCGCGCCTCAACGCCGACCAGGCGCTCGAGCTTGCCTTCCTGCTCGCCGAGCGGATGAAGGGCGGCCGCGACGAAAAGCGCATGCGCGCTCACGGCTGAGTGAAGGCAGAGGTAACATTCATCAGACGGGCCGGCCTATCGCCGGCCCGTTTGCTTTTGTGGTCGGCGGATCAATCCGGTTGAAAGATGTTTCATTTCTTTGAGATTGACCCGGCGATCATTCTCGGGAAGGCTCCTCGGAAAAAGGGGAGCGACCATGACAGACGAACACAGCGGAGCCTGCCTTTGCGGCAGCGTACGTTTCAAGACGAGCGGCAAATTGCGTGAGGTGGTGGCCTGCCATTGTTCGCAATGCCGCAAGCAGACCGGGCTTTATTATGCCGCGACCAATGTGCCGATCGGCAGCCTCACGATCGAGGGCGAGGACGCGATCACCTGGTATCGCGCCAGCACATTCGCCCGCCGTGGCTTCTGCAAGACCTGCGGGTCGGCGCTGTTCTGGGCGGCTGATAGTGCCGATGAAATATCGATCATGGCAGGGCTCTTCGATCAGCCGAGCGATCTTGAGATCGCCTATCATATCTATTGCGCCGACAAGGGCGACTACTATGAGATCAGCGATGGACTGCCGCAGTATCGGCAAGGCCGGCCAGGGTTGCTGACGGCTGGCCCCTCCGACTGAGATTCAGATGCCGCTTTTTTCTGCAACCAGTTTGCTGAGCTTGGCGATTTCCTCCTTGACGACCGCAAGCTCCGTCAGCACCTGCATATCGATCTTCTGGTGCAGGGATAGCACTTCCAGTTCCGCCTTGAGATTGACTTCGTAATCCTTGGCGGCCTCGAAGCGGTCGCGTTCGGTCTGGCGGTTCTGCGACATCATGATGATCGGCGCCTGGATGGCGGCGAGCATGGAGAGGACGAGGTTCAGGAAGATGAAGGGGTAGGGGTCGAAGGCGCGGGTGGTGAGAAGAATGGTGTTGACGATGCACCAGAACGCCAAAAATACCAGAAAGGTGATGATAAAGGACCAGGAGCCGCCGACGCGGGCGATCCCGTCCGCCAGACGCTGCCCCGTGGAAGCTTCCGCCGAGAGGACCGCGTTGATGTCGGTGGATATGATTTTTCGCTCATGCGCCTTCTTGAGAACGCGCTTCTCGATGTCGCCGAGCTCGTCGGCCGTCTTGTCGAAATGCAGATGAACGAAATTGGGCAGGTTATACATGGGATGGCTCCAGGCTCTTAGTGGCATTGGGCGCAACTATTCGTACAGCGCGCAAAAATGCAACGATGGAAGAGCTTCGATCAACGGTGGGTCTAGCTGTTTTCTTGGCTGATCAGTTGCGCATGCGATGGGAAGAAGCGTTCCAAGCCCTGCTGCCGGCCGAACATCATGTCGAATTGCAGATAGCGATAATCGCGCATGATCGGATCGATATCCTGCTCCTTGCGCGCCCAATCGGGGAAAGCCTGATCGTCGCGCGTCGCCAGCTGGTAGCGGTCGACGATGCTGTATTTCTTCTGAACCCGGCCAAGGAAGCCCGTGTAGAAAGGATGCTCGTAGCCTGCGGTTTTCAACAGGTGATAGGGAAGCTGCGACGGGCTGATGGTGTCGATGTCCTCGCGGACGCCCTTCCTGCTCGACCAGACGACCAGCGGCGTCTCGTGTTCCTTCTTCATGATGTCGAGCGAGGCTTTCCGGGTTGCCACCTGCTGCGGCATATAGCCGATGTTTGGATAGACATTGCCGAGCGGCGGCAGATGATCGCCCCAGAGGACGATGATGGTTTCGCGCTCGCGTCTTTCCGCCCAGTCCATCAGCATTTTCAGGCTGCTGTCGGCTTCGCGCACGCCCTGCGCATAGGTGGCGAGCGTTTCGCGGTCGTCGTCGCTCAGATTGCCGCCGACATGCACGGTGTTCTCAGCGTAACGGTTGGCTTCGTAGGGGCCATGTCCCTGCAGGGTGACTGCGAAAAAGAAGAATGGGCGTTCGGCCGCGTCTCCCTCGCGCATGATCTCCTTCATAAGGGAATCGTCGGCCGCGAACATGCCGCGCTTGTCCATGGCCGGCAGGGTTTCCTCGGTATGAAACTCCTCGAAGCCGAAGGCGCGGTAGACCTCGTTGCGGTTCCAGAACCAGCCGCTGAAAGGGTGAAGCGCGCGCGCCATATAGCCTTCGCCGCGGAAGAAGGTGGCAAGCGACGGCAGCGGCCGACGCACATACTGCTGATAGGGAATGCTGCCATAGGGGAGGAAGGCATTGGAAAAGCCGGTCAGTGCTTCGAATTCGACATTGGCGGTCATGCCGCCGAATTCCGGCGAGAAGACATTTCCCGATTGCCTCGCACGGATCGTCGGCATCGGATCGGGCGTGAAGGCGACGTTGGAAAGCCGGGTCGGATCCCAGAGGGATTCGCTCATCAGCATGATGACGTCGGGTTTTTCGCGCGGACCGGAGAGATAGCCGTAGTTCCGCGCGGGTATGGCATCGATCGCGTTCGGCCCGTAACCGGCCGGTGACTTGACGTCGGCCATCGGCAGGTTGAGCGCGAAGGCGATGACGAAACCATTGTGATTATAGTTTTCGTTCTGATCCCAGACGATCGGAATGATGCCCAGCTTTTCCCGAATTAGGGAATATTGCGTCGGATCCATCTGCGAGACAAAGAGCGCCGTCAGCGGCAGGCAGACCGAAAGCCGGCCCATGCGCTCCCGCCGGGAAAGTGCGGCAGCATGCTTCCAGACATAGCGTCCGACCAAAGCGATGGCAGCCAGGCCGGCGATGATGCCGACGGCAAGTCCGACGGCGGTCCAGGGGCGGTCGCGCACCATGACGGGCATCAGTTCCATGATCTGTCGGGCGAAAAGGAAATCGGAGGGATAGAGCGGATCGGATAGAAAGTGCTGCTTCCGGCTGGAGATGAAGGCGGGAACGAGGAGCAGCGGCGTGACGACCAAAGCCGACAAATGCGCGCGCCCGACAAGAGCATCGAGGATCAGCATCGCCAGCATGCCGACACCGATCGTGGCGAGGCCGGGGCGGGACGGCGACATGAGATAGGACCAGACCGGCGTAAGCTCGCCGCGCGCGATCCATTCGACTGCCATGACGATGGACGAGGAGAAAAGCAACGTCAGCAGCAGGCTTAGAAGCAGCCGAAGAGGAGCGGACTTCTGCCTCGCTGCGCCGATCTTCTGGAAAAGGGCAAGCCTGCCCGATAGGGCGGACCCGATGACCAGCGTGACCAATGCCGCCTCCAAATGCTATAAACGTTCACATAATTGTCATGCTTCTGTCATGAATGACGGATGAACCGCAAGGTAGGCTTAGTATTTTTCCGTGAGGAAATACGACCTGTGCCCATTGCGCGATCTTTGATGCCTGCGGGCGGCGGAAGTCGGTTGCGGAAGGAGGATGCCATCGCTAAATGTATGGCATGACAGAGCAAAGCCCGATCACCAACACCATCCGTATCGCCGTCGCGCAGCTCAATCCGACGGTCGGTGACGTCTCCGGCAATCTCGCCAAGGCGCGTGAAGCGCGCGCCGAGGCGGCACGCGAAGGCGCGCAGATCGTCTTGCTGACCGAATTGTTCATTTCCGGCTATCCGCCGGAAGACCTCGTGTTGAAGCCGGCCTTCATCCGCTCCTGCTGGAAAGCGGTGGAAAGCCTCGCAGCCGATACCGCTGATGGCGGCCCCGGCGTCATCATCGGTTTTCCCCGGCAGGATGAGACCGGCCGCTATAATTCGATTGCCGTGCTCGACGGCGGCAAGGTGATCGCGGTTCGCGACAAGGTGGACCTGCCCAACTACGGCGAGTTCGATGAAAAGCGCGTCTTCGACCAGGGTGCCATGCCCGGCCCGGTCAATTTCCGTGGCGTACGGCTGGGTATCCCGATTTGCGAGGATATCTGGGGTGAACTCGGCGTCTGCGAGACGCTGGCCGAAAGCGGCGCGGAAATCCTACTGTCGCCGAACGGCTCGCCCTATTATCGCGGCAAGGTCGATGTGCGCCATCAGGTGGTGCTGAAGCAGGTTATCGAGACCGGTCTGCCGATGATCTATGCCGCCCAGCTCGGCGGCCAGGACGAGCTGGTTTTTGATGGCGCGAGCTTCGGCTTCAATGCCGACCGGACGCTGGCCTTCCAGATGAGCCAGTTCGAAACCGCGCTGACGGTGACGACCTGGAAGAAGAATGGCGACGGCTGGCATTGCGCCGAAGGTCCGAAGGCGCATATTCCGGAGGGCGAGGAAGCCGACTATCGCGCCTGCCTGCTGGGTTTCCGCGACTATGTGAACAAGAACGGCTTCAAATCGGTCGTGCTCGGCCTCTCCGGCGGCATCGACTCGGCGATCTGCGCCGCGATTGCCGTCGATGCGCTCGGTGAGGAGCGTGTGCGCACCGTTATGCTGCCCTATCGCTATACGTCGCAGGATTCGTTGAAGGATGCGGCCGATTGCGCCAAGGCGCTCGGCTGCCGCTACGATATCGTGCCGATCGAAGATCCCGTCACCGGCTTCACCTCGGCTTTGTCCGATCTCTTCGAAGGCACAGAAAGCGGCATCACCGAGGAAAACCTGCAGAGCCGCGCCCGAGGCACCATCCTGATGGCGATCTCCAACAAGTTCGGTTCGATGGTGGTGACGACGGGCAACAAGTCGGAAATGTCTGTTGGATACGCCACGCTCTATGGCGACATGAACGGCGGCTTCAATCCGATCAAGGATCTCTACAAGATGCAGGTCTATGCGCTGTCGCGCTGGCGCAACCTGCATGTGCCGCCGGGCGCGCTCGGCCCGTCGGGCGAGGTGATCCCTTACAACATCATCGACAAAGCGCCTTCAGCCGAACTGAGGCCGAACCAGACGGACCAGGATTCGCTTCCGCCCTATCCAGCGCTCGACGATATCCTCGAATGCCTCGTGGAAAAGGAAATGTCGGTCGAAGAGATCGTGGCGCGCGGCCATGATGTCGCGACCGTGCATCGCGTCGAACATCTGCTTTATCTTGCGGAATATAAGCGTCGGCAGTCGGCGCCGGGCGTGAAGATCACCAAGAAGAATTTCGGTCGCGACCGTCGCTATCCGATCACCAACCGGTTCCGCGATCGCTGATCGCGGCATCCAACGGCAAGGGGAGGGAGAATGCGCAGCTCGGTCGAGATCTATAATATTCGCACCGGCGAGAACCGGGTGGTCTGGCAAACGGACCAGCTGATCGAGGCGCCGAACTATTCGCCCGACGGCCGCTATCTGCTGCTGAATGGCGACGGGCTGCTCTACCGACTGCCGTTGGATGGGGGCGGCATCGTCCAAGTCGATACCGGCTTTGCGACCCAGTGCAACAACGATCACGGCATTTCCCCGGATGGGTCGCTGATCGCGATTTCCGACAAGACGCAGCACGGCAAGTCCTGCATCTATGTTCTGCCGGCCGAGGGCGGCACACCGAGGCAAGTGACGACCAATCTGCCGTCCTACTGGCACGGCTGGTCGCCGGACGGGAAGCGCTTCTCCTATTGCGGCATCCGCAACAACGTTTTCGATATCTATACGATCTCGATCGATGGTGGTGAAGAGACGCGACTGACGCATGGCGAGGGCCGCAATGACGGGCCTGACTATTCGGCCGACGGGCAATGGATCTATTTCAATTCGAGCCGTACCGGCCTGATGCAGATCTGGCGCGTCCATCCTGACGGCTCCGGCCTGCAGCAACTCACCGACGACAATTACGGCAACTGGTTTGCGCATCCGTCGCCCAAGAACGACAAGGTCGTGCTGATCTCCTACGATCCTGACGTCTTCGATCATCCTCGCGATCTCAACGTGCGAATGCGATTGATGGACATGGATGGCGGCAATCTCACGACGCTGTTCGAGCTCTTCGGCGGGCAGGGATCGATCAATGTGCCGAACTGGTCACCGGATGGTGATTCCTTCGCCTATGTGCGATACGAGCCGGCCTGATCTGGACAGATTGCAACCGGCGCTATAGATCTGGATGCGTTCGCAGGGCGCATCCGATCCGCGGGAAGGGCAAGGCCCACCTGATGCATGTAGAATGAGACTGCCACACCTCTTTTCAGTCTGTGGGCGCGGATACCGGACGTAAATGGAAGGAGGTCTATCGTGACCACGCGCTCTTTGGCGAGCACAGCCACTCTCGATTCCCTGAAAAAGCAGGCCAAGTCTTTCCTCAAGGCCGTACAAGCCGGCGACGCCTCGGCTCGCAGTCGCGTTACACCTTATTTTGCCGATATCGCCAGCGTCGGGCTCCAGGACATTCAGCTGGTTCTTGCTCGCGAATTCGGCTTTTCGAGCTGGACCAAACTCAAGGCGCATATCGAAAGTGGCGATCGCAAGCAGGTTTCGCCCGATCAGCTCGTCAACCGTTTCCTGTCGCTGGCGACGGTTTCCTATTTCGCCAATATTCCGGCCGATCCCGCGCGGTTCGATGAGGCACTGGAGCTCCTGGAAGCGAATCCGGAGCTTGCCGGAGAAAGCATTTACGTCGCCGCCGCGCTCGGCGATGCCGACGGCGTAGGTCGCTGGCTCGATCGCCAGCCGCAGCTTCTCGACCGCAAGGGCGGGCCGCATGATCTGACCCCGCTGATGTATGCAGCCTATGCCCGCGTGCCCGGCCGCTCCAGCCTGCCGGCGGCGCGCGAGCTGGTCAGGCGTGGCGCCGACGTCAACGCCTTCTTCCTCGATGCCGGACAGTATCGGTTCACCGTTCTGACCGGCGTCTTCGGTGAGGGCGAGGCGGGAAAAGTCCGCCAGCCACAGCATCCGGAGTGCGAGGCTTTCGCGCGGCTGCTGCTGGAAGCGGGTGCCGAGGCCAATGACAGCCAGGCGCTCTATAACCGCATGTTCGAGCCGGACAATACCTGCCTGAAACTGCTGCTGGAATACGGTTTGTCTGCGACAGATATCAACAATTGGCTGGTGCGCGAGGACGGCGGGTTTGTTGCGAACTCGCAGACCGTCTTCGATTATCAGCTGGCATGGGCGCTGGAACATCGCATGGGCGAGCGGGTGCGCCTGCTGGTGGAGCACGGGGCGGATGTTAGCAGACCGGTCAACGGTAGGACGCCTTACGAATGGGCGCGGCTTGGTGGCGACAGCAAACTGGCGGCATATCTCGTGCAGAAGGGTGCGGTGGCCGTTCGTCTGAAGCCGGAGGATTGGGTCTATATCCAAATACACCTGAAGCCCCGCCAAAAGGCGGGCGATCCGGCGGTAGCCACCAAGCACATGGCGTCATTCGTCAAGCACATAAAGAGACTTGCGGGCGATGGTGATATTGCCGCTACGATGCGCAAGGCCCATCCCGCCATGCTCCACGACGCTGCCGGGGAAAACGACCTTGAAGCGGTCCGTCGGATGCTGGCTTTGGGGCTCGACGTCAACGCCATGACCAGCCGCACGCCGCTGCATGAGGCAGCTCTTCACGGTCATATCGACATGGCGAAACTGCTGATCGAGCATGGGGCCGATACCGCCATTCGCGATCCCAATTTTCACGCGCCGGCAATCGGCTGGGCGGAATATAATGACAAGCTGGAGATGGTCGAGTTTCTGAAGGCCTATCCGCTCGATGTTTTCGCGGCGGCTGCCTACGCTCAACTCGACCAGTTGGCTGAAATTCTCGCCAAGCATCCCGAGCAGCTGAACATACCCTTCGGTGATTTCCGCCCTCGCGGGCAGCCTTCCGACCGCGATTGGATGACGCCTCTCGGCTTCGCCATTGTCAACGGGCGAGCCGAGGCTGTGCGCCTCCTGGTGGAGCATGGTGCGGATCGCTCGATCAGGGACGCGTCCGGACGGTCTTATCGCGATCTCGCGGAGGAAGACGGAGACGAAGTTATTATTTCGCTCCTGCGCCAGCGCGGAGTTGCCGGGAAATAAAACGACGAAACGGTTGGGCCGCCATTTGAGACACCCGGCTGCTTATTGCGCCGGCTGCGGGCCAGCTGCCTTCGGATGCTTGAGGTCTATGCTGCCTTGGTCGGTCGCAAGGAATTGCGGCCCGACCTGGCGGACCTTGTTGGCCGAGGGATCGTAGGGACGGTCCGGCGGAAACTGTTGCGGCGCGGCTTGCGTCACCATTGGCGCTTTTGCCGCCGGCGCCTGCTTCTGCTCAAGGCTGGAGTTCTTCTGGAGCCTCGGTGTTTCGATGACCGTAACAGAGCTTTCCGGCTTGGCCAGGGACTGCTCCTGTGGCGCGTAGGCATCCAGCTTCGTGTGGGTATCGATGACGATATCCGGTGTTGCCGAAGCCGGAAGGCTGCAGCCGTTCCGCTGCATCGCATCCAGCAATTGCCGTCGCTGCATGGCGACGGCATCGACGCGGCCAACGCTTTCCTCGCGTTGATCCATCAGCGCGGCGAGATCGTCCCGCATCTGCTTCAGAGACATTCGCTTGTCGTCGCAGGCGCCCTGATTATCCTCACCGCCGAACGGCGCGTCATCATCCTCCACGCAGCCCTGGTTGCGCAGATCGCTCCTCGTCTGGCGGATCAACAGGTTCTGCTGCACGATGGCGCGCGAGAGCTGGCGTGTTTCCTGGCTCGCGCCGATCACTTCATCGATGTCCACATAGCGGCCGCGCAACTCGTCACAGAAATTCACTTGCGCAACACTCGGTGTGGCTGTCAGCAAGGACAGCAGGGCAACGGAAAAAAGGTTTGTGCCGCGGTTCACGGTTCTGCTCTCGAAAGCGGTTCGACGTCGCTCAAGATTACACGCTGCAGCTTAACAACATATCCATGAAATCACAGGGATTTTGAGAGGATTTTGATGAAATTGCAGCCCGCAGCCGCCCGAGACGGCTGCGGGGATTTTGCCTGGAGCATCCGGTGTTAGACTAGCTGCGATGCCTCGACCACGGCCAGAGCCGCCATGTTGACCACGCCGCGGGATGTGACCGACGGCGAGAGAATGTGGGCCGGAAGCGCTGTGCCGAGCAGGATCGGGCCGACATGCAGGCCGTCGGTCATGGTTTTGACCACGCCGAGCGTGATGTTGGCGGCATCGAGGTTCGGGAAGACGAGCAGGTTGGCCTCGCCGGAGAGCGCGCTGTCCGGCATGACGTGGCGGCGCAGGCTTTCGGAAATGGCGCTGTCGCCATGCATTTCGCCGTCGACTTCCAGTTCCGGTGCGGCGGCACGAACGAGCGCCAGCGCATCGCGCATCTTGGTGGCGCTTTCCGATTCCCGCGAGCCGAAGTTGGAATGTGAAACCAGAGCGGCGCGCGGCTCGATGCCGAAGCGCTTGATTTCCTCCGCTGCGAGGACGGCCGATTCCGCGATTTCCTCGGCGGTCGGATTAAACGTCACATAGGTATCGGTGTAGAAGGTAGCGCCGCGCTGCGAGATGAGCAGGCTCAGTGCCGAGAAATCCCGAACGTCAGGCCGCTTGCCGATGATCTGCCGGACGATGCGCAGATGGCGCTCGTAACGGCCTTCCAGGCCGCAGATCAGCGCATCGGCTTCGCCGCGCTTCAGGGCAAGCGCGCCGATCACGGTCGCGTTGGTACGGACGATCGTGCGCGCTGCCTCGGGAATGACGCCGGCGCGGCCGACGAGCGAGAAGTAGAGATCGACATATTCGCGGAAGCGCGGATCGTCTTCCGGATTGATGACGGCGAAATCGGTATGCGGGCGGATCTTCAGGCCGTAGCGCTTCAGGCGGGTTTCGATGACCGATGGACGGCCGATGAGGATCGGGACGGCGGTGCCTTCCTCAAGCAGGACCTGGGCGGCGCGCAGCACGCGCTCGTCTTCGCCTTCGGAGAAGACGACGCGCTTGCGTTCCGCGATCTTCGCGGCCGCGAAGATCGGCTTCATGATGAAGCCGGAGCGGAAGACGAAGCGGTTGAGTTCGTCCATATAGGCGTCGAAATCGGTGATCGGGCGCAGTGCCACGCCACTGTCGGCGGCGGCCCTCGCCACAGCCGGCGCGATGCGCAGGATGAGGCGCGGATCGAAGGGCGAGGGGATCAGGTAGTTCGGCCCGAAGACCAGCGTTTCGCCGGTATAGGCGCGGGCGGCGACATCGGAAGGCTCTTCGCGGGCGAGAGCGGCGATGGCGCGCACGGCGGCCATCTTCATCTCTTCATTGATCGTCTTGGCGCCGCAATCCAGCGCGCCGCGGAAGATGTAGGGGAAGCAGAGAACGTTATTGACCTGGTTCGGGAAATCCGAACGGCCAGTGCAGATCATGGCGTCCGGGCGGGCGGCGCGGGCAAGATCCGGCATGATTTCCGGTGTCGGGTTGGCGAGTGCCATGATTAGCGGCTTTTCCGCCATCTGCTCGAGAAGTTCGGGCTTCAGCACGCCAGCGGCGGACAGGCCGAGGAAGACATCGGCGCCGGGAATGGATTCGGCCAGCACACGCTTGTCGCTGTCCTGCGCATAGACCGATTTCCACTCGTCCATCAGGACGTTGCGGTCCTTGTAGACCAGGCCCTCGATATCGTGGACCCAGATGTTCTCGCGCCTGGCGCCGAGTATGACGAGCAGGTTGAGGCAGGCGAGGGCCGCGGCACCCGCGCCGGAGGCGACGATCTTGACCTCTTCGATCTTCTTGCCGGCCAGCTCCAGCCCGTTGAGGATGGCGGCGGCGACGATGATGGCCGTGCCGTGCTGATCGTCGTGGAAAACAGGGATTTCCATCTTCTCGCGCAGGCGGCGCTCGACGTCAAAGCATTCCGGCGCCTTGATGTCCTCAAGGTTGATGCCGCCGAAGGTCGGCTCGAGCGCCGAAATCGTGTTGACCATCTCATCGACTGTAGGCGCTGCAATTTCGATATCGAAGACATCGATGCCGGCGAATTTCTTGAAGAGAACGGCCTTGCCTTCCATGACCGGCTTGGACGCGAGCGGGCCGATATTGCCGAGGCCGAGTACGGCGGTGCCGTTCGAAATCACGGCCACCAGATTGGCGCGGGACGTATAGTCGGCTGCCGTCTCGGGATTGTCACGGATAGCGATGCAGGGGGCGGCGACGCCGGGAGAATAGGCAAGCGCCAGATCGCGCTGATTGCCCAGCGGCTTGGTGGCTTGAATTTCCAGCTTGCCGGGGCGGGGATAGCGATGGAAATAAAGAGCCTGATCGTCGAAACTGCCGCTCGGCATGTTCTTGGCTGCTTTCGAAGTGTCGTTCGTATCCAACTCGCGTCTCCATTCCTGCCTGCGCTAGAGTCCCCTCCATACATCAATCGCTTCGGCTTCACAGTATGCATTTGATGCTCTCGCGCGTTTTTGTCGTGGCAAAGCCCGGATTGCCCGGCTCGATAAGGCGCGAGACACAGCGTTTGTCATCTTCCTGAAACACGAGTCTGGTTTTGGAATAGCTAAGGTAGATAGGGCACGGACTTAGAAGTTCGTGAATGAAAACATGGACACCCGGCGATTCCGAACGCTGTTCATTTCTGACGTGCACCTGGGCTCGAAGGCCGCCAAGGCGGACTACCTGCTCGACTTTCTCCGTCACCACGAGGCCGATACCATCTTCCTGGTCGGCGATATCGTCGATGGCTGGCGCCTCAAGCGCAACTGGTACTGGCCGCAGGATTGTAACGACGTCGTGCAAAAGCTCCTGCGCAAGGCGCGCAAGGGCACCCGGATCGTCTACATTCCCGGCAATCACGACGAATTCCTGCGCGATTTCCCCGGCATGCATTTCGGCGGTATCGAGGTGGCACAGCGCGCCATGCATGAAGCGGCCGACGGCAAGAAGTATCTCGTCCTGCATGGCGACGAATTCGACGTCGTCGTGCGCAACGCCCGCCTGCTCGCCTATCTCGGCGACTGGGCCTATGACATGGCTATCCTGATCAATGTCGGTCTTGCCGCGGTGCGCCGCCGCCTGAATATGCCCTACTGGTCGTTCTCGGCCTGGGCGAAACTGCAGGTGAAACATGCCGTCAACTTCATCGGCGAGTTCCAGCGTGTCGTTGCCGAGGAAGCCAAACGCAACGATGCCGATGGTGTCATTTGCGGCCATATCCACCATGCGGTCATCGAGGATCTCGACGGCGTGCGCTATATCAATACCGGCGACTGGGTGGAAAGCTGCACGGCGATCGCCGAGCATGAGGACGGCACGTTCGAGCTCATCACTTGGCGGAGCATTCTCGAGACGCAGCCGGCCGGCTTGCCTGTCGAGGACATGCCGCAGCCGCTCGGTGCTCAGGCGGCCTGAGTCACGTCTTTTCACGGGCTTGATAATGGCCTGTCATAATTATTGATCGTCGCGGAACGCCGAAGCTTCGGATTTATCCGAAACGTTACGGTTTTGGCCATTTCTCGCCATAGTCGTATTCTCGATAGCATGATAGGGACAAATCAGTTCCCTTCAGGTCTGTCATGATTCCCGCCATCAAATCCTTCCAGGGCGAGGGTGCGCCCCCTTATTTCCGCCTGCGCACCGCCTTGTCCTATTGCGCGCCGTTGTTCGTGAACGGAATTGCCCTGCCGTTCTTTCCCGTCTGGTTGGCGGGGCTGAATTTCAGCGATCACGAGATCGGTCTCGTAATCGCGATCCCCATGGTCGTACGCGTGCTGGTGACGCCCGTCATCGCCGTGCTCGCGGATCATATGACGGAGCGTGCCGATGTGTTGCTGTGGTCCGGCGCCCTGTCGCTTTTGACGGCGATCGCGCTCTACTGGACGAGCGACTTCTGGCCGGTGCTTCTGGTCTATGGCATCCAGGGCGCAACCTATGCGCCATATGTGCCCGTGGTGGAGTCGATCGCCATGTCGGGCGTGCGCCGCTGGGGCTTCGACTATGGCTCGATGCGCGTGTGGGGATCGATCACATTCATCCTGTCGACCCTTCTCGGCGGTCAATTGATCGGCATGTGGGGCGGACCGACCGTATTGCCTGTCATGGTGGCAGGTTTCATTTTGACGACGCTGATGGGCCTGTTTGCTCCACGCATCGGGCCGACGCGCCACCGCAACCAGCCGATCAACCTGCAGCCGCCGACCGGAAACCTGCGTTCCCCGCAATTGCTCGTCACCATGATCGGGGTATCGATCCAGCAGTCGAGCCATGCGATGCTCTATACGTTCGCGTCGATCTATTGGCGCAAGCTGGGTTTTTCCGGCGCGGAGATCGCCGTTCTCTGGAGTGTCGGCGTTGCGACGGAGGTGATGGTCTTCTTCCTCTCGAAAAAGCTGAGCCGGCGGTTCAGCGCGTGGACGCTGATCTTTTTCGGTTCGTCCATGTGCATCCTGCGCTGGGTTTTGTTTCCGATCAATCTTGGTTTCATGGGCTATTTCGTGCTGCAGTGCTTTCATTCCTGCACCTTTGCCTGCGTCCATACCGGCATCCAGCGACGGATCGTCGCCACGGTCCATGAAACGCAGGAGTCGTCGGCTCAGGGTGCCTATTATTTCTATAACGGCATGTTCCTCGGCCTGATGACGCTGGCATCCGGCTATCTCTATGCCTGGCTGGATCTCGAAAGCTATTACGTCATGGCCGGGATTGCCGCTTTCGGCCTAGGCATGGTCATTTTCGCCTATGGGCTGCGGGCCGGGAAGCCGGCGATGGGCGGTGGCGCTCACGGCGTGTCCTAACGCGACGCAACAAATTCATTTGGATATCAAAAAGCCGTGACATATGTTGGCGCCGGCGCGAGATGGAGATTCCTTGCCTACTGCATAATTCCTTAGATCGGTATCGATTTAAGGATAAAATTATGCAGCAGATTTAAAGTGCTACAGCGACCTTTGCGCGTCATATTTGACGCGCGGCGCTGTAGTCGGTGTATTAAGCATCGACCATGCGGGCTCTCTGAGTCGGCGTATGTTGTGCCAGATCTGAAAGACGCGTGAATTTGAAAGCGGCCGAACAAAAGTCCGATGCACCGAGGATCGATGATGCGCCCGAAGGCGCGGGTCATCGCTATCGGCTGGAAGGTAATTGGCGTAGCGCCAATGTGCACGGCGTGCTGCGGCAGATCGAGCAGCTGTCGAAGCGCAGCTCCGGCGGCGAAGTCGTGATCGACGTCTCCGGTCTTTCGGATGTCGACACGGCGGGTGCGCTGCTGATCCGCCGGCTCAAGGAAAGCCAGGAAGCACATAAGGCTCGCGTCACAATCGAAGGCTCCAATCCGCATATCGACGAATTGCTGACGGCATTCGATGAAGATCCCGACGCGGAAACCGGGGAGCCGAAGCAGAAGGCATCCCTGGCGGAGCGGATTCTCGCGCCGATCGGCAAGAGCGTCTATGAGATCTGGGGCAATCTTGTCGCCGCCATGTACATATTGGGTTCGGCCGTGCGCGGTGCGCAGCTCAAATTCGGGCGCGGCAGCGGCGTTTCGCCGGCTTCGATCGTCAACCAGATCGATCACATGGCGGTGCGCGCCGTACCGATCATCCTGCTGATGTCATCGCTGATCGGCGCCATCATCGCGCAGCAGGGCGCTTTTCAGCTACGCTATTTCGGCGCCGAAGTCTTCGTCGTCGATCTGGTCGGCATCCTGCAATTGCGCGAAATCGGCGTGCTTTTGACCGCAATCATGATTGCCGGCCGCTCCGGCAGTGCTATCACTGCGGAAATCGGCTCGATGAAGATGCGCGAGGAAGTCGATGCGCTGAAGGTCATGGGCCTGAACCCCATCGGCGTGCTCATTTTCCCGCGGCTGGTGGCGTTGACGGTGGCTTTGCCCTTGCTGACGGTCCTTGCCAACTTCGCTTCGCTTTTTGGCGCCGCGATGGTCGCCTGGGGCTATTCCGGCATCACCTTTGCGACGTTCATCTCCCGCCTGCACGAGGCCATCAGCCTGTCGACGGTCATTTCGGGCATGATCAAGGCGCCGTTCATGGCGCTGGTCATCGGCATCGTCGCGGCCGTCGAGGGATTGAAGGTGGGAGGCAGTGCCGAATCCCTTGGCCAGCACGTGACCTCGTCAGTGGTGAAGTCGATCTTCGTCGTCATTCTGATGGACGGGCTCTTCGCCATGTTCTACGCAGCAATCGATTTCTGAGGAATGGCAGGGATGAGCGCGCTTCACTCGGAAATTCCGCTGCAGAAAGATGAACACGGCCGCGATATCGTGCTGTCGGCACGGGATGTCACCGTCGGTTTCGGATCGAAAGTCGTCCTCGATAAATTGAACCTGAATATTTATCGCGGCGAGATTCTGGGTTTCGTCGGCGCTTCCGGCGCAGGCAAGTCGGTGCTGCTGCGCACGGTGCTGCGGCTGCTGCCGCGTCGCTCGGGCAAGATCGAGATCCTCGGTGAGGACTATGACACGCTCTCGGAGCCGGAGCGAAACCAGCTCGATATGCGGCTTGGCGTCCTCTTCCAGCAGGGCGCATTGTTTTCCTCCCTGACGGTGAAGGAAAACATTCAGGTGCCGATGCGGGAATATCTGGACCTGCCGCAGGAGATGATGGACGAGCTGGCGCTGATGAAGATCCGCATGGTGGGTCTCGCCGCGGATGCCGCCGACAAATATCCTTCGGAGCTTTCCGGCGGCATGATCAAGCGCGCAGCACTTGCGAGAGCCCTGGCGCTCGATCCGGACCTCGTTTTCCTCGACGAGCCGACGTCCGGCCTCGATCCGATCGGTGCCACCGAATTTGACGAGCTGATCGCCAGGCTGCGCGACACGCTCGGCCTGACCGTTTATATGGTGACTCACGACCTCGACAGCCTGTTTTCCGTCTGCGACCGTATTGCTGTCCTCGGACAGAAGCGGGTATTGGTGGAAGGTACGGTTGAGGACATGCTCGCCTGCGATGACCCCTGGGTGCAATCCTACTTCAGGGGCAAGCGCGCACGTTCGATCGTGCCGCGGGAAGACATCAGGGGGCACAACGACGACAAAGGCGCAAGCGCCAACGGCCGCGAGAAGTGACTGGAGACAATGGAAACCAAAGCGAATTATACGATCGTCGGATTCTTCACGCTGCTGGTTATCGCGGCTGCCTTCGGTTTCGTCTACTGGATGGCCGAGTACGGCCGCGGCGGCCCGATGGTTGAGCTCGTGGTGCGCATTCCCGGTTCGGCGAACGGCTTGAGCGTCGGCTCGCCTGTTCGCTTCAATGGCATTCAGGTCGGCTCGGTGCAGGGGCTTTCGATCGATGCCGACGATCCCAATTATTCTCTGGCTTTTACCCAGGTGCGCGCTGACGCGCCGGTCTATACATCGACCAAGGCTATCCTGGAAATTCAGGGTCTGACGGGTGCCGCCTACATCGAACTTTCTGGTGGTCGCAACGCTGACGAGAACATACTGAAGCGTTCGGTCGATACGGGTAAGCGCGCGGTGCTGCTTGCCGATCAATCGAGCGTGACCAACCTGCTGACGACGGCCGACAAGATCCTGAACCGTGCCAACGACACGATTGGCGACATCCAGGGCTTTGTTTCGGATTCGCGCGGGCCTTTGACCGACACGGTGCGCAACGCGCAGAAATTCTCCAAGGCCATCGCCGACAATTCCGACAATATCGACAAATTCCTGGCAAGCGTCGGACAGCTGTCCGACACCTTCAGGACGGTCTCGGTCCGCGTCGATTCAACGCTCGATGCGATCGAGAAGCTGGTGCGTGCGGTCGATGCCCAAAAGGTCAACGACGTCATTGCCAATGCCGACAAGATCACGGCGAACGTGGCGGACGCCACGACCGATCTGAAGGCGACGGTTGCGAGCTTCAAGGAGACGGCCGACACCTACAATGCTTTCGGGCAGAAGGCTCAAAAGACGCTCGAGCACGTCGACCAGATCATCGCATCGATCGATCCGGCCAAGGTCAGGGGATCGGTCGATGACATTGCCGAGGCGACGAAGCAGGCGCGCGCAGCCGTCGCGTCGATCCGCGATGTCGCCAACTCCGTTGCTTCGCATCAGCGCGATATCGATCAGACGATTGCCAATGCCCGCGATATTTCCAACAAGCTCAATACGGCATCCGGCAAGGTCGACGGCATTCTGACGAAGGTCGATTCCCTGCTTGGTAACGACAGCACGCAGTCGCTGTTTGCCCGGGCCAAGGAAACGCTCGAATCCTTCAAGAAGACGGCTGACAATCTCAACTCCCGCATCGGCCCGATCGCCGACAACTTGCAGAAGTTCTCAAGCGGCGGCCTGCGCGATGCGCAGACCCTGATCAATGACATGCGGGGCACGGTTGACAATCTGAATAGTACAATCACAAATTTCGACCGCAATCCGCAGCGCCTGATCTTTGGCGGCGATACGGTCAAGACATATGATGGCCGCGCGCGGCATTGATGAATAGCGATATCTGATTTCCAGGGGATAAGCGGAATATGGTCGGTTGCGTGTCGAGTGGGCGTCATCAGGTGTGGAAAGCTGTGATCGCATTGCCGGTTCTTGCAGCCTTGCTTGGAGGCTGTGGAACTGCCTCCAACAATGACACCTACGATCTTTCAGCGTCGGTGAAGGCAAGCGGCCCCTCGGTCAAGAACCGCCAGATCCTCATCCCGCCGCCGACGGCGCTGCAGGCGCTGGACAGCAACCAGATCGTCATCCGCGTCTCGCCTTCGGAAATCCAGTATCTCGGCAAGGCGCAGTGGAGCGACAAGCTGAGCAGGATGGTGCAGTCTAAGCTGGTGGAGGCCTTTGAGAATACCGGCAAGCTCGGCGGCGTCGGCGTGCCGGGGCAGGGTCTTGCGATCGACTATCAGATCGTCACCGACATCCGCTCCTTCGAGATCAATGCCGCCAGCGGCCAGAAGACGGCGACAGTCGAAATCTCGGAAAAGATCCTGAACGACCGGACCGGTACCGTGAAGGCGCAGAATGTCTTCCGTAAGGTCGTGCCGGTCAGCGGCGGCAGCAACCCGAATTTCGTCCGGGCGCTCGATGCGGCATTTGCAGGGGTTGCCGGCGAGCTCGTCGATTGGACGTTGCGCTCGCTGTAGGGGCGCCTGGAGCTGTTCGGTTCTTCGTGGGATCTCCGAACTGCTCTATCGCGTTGGAATTGCTTCAGCGCTCCATAAGTTCTTTCAGCGTCTTCAGATCCTTCATGATGTGCGCGGCATCGGCTGCATACTGTTCTTCGGTCATGCCGGGCAGCCGGAGCAGAGTGAACATGACTTCACAGCCATCGCCATTGGGGACAACGCGCAGCGCATTGTGAACCTGCAGGCCGGATTCGAGCGTCACGCGATGGTCGATGACACCAAAATCATTGCGGGGCGAGAAGCGCACGCGAGCGGTGCCGAGGGCACCTTCCGCGACCCACTCGTCTCCATCCTGCGTCAGTCCCGATGCGAGGCCCGACGCCCAGAAAGGCATGTTTTCCGGACGGCTGGCATAACCATAAACTTCCTTCCAATTGCGATCGACGGAGATATGCATGATCTTCGCACTCATGGTCGACATGGTGTCTTCCTCCTCTATATCCCTCATGGGCTGACGATCGGTCAGGCGATGGCGGCTTCGGGAAATGGGTAAATCACGAATCCAGCAACATTCTTGCACAGTCCTGCAAAGGGGACGATTCACGGCTTGCGAAGGCTTGCCGTTTTCCGTCCGGAGTGCAACAACAACGCCGAACGTAGGGCCGTCGCAGGTCGCGTCGAGGGCATTGCGTCATATCGGATGTTGATGCGTCTTCCGAGTCTTCAGGGTAGGGCCGGGCGCAGTCAAAGACTCATTGGAGGATTGTCGTGGAAAAGGCAGAAATCGGGCTGATCGGTCTCGCTGTAATGGGATCGAATCTGGCGCTCAACATTGCCGAAAAAGGCAACAAAATCGCGGTTTTCAATCGTACGCCGCAAGTAACGGATGAATTCTACGCGAACGCGGGCGCTCTCAAGGACAAGATCATTCCTTGCAAGACGATCGAGGAGTTCGTCGAGGCGATCCGTCCGCCGCGGCCGATCATCATCATGATCAAGGCTGGCGAGCCGGTCGATCAGCAGATGGCGGCGCTGCAGCCGTATCTCGACAAGGGCGACATCATGATCGATGCCGGCAATGCCAATTTCCGCGATACGATCGCTCGCTTCGATCGCCTGAAGGATACCGGCCTGACCTTCATCGGCATGGGCGTATCCGGCGGCGAGGAAGGTGCCCGTCACGGCCCGTCGATTATGGTCGGCGGCACCGAAGACTCCTACAAGCGCGTCGAGAAGGTGCTGACGTCGATTGCCGCCAAGTACAATGACGATCCATGCGTTGCATGGCTCGGCAATGACGGCGCCGGCCATTTCGTCAAGACCATCCACAACGGCATCGAATATGCCGACATGCAGATGATCGCTGAAATCTACGGCATTCTGCGTGACGGCCTCGGCAAGAACGCGGCTGAAATCAGCTCGATCTTCGGCGACTGGAACAAGGGCCGCCTCAATTCCTACCTGATCGAGATCACCGAAAAGGTTCTGGCAGCCAAGGATCCGGCGACCGGCAGCGCCATGCCTGACGTGATCCTTGACAAGGCCGGCCAGAAGGGCACCGGCAAGTGGTCCGCCATCGAAGCGCAGAACATGGGCATTCCCGCGACCGCGATCGAGGCGGCCGTTGCCGCCCGCAGCCTGTCTGCGATCAAGAGCCAGCGCGAAGCTGCCGAGAAGATCTTCGGCACGCCGGACTACAAGTTCCCGATCAGCTTTGGTCCCGACCTGCTGAAGGATCTCGAGCTTGCGCTGTTTGCCGCCAAGATCGGCGCTTATGCACAGGGCTTTGCCGTCATGGCGGAAGCCTCGAAGGAGTTCAACTGGTCGCTGCCGATGCCTGTGATCGCCAAGATCTGGCGCGCCGGCTGCATCATCCGTTCGCAGTTCCTCGACGAGATCACCAGCGCCTTCACCAAGACCCCGGATGCGGCGAACCTGATCGTCACGCCGGCCTTCGCCGAGATGGTGAAGGAATCGATCCCGTCGCTGCGTCGCATCGTTTCGGCTGCGACCGCTGCCGGCCTGCCGGTTCCGGCCCTTGCTTCGGCGCTGACCTATTTCGACGCCTATCGCCAGGCTCGCGGCACCGCCAACCTGATCCAGGCCCAGCGCGACTTTTTCGGCGCGCACGGTTTCGACCGTGTCGATGGGAAGGACATCCACCATGGCCCATGGGGCAGCGGCGCGCAGGGCTGAG
Source organism: Rhizobium sp. KNZ2-6A (assembly GCF_056755475.1). Classification (NCBI taxonomy): domain Bacteria; kingdom Pseudomonadati; phylum Pseudomonadota; class Alphaproteobacteria; order Hyphomicrobiales; family Rhizobiaceae; genus Rhizobium; species Rhizobium sp. KNZ2-6A. The sequence goes on along the minus strand of NZ_JBNDIC010000006.1, from coordinate 118,924 downwards.
AAGACAGTCGAATGCGATTGTGAAAAAGGCTCGCCGGAGAAATCCGGCGGGCCTTTTCATTGTCAGCCGTTCGGCCAGATGGGCGGGCTGATGCTTTGCAGCAGTTTCGGCTCCACCCCGTCGATGCGGGCAATGACAGCCTTGGCGAGTTCCCGGCCGGCGTGGCGGAAATCTTCCGACACAGTGATGATCTCGGGCCTGATCCAGCTCAGGACATCGGCCGATTGCTTGGCGACCATGTCGATGTCGCGGCCGAGACGGAAGCCCGCCGCCTCGATGCCGGCATTGACGGCGATGGCGCCGCCGCTGCTGGAGCAGATGATCCCATCAGGCGCATGCGAAGAGCGCATCAGCGCTTCGGTCGTGTCCTTGATATCGGCAAGCGCATTGTCGGTGGTTATCCTGAGCGGAATCTCCTCGGCACCATATTGATGCAGGCCTGTCTGAAAGCCGATGCGGGTATGCGAATAGTAGGTGAGTTTGCTCGATGGCTGCAGCAGGGCCAAGCGACGCCGCCCTCTTGCAACCAGCGCGCGGACGGCGTCGTGCGCGAAGGCTTCGTTGTCGAAGTCGTGGAACGGATGGGTAATGCCCATATCCGTCCGTCCGTGCGTGGCAAAGGGCATGTTGCGCTCATGCATGAGCTCGACGCGCGGATCATCCGGCTCCGTACGCGATATGATGACGCCGTCGGCCGAGCCGGTGTCCAGAATATAACGCACAGGCACCAACGGATCCTTGCTGTGCGAATGCGGCGTGATGACCAGGTGATATTGTGTGCCGGCCAGGACTTCGGAGATGCCGAAGACCATGTGGCTGGTGAAGCCCATGATTTCTTCGTCGATGCTCAACACCAGCGCGATGACGTTGGTCTTCCCGGTTCTGAGGCGCACGCCGGCGCGGTTCGGCTGATAACCCAGTTGGCGGGCGACCATGCGCACGCGTTCCTTCGTCTCGGCGCCGATGTCGGGTGCATCCTTCAGCGCGCGTGAAACGGTGGTAATTCCAAGCCCCGTCATGAAGGCGATCGTCTTCAGTGTTGGCCGCTCGGGCCTGGACTGCGCACCGCCGCCTGAAGTTTTCTTATTGTCCATTCCGTTCAAGCTCGCCTCCCGGCCGCCTCCCGCGGCCAATCCGCTTATATTGCCCAGGCCTGCATCGCAAGCATGGGCGAAACGCTGCGTCTCCTCGCTCAAGATAGAAACTGTAACGATACAGTACGAATGTCGAGCACTATTTTAAGTACGCCCTTCGGCAACATTTCCAGGGGTTGTGTTCGAGGCTGCCAGCAAATGGGTTTGAGTAGCCGGCATGACATCAAAGGATCCGGCTGCACCTTGTTGCTATTATATTGTTTTAAATCAAATAGTTATTGAAATATTCCCCTGCGCATGCCTTGTTGAAAAGCCAATGCCGTCGGCTTGATTTCACGAATGGAAATTTATCCATAGGTTGTATAATTGCCCGCTAGCAAAAAAATCCCGAGTTGGCGGTTGCGCAGCGAAAATGATTCGACTAGGTTTTTCCGGCAACGTTTCAGTGAGGGAGGAGAACTCATGAATATTCGTTTAATGGCTGCCGCGCTGGCTGCTTCCGTCGTGTTGCCGCTTGGTGCGGCCAAGGCGACCGATCTTGAGGTAACGCATTGGTGGACCTCTGGCGGCGAAGCAGCCGCCGTGGCCGAGTTGGCAAAAGCTTTCGATGCCACCGGCAATCATTGGGTTGATGGTGCGATCGCCGGCTCGGGCGGAACTGCGCGTCCGATCATGATCAGCCGCATTACCGGCGGCGATCCGATGGGCGCGACCCAATTCAACCACGGCCGTCAGGCGGAGGAACTGGTGCAGGCGGGCCTCATGCGCGACCTGACCGATGTCGCGACGAAAGAGCACTGGAAGGACATCATTCGCCCATCCGGCCTGCTTGATTCCTGCACCATCGACGGCAAGATCTATTGCGCACCGGTCAATATCCATTCCTGGCAGTGGCTCTGGCTTTCGAACGCAGCCTTCAAGAAGGCCGGCGTCGAGGTTCCGAAGAACTGGGATGAGTTCGTCGCCGCCGCTCCCGCGCTGCAGAAGGCCGGCATCGTTCCGCTCGCCGTCGGCGGCCAGCCGTGGCAGGCCGCGGGCGCCTTTGACGTGCTGATGGTCGCCATCGCCGGCAAGGACACCTTCCAGAAGGTATTTAACGACAAGGATGCAAAAGTGGCCGCCGGACCGGAGATCGCCAAGGTCTTCAAGGCGGCAGACGATGCCCGCAAGATGTCCAAGGGTTCCAACGTTCAGGATTGGAACCAGGCCACGAACCTGGTCATCACCGGCAAGGCCGGCGGCCAGATCATGGGCGACTGGGCACAAGGTGAATTTGCCCTTGCGGGTCAAAAGGCCGGCACGGACTATACCTGCCTTCCGGGTCTCGGTGTCAACGAAGTCATCTCGACGGGCGGTGATGCGTTCTACTTCCCGCTGCTGAAGGACGAGGCCAAGTCGAAGGCTCAGGAAGCGCTCGCAAAGACGCTTCTCGATCCTAAGACGCAGGTTGCCTTCAACCTGAAGAAGGGTTCGCTGCCCGTGCGCGGCGACGTGGATCTCACTTCCGCCAACGACTGCATGAAGAAGGGCCTCGAAATCCTGAAGAAGGGTAACGTGATCAAGGGTACGGACCAGCTTCTTTCTGCCGACAGCCAGAAGCAGAAGGAAGATCTGTTCTCTGAATTCTTCGCCAATCCTTCGATGACGCCGGAAGCGGCTCAGAAGCGCTTCGTCGAGATCATTGCTGCCGCTGATTGATCTCTATCTTCTCGCTGTAGTGATACCGGCCTCGCGTTGCGGGCCGGTATCACGGCCGGGACACGTCCTGTGATCCGGCTGGCTACGGCGCCCTCAGGCGGCGGACCCACAAGGATGTGACGTTCGGCCGTGGATGAGGAGAGGGCGACAGGAACTGGGTCATGCCCAGAGTTCCTGATCATGGAAGCAATCGCGCTTTAGAAGGAGCTACAATGACGGGGCATGCGAAAGCCGGCCGGCCAAATCAATTTCTACGCAATCTGAATTCCAAGATTGCATCCATTCCAATGATCCTGACGGCCGTCGTCATCTTCCTCGGCGGCACAATCTGGACAGTGGTTTATTCTTTCACCAATTCAAAGCTGCTGCCACGTCTCAACTTCGTCGGACTGGACCAATACCACCGTTTGTGGGCGGCGCCGCGCTGGGTCATGTCCATTGAAAATCTTGCCATTTACGGCGTTCTTTCCATGATCTTCAGTCTCGTCATCGGCTTTGTGCTGGCTGCGCTGATGGACCAGAAGATCCGGTTCGAAAACACGTTCCGCACGATTTTCCTCTATCCTTTCGCCCTCTCTTTCATCGTCACCGGCCTCGTCTGGCAGTGGCTGCTCAATCCAGAATTCGGCATCCAGTCCGTGGTACGTTCGCTCGGTTGGACGACCTTCGCTTTCGATCCGCTCTATACGCCAAGCATCGTCATCTATGGCGTGCTGATCGCCGCGCTCTGGCAGGGAACGGGCCTCGTGATGTGCCTGATGCTCGCCGGCCTTCGCGGCATCGACGAAGATATCTGGAAAGCAGCGCGCGTGGATGGAATACCCATGTGGAAGACCTATCTGTTCGTTATCATTCCGATGATGCGTCCGGTCTTCATCACGACTCTCGTCATTATCGCCAGCGGTATCGTCAAGGTCTACGACCTCGTCGTCGCGCAAACGAGCGGCGGACCCGGCATCGCTTCGGAGGTCCCGGCGAAATACGTCTACGATTACATGTTCCAGGCGCAGAATCTCGGTCAGGGATTTGCAGCTTCCACCATGATGCTGGTGACCGTGGCGATCGTCGTCATCCCCTGGGCTTACCTGGAATTCGGCGGAGGGCGCAAACGTGGTTGATACCATTACTCTCAAGAATGCGAACGGCGATGTTGCCTCGATAGATAAGACGCTTTCGGGACCGAGTGGTCGCAAGCCGCGCCGGGTGATTTCCGGCCGCAACATCATGCTTTACGGCACGCTCTTCGTTGCCGCGACCTACTATCTGTTGCCGCTGTATGTGATGATCGTCACCTCGCTGAAGGGAATGCCGGAAATCCGGCTCGGCAACATCTTCTCGCCGCCGCTCGAGATCACATTCGAACCATGGGTGAAAGCCTGGGCAACGGCTTGCACCGGTCTCAACTGCGACGGTCTTTCCCGCGGCTTCTGGAATTCCGTCCGCATCACCGTGCCGTCCACCATCCTCTCGATCGCGATTGCGTCGGTCAACGGCTATGCGCTCGCCAACTGGCGGTTCAAGGGCGCGGATTTCTTCTTCTCGATCCTCATCATCGGCGCGTTCATCCCTTATCAGGTGATGATCTATCCGATCGTCATCGTTCTGCGCGAAATCGGCATCTACGGCACGCTCAGCGGACTTATTCTGGTGCACAGCATCTTCGGCATGCCGATCCTGACCTTGCTGTTCCGCAATTATTTCGCATCGCTGCCTGCGGAACTTTTCAAGGCTGCGCGCATCGACGGCGCCGGCTTCTGGCAGATTTTCCTGCGCATCATGCTGCCCATGTCGCTGCCGATCTTCGTCGTCGCCATGATCCTGCAGATCACGGGTATCTGGAACGACTTCCTGTTCGGCGTCGTCTTCACCAGGCCGGAATATTATCCGATGACCGTCCAGCTCAATAATATCGTCAATTCCGTCCAGGGCGTGAAGGAATACAACGTCAACATGGCGGCAACGATCCTGACCGGCCTTGTTCCACTTATCGTCTATTTCGTCTCCGGACGGCTTTTCGTTCGGGGCATCGCCGCCGGCGCAGTGAAGGGGTGATCCATGAACAGCAGCGTTTCCATCAAAGACCTGTCGCTTGATTTCGGCGCGGTCACCGTTCTGAAGAACCTCAATCTCGAGATCAATGACGGCGAATTCCTGGTGCTCTTGGGGTCGTCGGGCTGCGGCAAGTCGACCTTGCTCAATTGCATCGCCGGCCTGCTTGATATCACCGAGGGGCAGATCTTCATCAAGAGCAAGAATGTCACCTGGGAAGAGCCCAAGGATCGCGGCATCGGCATGGTGTTCCAGTCCTATGCCCTCTATCCGCAGATGACGGTCGAGAAAAATCTGTCTTTCGGCCTGCGCGTTGCCAAGGTGTCGCAAGCGGAGATCGACAAACGCATCGCGCGTGCCGCCGAGATCCTGCAGATCCAGCCGTTGTTGAAGCGCAAGCCGGCTGAGCTTTCCGGCGGCCAGCGCCAGCGCGTCGCGATCGGCCGTGCCCTGGTGCGCGATGTCGACGTCTTCCTCTTCGACGAGCCGCTGTCGAACCTCGACGCCAAGCTGCGTTCGGAGCTGCGCGTGGAAATCAAGCGGCTGCACCAGTCGCTGAAGAACACGATGATCTACGTCACCCATGACCAGATCGAGGCGCTGACTCTTGCCGACCGCATCGCGATCATGAAGAACGGCGTCATCATGCAGCTCGACGATCCCACGACGATCTACAACGAGCCGCGCAATCTGTTCGTTGCCGGTTTCATCGGCTCTCCGTCCATGAACTTCCTCAAGGGCGAGTTGGTAAACCGCGAAGGCAAGGTCGTGTTCGCGACGAACGACGTGCTGTTTTCTCTCGACGGTTACAAGGCCGGCGAGGCGCTGCAGGCCGGCCGCAAGGTGGTGCTGGGCGTTCGCCCCGAGCACATCAAGGTCAATGAAGTGGCCGCGTCCGGCGCCGAGGTCCACGATGCCACCGTCGATATCGAGGAGCCGATGGGCGCCGATAACCTGCTATGGCTGAAGCATGCCGGCCATACGATGTCGGTTCGCGTCAACGGCGCCCGGCGCTTTGGCCCCGGTTCGGCCGTAAAGCTTGGTTTTGACATGTCTCTCGCATCGCTCTTTGATGCGCAGACAGAATTCAGAATATGATCCCATGCCCGGAGGCGGTCTGACCGCCTCCTTCTTTGCAGCGGTCCGGGGAGGTCCGATGTCATCTTCAATCAATGATAATCTTGCCGTCGACCTGGCCGGGTCGTGGAGGCTGACTTCCCCCGACAGCGACCATTCGCTTGCCATGTCGCTGCCCGGTGATGTCCACTCGGCCCTGCATGCGGAAGGGCTTATTCCCGATCCCTATTTCGGCCGCAATGAAGAGGTGGTGCAGTGGGTCGCCAAGCAGGATTGGGAGCTGACGCGCAGCGTCACGCTCGATGATGTCGGTGGCGACTGGTATCTCGATATCGATTACCTCGACACCGTCGCCAGCGTCTATGTCAACGATACGCTCGTGCTGGAGGCCAACAATTGCTTCCAGCGCTATCGTCCCGATGTCTCCAAGGCGCTGAAGACGGGCGAAAATATCATTCGCATCGTGCTGCATTCGAGCATCGCTGCCGGCGCCGCCCTTCAGGCAAAGCAGCCTTTCTATATTCCCTACAGCACGGGCAATTCGCCGATCCCGAACGGCAACATGCTGCGCAAGCCGCAATGCCATTTCGGCTGGGACTGGAATATTGCGATCGCACCGCTCGGCCTCTACGGCACGATCGCACTGAAGAAGCTCGAGATCGCCCGCATCGAGACGGTCGTCACCCAGCAGCTTCACAACTATGACGGCTCCGTCGATCTCAAGGTGACGGTGGCGTTGTTTGCCAAGGGAACTGGGATCGCGCAGCTCTATTTCTCGCTCGACGACGAGCGCGTGCGCCTCGATGTCGGCGTCAATGCCGGCGAAACATCGATCACCCATGTCTTTCATGTCGACAAGCCCAGGCTCTGGTGGCCGGCCGGCAATGGCGAACAGGCGCTTTATGCGCTCTCCGTGGAAACCAATTTCGAAACTGTCACGCGGCAGATTGGCCTGCGTACGGTCGAGCTGATCACCGACGAGGACGAGGCGGGAAGCCGCTTTGCGCTGAAGGTGAATGGTCGCGAGATCTTTGCGCGCGGGGCGAACTGGATCCCGGCCGACGCGCTGTTTTCGCGCTCCAACCCGGCCGCGACCGAGGACCTGCTGCAATCGGCGGCGGCGGCCAACATGAACGTCATCCGCGTCTGGGGTGGCGGCTTCTATGAGCACGACTGGTTCTACGATACCTGTGACCGCCTGGGCCTGATGGTTTGGCAGGATTTCATGTTCGCCTGCAACCTCTATCCCTCGACGGGCGATTTCCTGGAGAATGTCGAGGCGGAGGTTAGCTATCAGGTTCGCCGGCTGGCGACGCATCCCTCGATCGTTCTCTGGTGCGGCGACAATGAGCTCGTGGGCGCGCTCACCTGGTTCGAGGAATCCCGTAAGGATCGCGATCGCTATCTCGTCTCCTATGATCGCCTGAACAGGACGATCGAAAAGGCGATGAAGAAGGCGTTGCCGGATGCGATCTGGTGGCCGTCGAGTCCGGCTTCGGGCTATCTCAACTTCGGCGACGCCTGGCATGCCGATGGCTCCGGCGACATGCATTACTGGTCGGTCTGGCACGAGAACAAGTCGTTCGACAATTATCGTTCCGTGCGCCCGCGCTTCTGCTCGGAATTCGGTTTCCAGTCCTATACCTCGCTGCCCGTCATCAAGACCTATGCCGAGGCGAGGGATATGAACATCGCCTCTCCGGTCATGGAGCTGCATCAGAAGAATGCCGGCGGCAACGAGCGCATTGCCGGTACGATGTTCCGCTATTTCCGCTTCCCGAAGGATTTTCCCAATTTCGTCTATTTGAGCCAGGTCCAGCAGGGTCTCGCCATCAAGACGGCGGTGGAATATTGGCGCTCGCTGAAGCCGCATTGCATGGGCACCATTTACTGGCAGCTCAACGACACCTGGCCGGTGGCTTCGTGGTCCAGCCTCGATTACGGCGGCCGGTGGAAGGTGATGCATTATCTGGTGCGGCGCTTTTTCCAGCCGGTATCGGTTGCGGCCATTCCCTCCGAAGACAACAAGACGATCCGCTTCTCCCTGGTCAACGACACCAACGCCGACGTGACGGCCGATATTTCCGTATCGCTGCTGAAGCTCGACGGCGAGCGCGTGCCGCTGACCACGGCGCACGCCGTCTGCACGCCGGATGCGGCCGTGACGGCATTGTCGATCGACGCGGATCAGGTGCCGGCCGATTGCCTGCTAGCGTGGCGTTTCACCGCATCGAACGGCATGGGCGGTGAGGGGCATTATGTCCACGGCACCTATAAGGCGCTGGAGCTTCAGCCCGCGGGCCTGACGGTGCTGAGAGAGGAGAAGGCGGAAAACGGCACGGTGGAACTCACCGTCACCGCAAAGGGACTTGCGCTGTTCGTGATGATCGAGAGCGAGGTGGAGGGGCGTTATTCCGACAATGCCTTCGATCTTGCCGCCGGCGAAAGCCGCCGCATCGTCTTCACGCCGACAAAGCCGCTGGCGGGCGGCGTGCCGGACTTCCGCATCTACGACCTGCAATCCAGCCAGTCGGTGGACAGCCAGTAGGTGGGATTGAGCTATCGCGCCGTTGAGGCGGCGCTTTCGGGGCCACAGGCCCAAGACAGACGGCCGGGAGGCCATTGGAGGACTATCGATGACGAAACTTGGATTTCAGCTTTATAGCGCCCGCAATTTCCAGCCCTATTCGGAGATCTTCGTAAAGCTCGGCAAGGCCGGTTACGCCGAAGTCGAGGGCTTCGGCGGCATCTATGCCGATCTGGACGAAAGGGGCCTGAAGAACCTGCGCGCCGAGCTCGACCAGAACGGCCTGACGATGGCGAGCGGCCATTTCAGCCCGGATTTCCTCGACGGCGAAGTGCAGAAGTCGCTCACCATCGCCAAGACGCTGGGCATGGATTCGATCTATGCGCCGCATATCGGCGCCGACCAGCGCCCGAGCGATGCCGCTGGCTGGCGCGCATTCGGCAAGCGCCTGCATGAAATGAGCAAGCCTTACAAGGATGCCGGCTTCGAATTCGGCTGGCACAATCACGACTTCGAATTTGTCAAGCAGGTCGACGGTTCGCTGCCGATCGAGCAGATCTTCGAAGGCGCTCCGGATATTTCCTGGGAAGCCGATATCGCCTGGGTCATCCGTGGCGGCGGCGATCCCTTTGCCTGGATCGAAAAGCTGGGTCCGCGCATCACCTCCGTTCACGTCAAGGACATCGCGCCGGCCGGCGAAAACAAGAATGAGGACGGTTGGGCCGACGTCGGTCACGGCACTGTTCCGTGGGCAAAGCTGCTCAAGGCGCTGGCCGGCACCAAGGTCAGGCACTTCGTCGTCGAACATGACAATCCGAGCGACGTCGATCGCCTGATCACGCGCTCCATCGCATCTTTCAAGAGCTTTTGAGGCACTTCCACATGGCTAAGGAACTTGGCGTCGGCATCATCGGATGCGGCAATATCTCAACGACCTATTTCTCGCTCTCGCCGCTCTTCAGGGGCCTGAAGGTGCTGGCCTGCGCGGATATCAACATGGAAGCGGCGCGTCTGCGCGCTGAGGAATACAAGGTCAAGGCCCAGACCATCGACGAGCTGCTCGCCAATGACGAGCTCGACGTCATCGTCAACCTGACCATTCCGGATGCGCATTTCCCGGTTTCCAAGCGCATCCTCGAAGCGGGCAAGCATGTCTACTCCGAAAAGCCGCTGGTGCTGACACTGGAGCAGGGCGAAGAGCTGCGCCGCATCGCCAAGGAAAAGGGGCTCGCCGTCGGCTGCGCTCCGGACACCTTCCTCGGCGGCGCGCATCAGCTCGCGCGCAAGTTCATCGATGACGGTGGTATCGGCCGTGTTACCTCGGGCGCATGCTACGTCATGAGCCCGGGCATGGAAATGTGGCATCCGAACCCGGACTTCTTCTTCCTGCCCGGCGGCGGCCCGATCCTCGATCTCGGCCCGTACTATGTCGCCAACCTGATCAACCTGATCGGTCCGGTGAAGCGCGTCGGTGCGATGACGTCGATGGCGTCGCCGACCCGCACCATCACCAGCCAGCCGCGCAACGGTGACATTATCCCGGTGAAGACGCCGACGACGATCCAGGCTCTGCTGGAATTCGTCAGCGGCGCCAGGATCACGCTGACGGCGAGCTGGGATGTCTGGTCGCACCGCCATGCCAATATGGAGCTCTACGGCACCGAGGGCTCGCTCTACGTGCCAGACCCGAACTTCTTCGGCGGCCTCGTCGAGGCAAGTGGGCGCGACAAGGATATCAAGCCGCTGGAGAACTGGACGCATCCCTTCGGCATCCCCAACCAGGAAAGCCCCAGCGGTTCGCGCGCCAATTATCGCACGGCCGGCCTTGCCGACCTTGCCGCGTCGCTGATCGATGGACGGGATGCACGTTGCTCGCTGGACCGGACGCTGCATGGCGTCGACGTCATGACCTCGATCCTGAAGTCCGGCGAGGAAGGTCGTTTCATCGACCTGAGCACGACCTGCACGCAGCCGGCGGCACTCGGCATCGAAGAGGCGCAGGCGCTCTTGAAGTAAGCGCTGGAAGGGCTAGTTTGCGCGCGGGTGGGCAATCCGCGCGCTTTTTCATCTCGAAGGAATTCCATCATGGCCTGGCAACCGGCATCCGATCGTTATTCAAAAATGAAATACAACAGGACCGGCCGTTCCGGTCTGAAGCTGCCGGCTGTATCGCTGGGGCTATGGCACAATTTCGGCGGCGACACGCCGCATGACCGCAAGATCGACATGTGCCGCACCGCCTTCGATCTCGGCATTACACATTTCGATCTCGCCAACAATTACGGCCCGCCTCCCGGCAGCGCCGAGACCGCTTTCGGCGAGATCCTGCGCACCGAATTCGCCGGCCTGCGCGACGAGCTGATCATCTCCTCCAAGGCAGGCTACGACATGTGGCCGGGTCCTTACGGCGAATGGGGCAGCCGCAAATATCTGATCGCCTCCTGCGACCAGAGCCTGAAGCGCATGGGTCTCGACTATGTCGATATCTTCTATTCCCATCGCTTCGATCCGGACACGCCGCTCGAGGAGACCTGCGGCGCGCTCGACCATATCGTCCGCTCGGGCAGGGCGCTCTATGTCGGCATTTCCTCCTACAACTCGCAGCGTACGCGTGAGGCTGCCGCCATCCTCAAGGACCTCGGCACGCCATGCCTCATCCACCAGCCGAGCTATTCCATGCTCAACCGCTGGGTCGAGGATGATGGCCTGGTGGACACACTGGAAGATCTCGGCATCGGTTCCATCGTCTTCTCGCCGCTCGCTCAGGGCATGCTGTCGACCAAGTATCTGGGCGGCATTCCGGACGACAGCCGCGCGGCACAGAACCACTTCCTGAAGCGCGACTTCATCCGTCCGTCGATCATCGACAATATAAGAAAGCTCAACGAGATCGCCGAGAAGCGCGGCCAGACGCTGGCGCAGATGGCGATCGCCTGGGTTCTGCGCGGCGGCCGCATCACGTCGGCCCTGATCGGCGCCAGCCGCTCGTCGCAGATCGTCGACTGCGTCAAGGCGCTCGACAATCTTGACTTCACGGCGGAAGAGCTGAAGCAGATCGATGTCTATGCCAAGGAGGCGGACATCAATCTCTGGGCCAAATCCGCAGAACGCGATTGACCATCCCAAGGCGCCCGGAACCGTATTCCGGGCGTTTTATCTCATATTGCCGTTTGCCATGGTCTCCGGAGGAGAGAGTTTCATGATCCGCAATCCGATCCTGCCGGGCTTCAACCCCGACCCGTCCATTTGCCGCGTCGGCGAGGACTACTATATCGCCACCTCGACATTCGAATGGTATCCCGGCGTGCAGATCCATCATTCGCGCGACCTGGTGAACTGGACGCTGGTCCGGCGGCCGCTGGAGCGTGCCTCGCAGCTCGATATGCGCGGCGAGGCCGACAGCTGCGGTATCTGGGCGCCTTGCCTCTCTTATGCGGATGGCCTGTTCTGGCTCGTCTATACCGACGTCAAGCGCTATGACGGCAACTTCAAGGATGCCCATAATTACATCGTGACCTCGCCGACCATCGAAGGCGAATGGTCCGAGCCCGCCTATGTCAATTCATCCGGCTTCGACCCGTCGCTGTTCCATGACGATGACGGACGCAAGTGGTTCGTCAACATGCAATGGAACCACCGCACCGAGAGCTATGGCGGCTCGCCGAAAACGCCGGCTTTCGACGGTATCCTTCTGCAGGAATGGGATCCGGCGACGAAATCGTTGAAGGGGCCGATCAGAAACATCTTTGCCGGCACGAAACTGGGGCTGGTCGAGGGGCCGCATCTCTTCAAGCGCAACGGCTGGTACTATCTGACTACGGCCGAAGGCGGCACCGGCTATGATCATGCCGTGACCATGGCCCGCTCCCGTGACATTGCCGGGCCTTACGAACTGCATCCGAACAAGTACCTGATCACCTCCAGGGATCATCCGGAGGCGGCGTTGCAGCGCGCAGGCCACGGCCAATATGTCGAGACGCCTGACGGCCAGTTCTATCATACGCATCTTTGCGGACGGCCTTTGCCGCCGCATCGCCGCTGCACACTCGGCCGCGAAACCGCTCTGCAGAAATGCACGTGGAAAGAGGATGGCTGGCTCTATCTCGAAAACGGCACCAGCGTTCCCGATATCGAGGTGGCTGGTCTGAACGGTGCCCAGCGCATCGAAAAGCCACGCCGCAGCGGCTATAATTTCGATGAGCGCACTCTTCCGATGGATTTTCAATGGCTGCGCACGCCGCAGCCGGAACGCATCTTCAGCCTGACGGAACGTCCCGGCCATTTGCGGCTTATCGCCCGCGAGAGCATCGGTTCGTGGTTCGAGCAATCGCTCGTCGCCCGCCGTCAGGAACATCACAGTTTCCGCGCTGAAACGGTCGTCGATTTCGAGCCCGACACCTATCAGCAGGTTGCGGGCCTGATGCATTACTACAATCGCTTCAAGCTGCATGCCATTGCCGTGACCCTGCACGAAAAGCTCGGCCGCTGCGTCACCATCATGACCTGTCCGGGCGATTATCCGAACGGCCGGCTGAGCTTTCCTATCGAGGGCGGCGTCGCCGTGCCGGATGGGCGCATACAGCTTGCCATGGAAGTGCGGAACAACGACCTGCAGTTCTTCTGGCAAGCTGAAGGCATGGGCGCATGGCAGGCGATCGGGCCAGTACTCGATGCCGGCGTCATCTCGGATGAGGGCGGGCGCGGCGAGCATGGATCGTTCACCGGTGCCTTCGTGGGCATGTTTGCTTTCGACACGTCGGGCCGGGCAAAGACGGCGGATTTCGACTGGTTCAACTATGATGAATTGTAAGTTCGGCGATGGCTTGCGGTGATGTGGACGCGAAGCTGTATCGGCCAATCCCGCCCATTACCGAATTGTAATTCGACTGTCAGATTCGTTTCATGTCTGTCACGATAAGTTCGCGCGCAGATTCTGAAATGAGGAAACAACCAATGAGAAAAATCTTCACCGTCCTTCTCGCGGCGTCCATTTTTGCGATGCCGCTGGCTGCAGCAGCGCAAGTCAAGCCAGTGCCTGCCGGCAAGCAAACCGTCATGCAGAAAGAGGTGGTGAAGAAGAAGGTGGTTGTCCGCAAGGGCGGCTGGGTCAAGGGTCGTCGCCTGTCCGCCTCGGATCGGCACCGTGCGACTGATATCGACTACCGCGCCTATCAGCTATCCGCGCCGCCGCGCGGCTATCACTGGGTTCGCATCAAAAGCAATTTCCTGCTCGTCGGCATTACGAGCGGCCTGATCTCCAAGGTGCATGAGGCCCGGTAGATCGGGTAATCTTCGCCAAGTGACATAAGGGCGGTCCTCTGGGTCGCCCTTTTCCATGCCGTCAATACGAGGCGTATCGTGAATCAAAATCCCCGGCACTTGTGGCCGGGGATTGAGCATTCGTCTCTTGTCTATCTCAGTTAAGGCGGCCGGCTGCATGGGCCAGCATCGTGTAGACCTTGCCGGTATCCGATGTGAGATAGGATTGCGTGACGGTACGATCGCGATCGGTGCGGGAGACATCGGCGAGCAGCTTTTCGAAATCGGCGATGTAGCGATCGACTGCGGTGCGGAATTCCGGTTCGCGGTCGTACTTGCGCTTGATTTCGTCAAAGGTCTGCTGGCCCTTGAGTGTGTAGAGACGGCGGGTGAACACATCGCGTTCGCCGCGCTGGTAACGGCGCCACAGGTCGACCGAGGCGTCGTGATCGATGGCGCGGGCGATATCGACCGAGAGCGAGTTCAGCGATTCTACCACATGGCGCGGGTTGCGTGCGGCGGGGGCTGGTGCCGGCTCCGCCGGTGCTTTCGATGTCGCCTGGCGGGCGGGCTGCAGACCGGCGTTCTCGTCACGCGAGGCGCCACGCAGCAGGTCGCTGATCCAGCCGCCGCCGGCTGCTTCCTGGCGGGCAGGAGTCGACGTTTCGACCGGACGCTGCGGCTGAGCCGCCGGACGTTCCGCGGGAATGGAACCGCGCAGACCCAGGGACTCAATCGAAGGCTGCTGCGGCGCCGGCTGCTGTACGGTCTGCTGGGATGCAGGCTGCGGGGCAGGCTGTTGCGGCTGCGGAGCGGCGGCAACAGGTGCCGGGGTCGGCGCTGGAGGCGTAGGCCGTGGGCGCTGAGCCGGTTGCGCATCCGCCAGAGCGCGAGCCGAAGGTTCGGAAATCTCCAACTGCTGCGTCGAGCGGCCGACGATCTGCGAGATGTCCTGCAGCGCCTTGATCTGTTCGGCGACGGCGCGGCGCATGGCAGCAGCACTTTCCTTCGCTTCTTCCGGAAGGTCGAAGGCACCGCGCTTCAATTCGCTGCGGGTGAGATCGAGTTCGCGGCGGATATCACCGGCCGAGCGGCGGATCTCATCCGTTGCACCGGCGAAGCGGCCGATGGCGTCATCGACGGCGACACGCAGCGTCTCGCGCAACTGCTGTGCGGCCGTATCGGAGGTCTTGCCGGCGTCGGCAAGCATCTGCTCGACCTCGGACAGCGAAGCTGTGAGGCCGCCGCGCAGGCGGTTTGTCAAGTCGCTGGAACGGCGCTCGGCATTGGCGAAGGTGCTTTCGACAGCCTGGCTCGCTTCCTCGCCGGCTTTCGCCAGCGCGCCGCGCATGTTTTCCGCGGCATCCTCGGCGCGCTTCTCCGTTTCTGAGAGGACGCGACCGATGTCAGCGAAGGACGACTGGACGCTCTGGCGCAGATTGCCGGTGACCTGATTGGAGCGCTGTTCGGCGCGGTCGAAGGCGGTTTCCACCATGGTCCCGAGGGCGCGCATGGTGTTCTCGATCTCTTCGGAACGCTGAACGAGGCCGACGGCGAGGTTCTGCAGTGCCGTTTCGCGCTCTTCCAGCGTCGACACGAGATTCGATTGTGCAGCGCCGAGAAGCTGGGAAGCCTGTGTGAGAACCTTGGAGTGATCGTCGAAGCGGCCGACGATGCTGCCGACCTGCGACAGCGTCTGGCCGGTGATTTCCGACAGCTTGTCGACCTTGCCTTCCAGGAGACGGCTGGAGGCCGAAACCATCTCGCCGGCTTTCGCTGCGGATTCGGCGAAGCGCGTCGACGTCGCGTTGAGACGATCGTCGACGGTTGCGAACTCGGTGGCGGCATTGGTCAGCAGGCCGGCGATCGCGGAGTTGTTCTCGGCGAGGCGGGCGATGATGCCGTTGACGCTTGCAAGCAGGTTGTTCTCAAGTGCGCTGACCGTATTGACCGCATGTTCCGTGCGCGATGCGATCGCATTGATCAGGGCGGCATTTTCAGCGCGCAGACGCTCCGTGCTTTCCTGGGCGGCTGCCGAGATTAGGGCTGCCGCTTCCTGGCCCGTTGCCGCGTAGCGATCGACGATCGGACGGGCCTTTTCGTCGATGAGGCGGGAGAGCTCGGTGGAGCGTCCGGCGAGCATCGAATTGAGCTCGCGGGTGCGTTCGTCGAGCGACGTGCGGATGGATGCGCCGCGTGCTTCCAGCGCGTTGTCGACGCCGGTAAGAGTTGCGTCGATCTCGCGGGCACGCTCTTCCAGGGAGGTGCGGATGGCCGTGCTGCGCTCATCGAGCGCGCGCTCGACCTGCGCCATGGTGGAAGCGATCTGCTCGCTGCCGCCGGTCAGCGTATTGCGAATGGCCGCACCGCGGGCTTCCAGTGACTGTTCCGCCGAAGACAGGGCCTGCGAGATCGTGTTGACCTGGTTGCTGACGAGGCCTTCGGCTTCGGCAACCTTGTTGACGATCGCGTTGCCCGCTTCCGAGAAAGTCTGGGCGACGGCCGCGGCCTGACTTGCCAACCGGTTCTGCGTTTCCGAGACGCGATTGACGAGATCGTTGGAGCGCTCGGTCATGGCGCGTGCAAACGCCTCGCTGTGATTGCCGAGGTTGTCCGCGAACTGCTGGCCGGTATTGGCAAGCAGATCGGCCGTGCGCGTCGCCTCCGTATCCATGCCCTGCGCGGCATCGGCAACGGCCGTGCGCAGCGTCGTCGCGAGATTGGCGGCCTTGCCCTCGATCGTGCGGTTGACGGCTTCGAGGCCGACATTGAGCGCGCGATCCATGGTCGACAGGCGCTCTTCGATGCGCGCCGCGGCCTGGCTGCCGCTGTTGTCGATCTGGGCGGCGCCGCTCGCCAGCGTATCGGAGAGACGGTTGCCGGCTGCGTCGACCTGGGCGGTAACGCCGGTGACGCCCTCGTGGATACGGTTTTCAAGAGCCGACAGGCTGGCCTCGACGCGGGAGCCGGTTTCGGCGAAGCGGCCGGTCATGCCTTCGATCGTCTGATTGAGGTTGGACGAGAAGGTTTCGGCCGAACGCTGGATATCGCCGGCGGCCTGCTGGATGCGGCCGGCAACGTCGCCCGCACCGCTGTTCAGGCGCTCTTCCAATGCCCTTGCGCTGGCATCGATGGTCTGACGCAGCGATGCCTCGCGGTCCTCGAGCGACATTTCGAGCATGCTGGCGCTGGTGGCGATGGACGTGCCGATGGCCGTCGTCTGTTCCATCAGCGTGTTGTCGATCTGCTCATGGGCGTCGCGCAGAGCGAAGTTGATCGCGTTGCTGCGGTCTTCCAGCGTGGAGCGCATGCGCTCGTAGGCGGAAGAGAGGTTCTCGTCCATCTGCGACAGGCCGGCGCCGAGCGTATTTTCGAGCTGTCGTGTCGTGGCGCCGAGAACGGTTTCGACACGATCGCTGCTGCTGCCGAGCAAGCCGGAGAGGGCTTCGGTATGGACCGCGAGCGAGCGATCGAGGCGATCCTGATTCTCGCTGTATGCGGCACGGATCGCGTCCGCCTTGTCGCCGAAGGCGCCGGCAACCCGCGCTTCAGCGCCCGAAACGCTGTCGAGCAGGGCGTTGGCGCGTTCTTCCAGGGTGCTTTCGAAACGGTTCTGGTTTTCGGCGAGCGAGATTGCGAAGGCCATGCTCTTGTCGTCGAGCGTATTGGTCAATGCTTCGTGGCCGCTGGCGACGGTGTGAGCAATGGCCTTGGCGCTGCTCTCCAGAGTTTCCTCGAGCTTCGCGTGGTTTTCCGAAAGGGCGATCGCCAGCGACATCGTCCTGTCGTCAAGGCTGTTGACGATCCGGTCGTGCGTTCCGGCGACGGTTTCGGAGAGGGCGTCCAGACGGCTCGATACGGCATCTTCAAGCCGAGACTGCGTATCGGAGAGGGAAATGGCGAGGGCCATCGCCTTTTCGTCCAAGGCGTCGGCCAGAGCGGCGTGATTGCCGGTGAAGGCGTTAGTGATGGCTTCGGCGCGGTTGGCAAGCGTCGCCTCGAGGCGGGACTGGCCTGACGTCAGCGCATCGGAAAGCGCCTTCGTCCTGCCGTCCATCGTATGGGCGACCCGCTCGGCGTGGCCGGCGACGGTATCCTCCAACCGTGCCTGACCTTCCGAAAGGGCGATGGCCAGCGCCATCGTCTTGTCGTCGAGCGTGGTGGTGACTTGCTCAGCATGACCCGAGATTGCGCCCTCGAGGCGAGCCTGGTTTTCCGAAAGCGCAATGGCGAGCGCCATCGTCCTGTCGTCGAGAGCGTCAACCAGAGAAGCATGATTGCCGGCAAACGCCTTGATGATCTCCTCGGCGCGATTGGCAAGCGTTGCCTCAAGGCGGCTTTGTCCGCTGGTCAGAGCGGCGGCAAGCGCGCCGGTCTTGCCGTCCAGCGTGTCGGCGACACGTTCGGCATGGCCGGAGACGGTTTCTTCCAGCCTTGCCTGGCTTTCGGAAAGAGCAATGGCAAGCGCCATGGTTCTGTCGTCGAGAGCGTTCGTGACGCTTTCGGCGTGGCCGGAAACGGTGTTTTCCAGACGCGCCTGACCTTCGGCAAGCGCGCGGGCGAGCTCCTTGGTCTTTGCGTCCATAGTGCCGGCAACATGCTCCGCGTGGCCGGACACCGTGTCTTCCAAGCGGGACTGGCCCTCGGCAAGCGCGATGGCAAGCGCCATCGTCTTATCGTCGAGCGTGTCGGCAAGCTTGCCATGCGTATCGGCAACCGCGCTGGTGATGGCGTCGGCGCGGCTTGCCAGGGTGTTTTCGAGGCGGAGCTGGTTTTCGGCCAGCGAAATCGCCAGCATCGAGGTGCGTTCGTCGAGGGCGGCTGTCAGGTGCTCGTGGGAGCCGCTGACGGCATCGGTGATTGCCTGCGAACGCTCGGCAAGCGTCTGTTCAAACCGCGACTGGTTGTCGGTCAGCGCGCCGAAAAGCGCGCTGCTGCGCGCGGCCATGACGGCATCGATGCGCTCATGCGCGGAGCCAAGCGCCTGGGTGATTTCGCTCGTGCGGGAAGAGAGCGTGTTATTGATCTCGTTGGCGCGGCCGGTAAAGGCCGTCGTGAGTTCTTCCGTGCCGCTTTGCAGCGCCGTCGAGACATCCCGCGTGACACCCTCTACGGCCGAGGTGAAGGCGCCGGCATGCGAGGCGAGGGTGGTGTTCAGTTCGTTCGTGCCCGATGCCAGGGCGGAGGAAATTCCGCTGGTGGCGTTCTGAAGCGCCGAAGTGATCTCGCCGGCCCTTGAGCCGATTGCACTTTCCAGCACTTCCTGGCCGGTCGCAAGCGTGGTCGCGAGCGCGAAAGATTGGTCGGTGAGGTGCGAACCCAGGCGTTCGATGCTGGAGGTCAGAATGCCTTCCAGGGCGTCCGAATTGCTGCCGAGGCTCTGATTGATGCGGGCAAGGCTTTCCGACAGCTTGCTGTCCAGCGAGCCGGCGCGCTTGTCGAAGGCGGAGGTGAATTCCGATACGCGTTCGTCGAAGGCGGTCGAAAGCTGCGCGATCGTCGACTGGAAGCGCTCGTCGAAAAAGCCGGAGCGCAGGTCGATATCCATGATGGCGTCATCGGCCGTCGACTGCAGGCTCTGGCGGAAGCTCGCGCCCTTTTCGTCGAGCGCGGTGTTGAGGCGGGACAACACGTTGTCCAGCGTACCCGTAATGGACCGCTCGCCGCCGGAGAGGCTTTCGCTGATTTCCTTGGTGCGCGCGACCAGCGTTTCGTTGAGCTGGCGAGCCCGTTCATTGAGCGCGGAGTTCAGCTTTTCGGTGTTGGCGTCGAGGGTCGATGCGCGCGTTTCGAAGTGGCCGAGCAGTTCCTTGCCGCGTTCGGAAAGGGTCGACGACAGGGATTCCAGGCGGGTATCGAATTCGTGGCTCAGCGCCAGGCCGGAGGCGTTGAGGTTCTGCAGCAGGCTGTCGGTCTTGGCGGCAAGCAGCGTGCCGAGCGCCTCAACCGCGGAATCCGACTTCTCCATCAAGACGGCCGAGCGCGTATCGATCATCGACGCGAAGGCTTCGCCCGAGGTGGAGAGGCGAACGGCGATCTCTTCGGTCGCCAGCGACAGGTCTTCCTTGATCTGGTCGTGCACGCCGACGATCGACGAGCGAATCCGCTCTGCGTGATTGATGATCGCGTCGCGTTCTGTGCCGAGCTCATGGACAAGACCGCGCACGCGCAGTTCGTTGTCGGCGTAGCTGCGCTCCAGCGCGTTGACTTCGGAATGGACGAGGGTTTCCAGTTCGGTAGCGCGCGCAATGGTGCGCTCGATGCCCTCATTCATCGCCGAGACTTCACGCCGCACCGCCTGGCCGACCGTCATGATGCGTTCGGAAGCAACCGTTTCCGGCTCGACCAGACGCAAGGCGACTTCCGCCATGGAACGGGCCGCGTTGCGCATGTCATGCGCACGCGAGATCATCATGCCGAAAGCATAGAAAAGAAGAACCGGAACGATAATGCCGACGATGCAGGCAATAACGCCGGGCAGGGCGGCCAGATCGGCGAAGGAATGAATGTTTCGGATCTGGGTGCCGTAAAGAAGGAAGGCGAGACCGGCGCCGCCGATGACCCAGAACAGCGAGAAGATCGTGGCATTGCGCACCGCATGGCTCTGTGAGCTGTTGCCCAGCGCCTTCAGGATGCTGGCGGAGCTTGCCCGGCTGCCGTCATTGGCGGCCGCAAGGTTCGGGTTTCTCGGCGCCTCGGCGGAGCGGGGCGTTGCGGCGGGGGCTGCAGTGCTGCGCGTGCCGCCGGTATTGCGGGCTGCATCATCCCTGCTCTGCTTTATCGGCTGTTTCGGCGGCTCAGACACTTTTTGCTCCGGGACATCGGGCGTAGGGGCATTGCGAGACTCCAAGCTCTCGTCACTGAAATCGATCTGCAGAGCTTCGTCCAATGCCTGGAAGGCCTTGTCCTCGACCGACTCGATGTACTTTTTGTTCGCCATGCGGTTACGCCTCGTTACAACTCACTCGGGCTTGCCGTGTCTTTTCCGGTAATTCCGCCGCGCCGGAAAAGACGAACCCTGCCTCCCGTTGGGTCCTCCGCTTTCGATCAATATCGAGGTTGGATTTCCCGTTACATTTCAGAGTGGATAACTGGTTTTTCAAACGGATGTTATGAAAACATTACCATCATCCACTTCCTGGGCAAAGACATGTGCCATGAGCCCAATTTACCAGTATCGTAGTGACACATTCCCCCAGGCATGACAATTAATTCCACCTTAAAGGCAGTGGATCGTTAAGGTGGCATTAACCCTGTTTGCCTGTTCAACGCCATGAAAACTCAAGATTTTGAGCATGTTTAACGGACGTTAACCATGTCTGGAGTTTTCGGCCCTGAATGTGCCAAAATTTAACTGGATGGCCATGCCCGGGCCGCAACTATGCGGCATGTCCGTAAAACAGTCATAGATAAATGACGGAGCATTGGCACATGGCAGCTTTGAATATCGCATTTGAATCTCCGGATAATTCGAGGGGCGCTGCCCCTTCACGGGAGCGGGCGATCGATCTCGTCCATCTCGGCAAGCAGACGATGGGCGACAAGGCGCTCGAGGTCGAGGTGTTGCAGATGTTCGCCAGGCAGGCCCGTTCCTGCCTGCAGGAGATCGGCAGCGGCGATCCCAGTCGCATCGAGGCGGCATCGCATAAGCTGAAGGGGGCGGCCGGCGCCGTCGGCGCTTTCCGTGTCGCCGATGCAGCCGGGGCGCTCGAGAGCAATGTCGGCGATGCCGCGCGCATGGCGGCAGTCACGACCTGTGTCGTCGAGGCCGAGAATTTCATTCTGAAGCTCTCGCGCTGAACCGATCCGCCTGAAGGTCAATGGAATGTGATGCCTGTGCCGCCAGACGGATAACCGTTTCGGCGGCGCAAATGTTGACTGCCCCAGCGATTTGTTGGAAGTAAAATTCCGATCGTCCTTCATTTACGAATATCGGAATTCACCCACATGACCAAATTGACCATCGTCGCCTTCGACGGCACGCGCTTTGACCTCAATGTCGATGAGGGATCCACCGTGATGGAAAATGCCGTGCGAAACTCCGTTCCCGGCATCGAAGCAGAATGCGGCGGCGCATGCGCCTGTGCCACCTGTCATGTCTATGTCGACGAGGATTGGACCGCGAAGGTCGGCGGTCCCGAGGCGATGGAAGAGGACATGCTGGATTTCGCTTTCGACGTCCGGCCGAACTCGCGTCTTTCCTGTCAGATCAAGATGAAGAGCGCGCTCGATGGGCTCGTCGTGCATGTGCCGGAACGCCAGGCCTGACGCCTTCTTCGGCGCGTTTCCTCCGCATGGAGCCTCTATACCAGCTGGATAATTTACTCCCGAGCCCAAAAAAAGCCCCGCTCAGCTAATCAGCGAGCGAGGCGAGGCGGGCGCATCACCGACAGGCAAGGGAGGAAACACCTGCGGCTTAAGGACGCGCCAGGAGAACACTTAGCGCATGCTTTGAAAAACAAACCCCGACTGCGCCGAAGAGCGAACAAACCCGCCGCCGCAGGCACTCTCAATCGATCTTTTCGAGATCCCGCCCAGTATTTTTCGAATCACCTAGTGCGTTTATCTCTGTAATTGATAGGAAAAACCTATTTCAGATTCTCGTAAAGTTCAAAGAACGACGTAGCCGGACGATTCACAGAAATAGTGGCTGTTTTCCCACAGTCGGCGTTCGTCCGTGAGCAATTTCCCTAAAATGATGGGCGCACGATCTATCGCTTGCCACCGTGACGGCTGCGGAAATACAGTAACCGCTGTATCCGGTTCTGGAAATTGATCGCCTCGATCCGGTCGAAGCGGGCCTGGTCGACGTCGTGTCGCTCGGTTACCCGCGTCGTCACGTCGTTTGCTTTTTCCTGAAGCGCATCGCAATTGCTCGCCGATGGCAGGGACAGGATTTGCCTTTCCATCTGCCGCGCGTGCTCGCGAGCGATCTCGACGTGCCGGTCCTCATGGCGCCGGATGTCGGCGGCCAATGTGTCCCATATCGTCGAAAGCTGCTTGCTGGCATGCCGCCGGTCACGCCAGCGCGGCAGGATGATTTCGGTATCGACCGTGACCTTGACGCTGGAGATATGGCAGCGCCCATTCGCCTCGCTATAAGTCGCGCTGCCGCCGAAGCGGATTCTCGTCGCGCCGGGATGATGGCTGCTGGAACCCATCGCAAGCGGCCCGCGCTGATTCAAAGCCGCATCGAGCTCGTCGGCTGTGTTGCCCTTGATATCGAAATAGGAGATGGATTTGCGGGCGACGACTTCGGCATCGGCCACGCTGGGTATGCAGAACGCGAGCAACAGAGCACACGAAATACTTATCTTATAGAACGCAAGCGGCATTCGTGTCGCTACCATGTTGAACTTCGGCGAACCTTGCGGCATAGCCACTGTGAGCGCAATATCAAGCGCAAGGTTTTTTCATTTTCAATGGGATGGGACGGTTCGTGACGGAGCTTCGCAGCCAGACATGGCATGTTGCCCATGGCCGCAGCCTCGAGCTTGGCAAAGAGAGTGCCATCATGGCGATCGTCAATGTGACGCCGGATTCCTTTTCCGACGGCGGGCATTACGAGGCCGTCGATGCCGCTGTTGCGCATGCCTTGGCCTGCGTCCAGGAAGGGGCTGGCATCATCGACATCGGCGGCGAATCGACGAAGCCTGGTGCCGCCGCCGTCAGCGCCAGCGAGGAGCAGGGGCGGGTGCTGCCCGTCATCGAAGCCTTGCGCGGCAGGACTGACGCCTTGATCTCGGTCGATACCTATCGTGCCGATACGGCGCGGCTGGCGGTCGGGGCCGGCGCACATATCGTCAACGATGTCTTCGGCCTGCAGCGCGAGCCGGATATCGCCGCCGTGGCGGCGCAAACGGGGGCCGGGCTTTGCATCATGCATACCGGTCGTGACAGGCAGAAGCTGCCTGACGTGATCGACGACCAGATGCTGTTCCTCAGTCGATCGCTCGATATCGCCGTGGCGGCGGGTGTCGACAGGCAGAATATCGTGCTCGATCCCGGTTTTGGCTTTGCCAAGGAGAGCGCGGAGGAGAATCTGGAACTGATGGCGCGGTTCAATGCGCTGCTTCGCTTCGAGCTGCCGCTGCTGGTCGGTACCTCGCGCAAGCGGTTTATCGGCACCGTCACGGGCCGCGATGCGTCCGATCGCGATGTCGGAACGGCTGCGACCAGCGCGATCCTGCGCCTGCAGGGAGCTGCGCTATTCCGCGTACACAATGTCGCAATCAACAGGGACGCGCTGGCGGTTGCGGATGCTATTCTCAGAACGCGCGCGAGACTTAAACATGATCCTTGAAGGTAGGGAGCGTTTTTCGGACGCCGTCGTGCCTGTTCGAAACGGAGGGACGCCATGAGCGCCGTGACATACACCATTACTCTGCAGAACTGCGCTTTCTTTGCTCGCCACGGCGTGCATGACGAGGAGGAATTCCTCGGCCAGCGCTTCTTCGTCGATGCCGAGCTCGATGTCGAGGCGGGCGATGCGCTGGAGCGCGATTCGATCGACGATACCGTCAATTATGGCGTCGCATTCACGGTCATCGAGGAGATCGTGACCGGACGCCGTCGCTATCTGATCGAAGCGCTGGCGCTCGATGTGGCGAAGGAGCTGTGCCGGCGCTTTTCCAGCATTCGCCGTGCCAAGATCACGGTGCGCAAGCCCAATGCCCCGGTTCCGGGCGTCCTCGATTATGTGCAGGTGAGCATTGAGCATTTTGCCTGAAAACCTGGCGGTGCGGACGACGCTCGGTCTGGGCGGTAACCTGGACAATCCGGTCCATGCCATGGCGCTCGCCCTTCGCACACTGGATCAGCGCGCCGATTGCCAGGTGGTTTCGGTGTCGCGGCTTTATCGCACGCCGCCCTGGGGCAAGACCGACCAGTCCTTTTTCTACAATTCCTGCGCGGCGATCGATACCACCTTGGCGCCGGAAGCCTTGCTTGACGTCTGCCTCGATATAGAGCGGCAGATGAAGCGGGTGCGGATCGAACGCTGGGGACCGAGGACGATCGATATCGATGTGCTGACCTATGGCGATCTGCTGCAGGTGGAGCCGCTTTTGACCATTCCCCATCCGCGGATGGTCGAGCGTGGCTTCGTGCTGATGCCGCTTGCCGATTTTGCAGCCGATCTCGTCGTCAATGGCCGCAAGATCAGCGACTGGTTGCGGGAGGTCGATGTCGAGGGCATCGAAGTCGCGGATGAAAGCCGCGACTGGTGGCGAACAGCCTGAACAGCAATATGAAAAAAGCAAAAGGCCGGCGAGTTTGCCGGCCTTTTGCTTCCTGGGCGTTGATATCCGAAACTTACTGGATCGATCCGACTGCCATCTGGTCGACATCGGCCCGCTTCAGGGTGACGCCGATGACGGGCACCATCTGTTCGCCGACCTTCACCGAGATGGTGACATTCATCGACTTGCTGTCCGAAACGCGCGCGATCATGGCGCCGTTCAGCTTCTGACGGATCAGTCCGAGGACGACGGTATTGTCGTTGACCGTGCCCGACGTGACGTCGAGGCCCTTGCCGGCTGCGCCATCAAGGAATTTTCCGCTATAGGAGCCGCCGCTTTGCGTGATCTCGGCCGACATGGGTTGCTGGAAGACCCCGACGCGGCACGTGCCGTCGAGCTTGACGCCAGCATTGCCGCCATCGGACGGCTTGCCCGTGAGGTTGCAGGTGAATTTCGTGCCCTTGTACTTGCCGGCAACGATTTCGCCGGGGCCGCTCCAGGTGCCGGAGATCGACTGGAAGAAGGCCTTGTCGCGGGGCGCCGCGTCGGCTGATTGCACCCCAGCGCCTGTAGAGAGGGCTGCGGCGGCAAAGCTGCTTACAAGAAGAAATCGACGCGAAAACATGGATATTTCCTAGCGAGGCGGAACCGTAAATCTGGTTCTCACTTTTGCCGTAGAATGGTTAATGCTTGGTTTCCATGATGCTAAAGCACCTGATTTTCAGGTCATCACGTCGGGTTGCGGCCGGTGATGTTCGGCGTGAGGTCGCCGGCGAAATCGGCGATGCCGGGTCGCTTGAGTGCCTTGAAGGCAAGCGGGCGGCAAAGATCCATCGCCGCTATTCCAATCCTCGCCGTCATCATGCCATTGACGACGCCTTCGCCAAGACGCGCTGACAATTTCGACGCGAGCCCGTGGCCGATCAGTTGCTGGATGATGCTGTCGCCGACCGCGATTGAGCCCGTCACGGCGAGGTGGGCGAGCACATCGCGCATTAGCCTGATCATGCCGAGCGTGCCCGGCCTGCCGCCATAGAGTTCGGCCATGGCGCGGACCAGCTTCGCCGCCTCGTAAAGAACATAGAGGATATCGACGAGGGCGCGCGGACTGACGGCTGTTACGACCGATACCCGTTTTGAGGCGCCGACAATCAGCGCTCGCGCCCGGCGGTCGAGCGGGCCGAGGAGCTCGCGCTCCGCAAGGTCGATCAGCTGTGGCGCATCGATGACGTCATCCTCTGCCGCCTTCAGTGTCGCGCGGCCTCTGGCCGTGTCCGGGTTGGCTTCCAGCAGCGTGCAGAGCCGCTTCACCAGCGCTTTGGCGCGGGCAGGCTGGGTCTCGACGATGGCGGCCTCCGCCTCGGCCTTGATGGTCTGCACGGCGGCGAGCCGCATCACTCCAGCCGTTTCGCGGATGACGATGGCAAGTACGGCCAGAATGCCAATGGCTACGACCGCAAGGGCGGTATAGCCCAGCCAGTCGGCCCGGCTGAACAGGTCGCGGATGAGTTGGTCGGTCCAGAGGCCGAAAGCGAGCGAGACGAGAATTCCGAGCGCGCCGAGTGCCACCTTGCCGAAGGAGAATCCCCTGCGGCGCGGCCTGGCTATGGCGGTTCCGTCCGCATCGGCGTCGAGGGTCGGATTGATGAAGGGATCTTCTTCGTCCGAAGTCAGGACGACATCTGTATTGAAGCTCTGCGGCTTGCGCACCGCCGGCGGGATGGACCTGATATCGGTATCTTTTCCGGAGACGCCCGGTTCCAGCGTAAAGGCGGCGGGGCGGCGGTTGCCGTTCGGCCCGTTTTCGGTCGGCTTCGTCATGCGAGACGGTCTCCGAACAGGAACTGCATGGCGCGGTCAAGGCGGATATGCGGCACTGACAGCTTGATGCCGCTGCCGGTTTCGTCCAGCTCCGGCGGACGGAACCGCACCACGTTCACCTCGGGCAGATGGACCTCTGCCCCATCCGATTCAAAAGCTTCGAACAGCCAGCGGGGATTTTCCGGGAGATCGCCGGGAAATATCGCGGTCTTGCGATTGCCGTCGAACAGTTCGCCGGCGATGGTTTCCTGGTTCATCGGCGTGCCGACGATGACAGGAAGCGTCTGTCCGTCGCGGGTCACGGTTGCCTCTCGAGTCGCACGCACGGAGGCGATGGCCATGACCTCGATGCCGGCACCCGCCATGCCGATACGCTCTATGGCGCGTTCGACGAGGCGGCGTGTCAACGCCTCCAGCCGGTCATGGCTTTCATGATGGAGGTGGTCGGCCTTGGTGGCGGCGACCAGCACGCGATCGATGCGGCGGCCGAGCAGCGAGGAGAGCAGGGAGTTCGTGCCGGGGCGGAAGCATGCCAGCACGTCCGTCAGCGCCCGTTCTAGATCCTGCACCGCTTCGGGGCCGCGATTGATGGCTTGCAGGGCATCGACAAGGACGATCTGCCGGTCGAGGCGGGCGAAATGCTCGCGGAAGAAGGGTTTGACGACGACAGTCTTGTAGGCCTCATAGCGGCGCTCCATCATCGCCCATAGCGATCCTTTGGGAGCAGCGCCTTCGGCCGGCAGCTTCAGCGGCGCAAAGGTAAGGGCAGGTGAGCCTTCGAGATCGCCAGGTAGAAGGAAGCGGCCGGGCGGCAGTGTGGAAAGCGAGCGTTCGTCGGATTTGCAGGCCTTCAGATAGTCGGCGAAAGCGGTCGCAAGGTCGCGTGCCTTCATTTCGTCCGCGGTTTCAGCGATATCGGCCTGCTCCGTCATCTCCAGCCAGTGACGTGACAGTTCGGCGCGAATGCCGGTTTTCGCCAGAGCCAGCGTTTCCTCGCTGAAAGCGCGGAAATCCTTGGCGAGCAGCGGCAGATCCAGCAGCCATTCGCCCGGATAATCGACGATATCGATGGAGAGACGGCCTGGCGAGAACAGGCGGTTCCAGCCGCTGGCGCTTTGATACTCCAGCGTGATGCGTAGCTCGGAGATGGCGCGCGTCGAATCCGGCCAGGTGCGGTCTTTGACGAGCGCGCGAATGTGATCCTCATATTGAAAGCGCGGCACGGCATCATCCGGCTGCGGCTCGAGGCGAACGGCGGAAACGCGGCCGGACTGCACCGGCTCGAAAAGCGGCAGGCGGCCGCCATTCAGGAGATTATGCACCAGTGAGGAGATGAAGACGGTCTTGCCCGAACGGGAGAGGCCTGTGACGCCCAGACGAATTGTGGGGTTGACGAGGCCGGCGGCGCGATCGGCGAGATTGTCAAAGGCAATAAGGGCGTCGTCGGTAAAAGAGGTCAGGCTTGGGGGCAAGGCGGGATCCCTGGATGACAGCGTGACCGTGAATATAGGGATCGAAACTTGCTCCGAAAAGATGAAGACGTAAACGTCTGCAATCAGGGGAGCGGATGTTTTTCCGGCATTCGGTAGCAAGAACCATCAGACTTGATTGAGCTTGTCCGGTAGCTTCCGGCTCCATTTCTGGAGCGGAACGCTTGGAGACCGGTTTAAGATTGCGGCGTTGCGGGTAGGTGCTGTTATATGAGCCTTTACATGGCCACGCCTATGCCAGGGAATGGTGGGGGCCAGAGTCGATCGAAAAAATGCTCCGATTGCAGGCAATTGCCTAGCTTCGATCTGTCCAGATGAGGATCGCTATGACCAAGGAACATCCGATCGGTGCGAAGCTCCCGCGGATTGGCATGCTGCTCGCCGGAGATAGGTCATATCCGAGCTTCGCCGCTTTCTGCGAGGGCCTCGGCGCGCTTGGCTACGCCGAGGGCCAAACCTTCGCAATGGAAGTGCGCTTCTCGGCGGGCCAGCTTGATCGGCTCCCGGTCCTCGCGGAGGAGTTGGTGGCCACCGAGGTTGACGTCATCGCCGTGATCGGCGCGGTAACACTCCAAGCCGTACGTCGCGCGACCTCCGATATCCCTATTGTCTTTACGGTCGTGCTCGACCCCGTTTCCGCCGGCCTGGTCAGCGACGTGCGACAGCCAGGCGGAAACATCACAGGGGTGACGAACTTCGACCCTGCGCAGGCGATGACCCAGATCAAAATCCTCAAGCAAACCCTCCCCAATCTTGCACGGCTCGCGATCCTAGGGGATGCGGGTGTGCCAGACACGCTGCCGAACCTCTATACGGCTGAGGCCGAGGCCGCAGGATTGCATCCCCAAGTAGTGCTGTTAAGGGGAGCGGAAGACGTTGAGGGGGCTTTTGAGGCTTTCAGGGGCGAAGGTGCCCATGCCTTGCTGTCTCTGGAGGTGCCACGCACCAGCACTCACGGCCGGAAGATCACCGAACTGGCGGTGTCCGCGCGGCTGCCGACGATGTTCGGACGAGACTTGGCCCGCTATGAGCCGCTGCTGGCCTACGGCACGAGCCTCGCGGCTGCGGCCCGGCAAATGGCCGGAATGGTCGATCGCATCCTCAAGGGGGCGAAGCCGGGCGATATTCCCATCGAGTGCGTCACCCAGCCCGAGTTGATCGCGAATCTAACGGTCGCCAGGCGGATCGGTATCACCATTCCACCGAAGGTGCTTGCGCTTGCCGATGAGATCATCGGGTAAGCGTCAACAGAAACGACGAAATCCTTTCAAATCGGTCCTTAACTCACACCCGGCGGTCTTTGCTGCCAAGTCCCGCATTTTTCGGGGAAGCGAGACAAGCGTCTCGGCGAATATCCCTATTCGGTGACGAAGTCGGTCAGGACCCAGCCTGACGGCGTGGAATCGATGACGGCGAGACCGGCCGTCGGAAAGCCGCGCGGGAGCGCGCCGGCCATAGCCTCGCGCCCGATCAGGGCTGCGAGCGTCAGCTCGATGATCGGGTTGTGCGCAACAAGCATGACCGAGTCCTGATCAGTCTGCGCTGATATGAGCGACAGGTAGATGTCCGGCGTGCCGTTATAGAGCGCGTCGACAAAGCGGAATTCCGTCGAGGGTGTGACGGCGCGGCGCATGGCGTCGGCAGTCTGGCGGCAGCGCAGGGCCGTGGATGAAATGACGAGATCCGGCTTATAGCCTTTGTCGGCGGCCTCGTCCGCGACGATCTCGGCTGCAGCATAGCCGTTGTCGCTCAAGGGACGGTCGAAATCCTTCTGGCCGGGAGCGGCCTGCTGGGCCTGGGCATGACGCAGGAGATAAATCCTGGAGGGTGGCGGCGAAATGCTGACCATGGCGAAATTCCGGAGCTCGATTTCCTTAATGAGGTAACGTCTCTTTGCATGTGCAGTCAACTGCGGCGCGATCCGCCGGAACGCCAAATATCCTACCTTCACGCGAAGGTTACGGGCGACACGAATCCGCGTTAGTGAGAAGAAGTGATGAAAAAATAGACCCTTAGCCGAATTTTATGACAAATTTAAAAATCAGTTGACAGCATCTATTTGGCTTGAACCGGCACTATTGGTTGGGATATACAGCCCAGCCATATGAGATGTTCTTCAGGAGAATCGCGTTGAGTGAGAAGATCGATCTTAGGAATTATGTGCCCTCGGAAGACGAGGAGTTCATGAATCTGAATCAGCGAGCCTATTTTCGAGCGAAGCTGGTAGCCTGGAAAAACGATATCCTTAGAGAAGCGCGCGAAACGTTGGATCATCTGGCGGAAGAGAGCGCAAATCATCCTGACCTGGCCGATCGGGCTTCCTCGGAAACGGATAGAGCCATCGAGCTTCGCGCTCGCGACCGCCAGCGTAAACTCATCTCCAAGATCGATGCCGCATTGCAGCGTATTGAAGACGGTACTTACGGCTATTGTGAAGAGACCGGCGAGCCGATCGGCCTGAAGCGCCTGGACGCGCGTCCGATCGCGACGCTGTCCATCGAGGCGCAGGAACGCCACGAGCGCCGGGAAAAGGTTTATCGCGACGAATGATCGAGCTGTCGGCTCGACTGGGTACTAAATAAAAGCACGAGGAATCCGTTTCTCGTGCTTTTTCGTTTCCGGCATTTCACGCCGCGCATTATTTGTCGCGGCTGACGCTCATTTCGCCGAAGATGCGCGCCACTTCCTGCTGGAGGGCACTGTCGGCACCAGTCAGCGGCGGCGCAAGTTCGGGCTCGACCCTCTGCGCCGGGCTTGGTGCCGGCGATGGAGCGGGCTGCTGTTGCACCTGCCGTGGCGCCGGTGCATTGGGAATGATCCGCTCGGCAGTCAGATTTTTCGACATTTCGGCTTCGAGTATGCGCTGGAAATCGTTGCCGGGCTCAACGGGGCGCGGAGCTGCGGCGACAGGCTCGACGGGCACTGGGCGAACGGGAGCCGGCTGTTGCTGCGGCAGGACGACATGGCGGGCGGCGTCCAGTATGTCGGCGACCTCGGATTCGCTGATGGTCGGAGCGGTTTGGGGAGCTGGTTGCGGCGGACTGACAGCGGCTAGTTGGGGACGTTCGGCAGCCACGCGCGGCGTCGGCGCCGGCTCCAAAACCGGGCCAACGGGCGTTTCGGAGCGCAGATAGGCTTCGATCCTGTCCCCGGTGGATTGCAGACGCTGTGGAGGCGCTGCGGGAGGGGTATCGAGCTCGGCAGCCTTTCCCGGCTGTTGCTGCCGGCTTTCATATGCCGGGGGGATTTCGACCGGTGTCGCGGCCACGCCCGCGCGCGCTGGATCGGAGATGCCGGACTCGATGACGATATCGGTCGGACCGCCGATCATGATCAGATGTTCAATACCGTCGCGCCTGACGAGCACGAGACGGCGGCGGGCATCGACGGCGGCGGCGTCCAGCACCTGCAGACGCGGCTGGCGGTTCTTGCCGCCGCGCACGAAGGGAGAAGGCGCTCGATTGCGCAAGACCCAGAGAATGGCGATCAGCACGATCAGGGCGATGCCGACCCCACCGGCTGCAAGGAGGAAACGGCTGCCATAGGCTCCGGCGATGTCGTCCAACATGTCGAGATACTCCCGTATTTTTCCCCGACGTCGCGGCCTATTATGCAGCTACGGCGGGTAGATGCCTTGAACTTGGCCTTCCTATGCGGCGATCATATGAGCAGGATCGCGGCGGAGACAAGATGCGATTGATACCTCTTGTGCTCTATTGCCTGTGAATTCAAGCCTTTCTGGCTCGGCAAAGCTTTTTGCCGATGACGCAAATTGATAAAGAAGATTCGAAAGGTCCGACTCCGGCGATCCTTAACGTGTATGACATGTCGCGAGGAGAACGGCGGAGACGAGGGGTTTATGACGAAGCAGCGTCCGTCCGACGAGTATAGCGTGCCGCTGGTGGATCGCGGGGTTCGTTCTGGAACCGTGCTGCGCATCATCCTGCTGGCGCTCGTTCTCGTGGCCGCTGCCGCGGCCTTCGTCGTCTTCAAGAGCCAGCTCGACAATGAAGCGGTTCTCGGCGGTCTCGGCATTCTTGCCATGGTCGGCATCTTCTTCCTCGTTTCCTCGATCATCGGCTTCGTCGAGGTGATGCCGCAGCCGCAGTCCGACAGCCTGGCGCGGTCGTTTCTCAACAGCCATCCGGACGGGACGCTGATTACCGACGAGAAGGGACGCATCGTCTACGCCAACGCCGCCTATGGCCGGCTGACTGGCGCCGCCAAGGCGACGGAAGTACAGTCGCTGGAGATGCTGCTGTCGCGAAACCGTGAATCCAACGAGGCTTTGTATCGTCTCGCCAATGGTCTGCGCGACGGCAAGGAGGGATCGGAGGAGTTCCGGTTGCTGAAGCCGCTCGGTCCCTTCAACGGGATCGGCCAGGGAGCCCATTGGTATCGCCTGAAAGCACGGGTGCTGCCGCCGGAGCAGGATAGCAACAAAGCGCTGCATATTTGGCAGATCACCGACATCACCTCCGAGCGCGACGATCAGGAACGCTTCTTCAAGGAATTGCAGAACGCGATCGATTATCTCGATCACGCGCCGGCCGGTTTCTTCTCCGCCGGCCGCAAGGGCGAAATCTTCTATCTCAATGCGACGCTTGCGGAATGGCTGGGCTTTGACCTCACCAAGTTCGTTCCCGGCTCGATGACGATTGGCGATCTGGTGGCCGGCGAGGGGCTGGCGCTGATCCAGTCCGTTCAGGCGGAGCCCGGCTTGAAGAAGACGGTGACGCTCGATCTCGATCTGCGTCGCGCCAACGGCCAGAGCCTGCCGGTGCAGATCGTTCACAGCGTCACGTCGATGCGCGATGGTGCTCCAGGCGAGAGCCGCACCATCGTCCTGACCCGGCAGAATGGTGCCGACACGGAGCAATCCGCTTCGGCTGCCGCCATGCGTTTCAGCCGCTTCTTCAACAATACGCCGATGGCGATCGCTTCCGTCGATGGCAACGGTCGCATCCTGCGGACGAATGCGCCGTTCCTGAAGCTTTTCTCGGATCTGGTATCGCGCGACGATATCGAGCGTGGCGCCGCCCTGGAGAGCGTCGTCAACGAAAGCGACCGGGCACAGCTGCAGCAGGCGCTGGCGGCCGCCAAGGACCGGCAGGGCGACATTCCGCCGATCGACTCCCGCAATCCGAAGGACGAGGCACGGCATTTCCGCTTCTATATCAATGCGGTGATCGACCAGACCGACGAGGCGCCGGAAGAGGCCGCTATCGTCTATGCCGTCGAGGTGACCGAGCAGAAGGCGCTCGAGACGCAGATGGCGCAGACGCAGAAGCTCAATGCCGTCGGTACGCTCGCAGGCGGCATCGCGCACGACTTCAACAATGTGCTGACCGCGATCCTTTTGTCGTCCGACCATCTGCTGCTGCAGGCACGGCCTTCGGATGCGAGCTTCGCGGATCTGATGGAAATCAAGCGCAACGCCAATCGGGCGGCGGTGCTGGTGCGGCAGTTGCTCGCTTTCTCGCGCAAGCAGACCATGCGGCCAACGGTGCTGAACCTCACCGACGTAATCGGCGACTTGCGCATGCTGGTGGATCGGCTGCTGTCCGGCACGCATGTCAAGCTGGATGTCGATTACGGCCGCGATCTCTGGCCTGTCAAAACCGATCTCTCGCAGTTCGAGCAGGTGATTATCAATCTTTGCGTCAACGCCCGCGATGCCATGCCCGGCGGCGGCCAGCTGACGCTACGCACCCGCAATCTGCTCGCGGCCGATGTCAGCGCCTTCAATTACCCCTATCTGCCGCATGAAGACATGGTGCTCATCGAGGTCAGCGATACCGGCACCGGTATCGCGCCCGAGATCATGGACAAGATTTTCGAGCCCTTCTTCACGACGAAGGAAGTGGGCAAGGGCACCGGCCTCGGCCTTGCGATGGTCTACGGCATCATCAAGCAGTCCGGCGGCTATATCCAGCCGGAATCGGAAGTGGGCAAGGGAACGACTTTCCGCATCTTCCTGCCGCGCCATGTCGTCGAAATGCCGGCCGTAACAGATGCAAAGGCGCCGGAAAGCCGCGATGTCGCGGCCATGGATCAGAGCGTCGGCATCGTGGCTCCGCCGGAAGAACCGGCCGATCTTACGGGCAAGTCCGCTGTCGTGCTGCTGGTCGAGGACGAGGAGGCGGTGCGGCGCGGCGGCAAGCGCATGCTCGAGACGCGCGGCTATACCGTCTACGAGGCCGGCTCCGGCGTCGAGGCGCTCGACATCATGGACGAGCTCGATGGCCAGGTCGATGTTGTCGTGTCAGACGTCGTCATGCCTGAGATGGACGGACCGTCGCTGCTGCGGGAACTGCGGAAGAAATATCCGGACATGAAGTTCATCTTCGTCTCAGGCTATGCCGAGGATGCCTTTGCCCGCAATCTGCCGGCGGATGCGCAGTTCGGCTTCCTGCCGAAGCCGTTCTCGCTGAAGCAGCTTGCCGTCGTCGTGCGCGAGACGCTGGACAAGAACTAAACGAGAAGCGGCTGTTGCCGATTGCAGCGCAAAGATGCTATCACCCCGCGCATGATCGATCTTGCCAAGCCCATCTGCCGTTTGTGGTGGCGCTCCTTCTAGGAGCGGCAGTCGTCATGTCTTGAAATCGACCCTGCCGCCGTGATCCGGCAGGCATGGTCCATTTCCGTTTTCCCTTCCCGATTGCGGCGGCTCCTTTTGCGGAGCAACGAAATGCATTCCCCCACCGATACCCGCCCCGTCATCCTGACGGGGGATCGGACCACAGGTCCACTCCATCTCGGCCATTACGTCGGCTCGCTGAAAAGCCGCGTCGCGCTTCAACACAGCCATCGGCAATTCCTGCTGCTGGCGGATACGCAGGCGCTGACCGACAATGCCCATGATCCCGGCAAGGTCCGGCGCAACGTTCTCGAAGTTGCCATCGATTATCTTGCCGTCGGCATCGATCCGGCGCTGACGACCATCTGCGTTCAATCTGCCTTGCCGGCGCTGGCGGAGCTGACGCTGCTTTATCTGAATTTCGTCACGGTCAGCCGTCTGGAGCGCAATCCGACGATCAAGACGGAAATCCAGCTGCGCGGCTTCGAACGCGACGTGCCGGCCGGTTTTCTCTGCTATCCCGTGGCACAGGCGGCCGATATCACCGCCTTCAAGGCGACGGTCGTTCCGGTCGGCGAGGATCAGGCGCCTTTGATCGAACAGACCAACGAGATCGTTCGCCGCCTCAACCGGCAGATCGGGCGCGACGTTCTCACGGAAGCCACGGCGATGGTGCCGAGCGTGGGGCGCCTGCCAGGTGTCGACGGCAAGGCGAAGATGAGCAAATCCCAGGGCAACGCCATCCCGCTTTCGGCATCGCCGAATGAAATAAGCGATGCGGTGCGGCGCATGTATACCGATCCGGATCACCTTCGTGTCGGCGATCCCGGCAGGGTCGAGGGAAACGTCGTCTTTACCTATCTGGATGCCTTCTGTGAGGATCGGCAGTTGGTCGACGACATGAAGGCGCATTATCGCCGTGGCGGTCTCGGTGACGTCACCCTGAAGAGACATCTTGAGGATATCCTTCAGGCGCTGCTGGCTCCGATCCGTGAGCGTCGTGCACGCTTTGCCGCCGAGCCGGACTATGTCATGGAAGTCGTGCGCGAAGGGACAAGAAAGGCGAGGGAGCGGACGGAGGCGACGCTTGCCGAATTGCGCGCCGCGCTGGGCCTGTTCTCGCTGACCTGAAACAAGAAAGGCCGGACGATCTTTTGAAGCGCCCGGCCGTTCTTTATATTTATTGCAGCTCTGATTATTCTGCCAGAGCGACGGCGATTTCGGCGGCCAGACGCGCATTGTTTTCGACAAGCGCGATGTTGGTCTTGAGGCTGCGGCCTTCGGTGATGTCGAAGATGGTGCTGAGCAGATAGGGCGTGACGGCCTTGCCGGTGATCTCGTCGCGCTCGGCGCTGTCGAGGGCGCGCTCGATATAGATTTCCATTTCCTCGCGCGGAATTTCGTCCGCTTCCGGAACCGGGTTGGCGATCAGCATGCCGCCATCAATGCCGAGCTGCTCGCGCGTCGACTGGAAATTGGCGATGGCAGCGGGGCTGTTCAGTGTCAGCGGGCTTGCCAGGCCGGAAGAGCGCGACCAGAAGGCCGGGAATTCGGTGCTGTCGTAGGTTACCACCGGAACGCCGCGCGTTTCCAATACTTCCAGCGTCTTCGGAATATCGAGGATCGCCTTGGCGCCGGCGCAGACGACGATGACGCCGGTACGGGAGAGCTCTTCAAGATCGGCCGAGATGTCGAAGCTTTCCTCCGCGCCGCGATGCACGCCGCCGATGCCGCCGGTCGCGAATACCTTGATGCCGGCGCGGGCAGCGGCGATCATGGTGGCGGCGACGGTGGTCGCGCCGGTGCGGCGCTCGGCGATCGCAAAAGCGATGTCGGCGCGCGAGACCTTCATCGCGCCTTCCGTCTTGGCAAGGGTTTCCAGCTCTTCCGGCTCAAGACCGATATGCAGTGTGCCGTGGATGACGGCGATGGTTGCCGGAACTGCGCCTTCCTGCCGGATGATTGCTTCGACGCTGCGGGCCATCTCGATATTGCCGGGATAGGGCATGCCGTGAGTGATGATGGTCGATTCCAGTGCCACGAGCGGGGCGCCGCGCAGCTTGGCGGCGGCAACTTCCTTCGAATAGGAGATCGGAAGCAGTGGCGAGATAGGCTGGGTCATTGTCGTTTCCAATTCACTGAAACAGTATACGCGTTTTGAGCAGGCTTCATGACAGAATTTCGGCCTTGGGAACAAGGGCCAACATCGTCTTCAAAAGCTCTGGAGAGAGATTTTCGGCGGTGGCGAAGGGCGATTGCACGGTGATCGCGGCGGCGGCCGCACCGTGGCGGATTGCCTCTGCGAGATCATGTCCGGCAAGCAGGGCCGATAGAACGCCCGAAGCGAGCGAGTCTCCCGCCCCGGTGACATCGGCGACGTCGTCGACGACGGGCGGCTGCAGGCTGACGACGAGATCGGGGGAAAATGCGATCAGCGGCCGCCTGCCGCGGGTGATGACGCCATTGCGCAGGCCGAGGGCGCGCAATCCGCTTACCCATTCGAGCGGATCTTCCGGCCGGCTTTCGGTCAGCGCGGCGGCTTCGGCTTCGTTGAGGAACAGATGATCGATGCCGGCAAGGCTTGGCTTCAGCCGCACGACTTTCGCCGGCGAGATCGCGATGGCCGCGACGGGGTTGCCGCAGACGGCCGCTCTTGCCGCGATCGCGGCTAACGTTTCGGCCGGCAGATTGGCGTCGCAGAGAACGAGATCGGTCTCTTCAAAGGCGTCGCGAACGGCGCGAATCGCCAGACGTCTTGGGACGAACAGCTTGTAGAGTTCCATGTCGGCAAGCGCGATGACCAGATTGCCGTCGCGTTCGAGGATCGCCGTATAGCTCGGCGTCTTGCGATCGAGGAAAACGAAGGGCCGGTCGTCGATGCCGGCATGGTTTGCCGCTTCTGCCACCATTTCGCCCGAGGGATCGCCGCCGCGTGGCGAGATGAGCCGCACGTTAAAGCCCAGGCGGGCGAGATTTCGTGCCGCATTGAAGCCGCCGCCGCCGGGCTCTTCGAACCATGCGCCGGGGTTGCTGGCGCCGGGTGCCGTCTCGCCGAAGATGCGGCCGCGCCGGTCGATATGGGCACCGCCGAGAACGAGAATCTTCTTCGCCATATGGTTTTCCTCAGCGGTCGAAAGGACGAATCGGACGGATCGATAACATCTCGCAATTCACCGTTCCGGCCATGCAAGTGCCTGGGAAGAAAGAAGAAAACAAAAATAGAACGGAATTCATTTTACCTTTTTCTTTCAATCGCTTGTTGTGCCCTTGCGATAAGAGAACAAATAGAGTACAGAATTCTCATCGGCGGCGACATTGCTAGAGCGGCTTCAATAACCTAAAGGTGGATCGGATGTCTCAGAATTCTTTGCGGCTTGTAGAGGACAAATCGGTGGATAAAAGCAAGGCACTTGAAGCGGCACTCTCTCAAATTGAGCGGTCGTTCGGCAAGGGCTCGATCATGAAGCTCGGCTCTAACGAGAATGTGGTCGAAATCGAAACGGTTTCCACCGGCTCTCTGAGCCTCGATATTGCGCTTGGCATTGGCGGCTTGCCGAAGGGGCGCATCATCGAAATCTACGGGCCGGAAAGCTCGGGTAAGACGACGCTGGCGCTGCAGACCATCGCAGAGGCCCAGAAGAAGGGCGGCATCTGCGCTTTCGTGGATGCGGAACATGCGCTCGATCCGGTCTATGCCCGCAAGCTCGGCGTCGACCTGCAGAACCTGCTGATCTCGCAGCCCGATACCGGCGAGCAGGCGCTTGAAATCACCGACACGCTGGTTCGCTCCGGCGCCGTCGATGTTCTCGTCGTCGACTCCGTTGCGGCATTGACGCCGCGCGCCGAAATCGAGGGCGAGATGGGTGACAGCCTTCCCGGTCTGCAGGCCCGACTGATGAGCCAGGCGCTGCGCAAGCTCACGGCTTCGATCTCGAAGTCCAAGACCATGGTAATCTTCATCAACCAGATCCGCATGAAGATCGGTGTCATGTTCGGCTCGCCGGAGACGACGACCGGCGGTAATGCGCTGAAGTTCTATGCCTCGGTTCGCCTCGATATCCGCCGCATCGGCGCCGTCAAGGAGCGCGAAGAGGTGATAGGCAACCAGACCCGCGTGAAGGTCGTCAAGAACAAAATGGCGCCTCCCTTCAAGCAGGTGGAGTTCGACATCATGTATGGCGAAGGCGTTTCCAAGACGGGCGAGCTGGTCGATCTCGGCGTCAAGGCCGGCATCGTCGAGAAGTCGGGTGCCTGGTTCTCCTATAACAGCCAGCGCCTTGGCCAGGGCCGCGAGAACGCGAAAATCTTCCTGCGCGACAATCCGGATCTCTCGCGCGAAATCGAATTGTCGCTGCGCCAGAATGCCGGCCTGATCGCCGATCGCTTCCTGCAGAATGGCGGTCCCGATGCCGACGATGGCGAATCCTCTGGAGAATAAAGATTTCCGGGAGCAATCCCGGGCTTGATGTGAGACTAAAATTCGAAACCGGCCGTATTGTCCAAGGGATGTGCGGCCGGTTTTGTTCGTGCGGCTGGACAGCGCCGGGAGCGAACGATAAAAGCCACTGACTTTGACGCAAGTTGCTGAGCGCAGGACTGAAGGGCCCCATATGAGCGGTGTGAATGAAATCCGGTCGACCTTCCTCGACTATTTTAAGAAAAACGGTCACGAGATCGTGCCGTCGAGCCCGCTGGTGCCGCGCAACGATCCGACATTGATGTTTACCAATGCCGGCATGGTGCAGTTCAAGAACGTGTTCACCGGCTTGGAGCAGCGTCCCTATACGACGGCGTCCACGGCGCAGAAATGCGTTCGCGCCGGCGGCAAGCACAACGACCTCGACAATGTCGGCTACACCGCGCGCCACCACACCTTCTTCGAGATGCTCGGCAATTTCTCCTTTGGCGACTATTTCAAGGAGCGCGCCATCGAGCTTGCCTGGAACCTGATCACCAAGGAATTCGGCCTCGATGCCAAGCGCCTGCTGGTCACGGTCTATCACACCGATGACGACGCCTATAATCTCTGGAAGAAGATCGCCGGTCTTTCCGACGACAAGATCATCCGCATCGCCACCAGCGACAATTTCTGGGCGATGGGCGATACCGGCCCGTGCGGTCCCTGCTCGGAAATCTTCTACGACCATGGCGATCATATCTGGGGCGGCCCTCCCGGCTCTCCCGAAGAAGACGGCGACCGTTTCATCGAGATCTGGAATCTCGTCTTCATGCAGTTCGAGCAGATCACCAAGGAACAGCGCGTTGACCTGCCGCGTCCGTCGATCGACACCGGCATGGGTCTCGAGCGCGTTGCCGCCGTGCTGCAGGGCAAGCATGACAATTATGATATCGACCTGTTCCGCGCGCTGATCGAAGCCTCGGAAGAGGCAACTGGCGTCAAGGCGGAGGGCGAGCATCGCGCTAGCCATCGCGTCATCGCCGATCACCTGCGCTCCTCCGCCTTCCTGATCGCTGATGGCGTGCTGCCATCGAACGAAGGCCGCGGCTACGTGCTTCGTCGCATCATGCGTCGCGCCATGCGCCACGCGCAGCTGCTCGGCGCGAGAGATCCGTTGATGTGGAAGCTGCTGCCGGCGCTGATCCAGCAGATGGGCCGCGCCTATCCGGAACTGGTGCGCGCCGAGGCGCTGACCTCAGAAACGCTGAAGCTTGAAGAGACCCGTTTCCGCAAGACGCTGGAACGCGGCCTGTCGCTGCTCAACGATGCGACCTCGGACCTGCACAAGGGCGACAGCCTGGACGGCGAAACCGCCTTTAAGCTCTACGACACCTATGGTTTCCCGCTTGACCTGACGCAGGATGCGCTGCGCGCCCGCGGCATCGGCGTCGATATTTCTAGCTTCACCGATGCCATGGAGCGGCAGAAGGCCGAAGCGCGTTCGCATTGGACCGGTTCCGGCGACAAGGCAACCGAGACCATCTGGTTCGAGCTCAAGGAAAAATTCGGTGCGACGGAATTCCTCGGCTATGATACGGAATCTGCCGAAGGCGTGATCCAGGCAATCGTCAGGGACGGCGTTGCCGTCGATAGCGCCTTTGCCGGCGACAAGGTGCAGATCGTCGTCAACCAGACGCCATTCTACGGCGAATCCGGTGGTCAGATGGGTGATACCGGTGCTGTCTCCAGCGACAACGGCAAGCTGACGGTGGGTGATACCCAGAAGAAGGGCGAGGGACTTTTCGTTCACGTCGCCGAAGTCTCGGAAGGCACGATCAAGGTCGGCGATGCCGCGGTGCTGACGGTCGATCATGCAAGGCGCTCGCGCCTGCGCGCCAACCATTCCGCGACCCATCTGCTGCACGAAGCGCTTCGTGAAGTGCTCGGCACCCACGTCGCTCAAAAGGGTTCGCTAGTTGCGCCCGAGCGCCTGCGCTTCGACGTTTCGCATCCGAAGCCGATGACGACCGAGGAGCTGAAAGTCGTCGAGGAAATGGCAAACGAGATCATCCTGCAGAACTCGTCCGTCACGACCCGCCTGATGAGCGTGGACGATGCGATCGCCGAAGGTGCGATGGCATTGTTCGGTGAGAAGTATGGCGATGAAGTCCGCGTCGTTTCGATGGGGCAGGGCGTGCGTGGCGCGAAGACCGGCAAGCCCTATTCCATCGAGCTTTGCGGCGGCACGCACGTGTCGGCTACCGGCCAGATTGGTCTCGTGCGCATTCTCGGCGATAGCGCAGTCGGCGCCGGCGTACGCCGTATTGAAGCGGTGACCGGCGAATCCGCGCTTGCCTATCTCGCCGAGCAGGATGAGCGCGTGAAGAGCCTTGCCTCCACGCTGAAGGTCCAGCCGACGGACGTGGTTTCACGCGTCGAAGCGCTGATGGATGAGCGCCGCAAGCTCGAGCGTGAATTGGCTGACGCCAAGCGCAAGCTCGCCATGGGCGGCGGTCAGGGTGGCCCTGCCGATGCCGTTCGCGACGTCAACGGCGTCAAGTTCCTTGGCAAGGCAATCTCCGGCGTCGATCCCAAGGATCTCAAGGGTCTGGCCGATGAAGCCAAGGCCAGCCTCGGGTCCGGCATCGTTGCGCTGATCGGTGTCTCCGAAGATGGCAAGGCAAGCGCTGTCGTCGCGGTTACCGAAGACCTTATCGGCCGCTTCAGCGCCGTCGATCTCGTTCGCGTCGCTTCGGCAGCCCTCGGCGGCAAGGGCGGCGGCGGCCGTCCCGACATGGCGCAGGCTGGTGGCCCGGATGGCGCCAAGGCCGATGAGGCGCTTGAGGCGGTTGCTGCGGCTCTCGCCGGCTAAAGGCTCAATTTTCTTGTAATCGCGAAAATGGCGGATGCTGCGGCATTCGCCATTTTTCTTTGCGCAGGCAGCTCCGCAGGATTTGTCAAATCGGGTTATGGTCTTGTCGAGCCGATCGATTTGCAAGGGGTTTGACATGAGTGGCGGAACGGCGTGGACGCTTTACGAGACCCGGTTGCGGCGGGTTTCGGCCTATATCCATGAGCATCTGGACGATGAACTCGATATGGAAAAGCTCGCCGAGATCGCCTGCATGTCCAGCTATCACTGGCACAGGATCTATCGGGCGATCTATGGCGAGACGGCGGCGGCGACCGTCAAGCGGCTGAGGCTGCACCGTGCCGCCGGCGATCTCGTAAACACCCGTCTCTCCGTCAGCGACATTGCAAAGCGGTCGGGCTATCCCAACCTCCAGTCGTTCAACCGCATCTTCAGATCCGTCTACGGCATGCCGCCGGCGCGATATCGGAATGAGGGAAGCCATACGATCTTCGAACCCAGCACCCAAGGAAGGATTACGGTCATGTTCGACGTTACGCTTCGCACCATTTCTCCGATGTCACTGATCGGTGTCGCCCATCGCGGCTCCTATATGCAGATCGGCCAGGCTTTCGAAACCTTGTTCGGCACCATCTTTGCTCGTGGCCTCGCCGGGCCGGATATGCGCATGATCGGCGTCTATCTCGACGATCCCGATGT
Source organism: Rhizobium sp. KNZ2-6A (assembly GCF_056755475.1). Taxonomy (NCBI): domain Bacteria; kingdom Pseudomonadati; phylum Pseudomonadota; class Alphaproteobacteria; order Hyphomicrobiales; family Rhizobiaceae; genus Rhizobium; species Rhizobium sp. KNZ2-6A. The sequence goes on along the minus strand of NZ_JBNDIC010000006.1, from coordinate 76,119 downwards.
CGTGGAGACGGACAAGCTGCGTTCCTATGCCTGCGTCACCGCTGGCCAAGGAATGACCGTAGATATGCCGTTTGAGCAGCGTTCGCTCGATGGTGGCGATTATGCCGTGCTGCGCCACAAAGGCCCCTATGCCGACATGCACAAGGCCTATCAATGGCTGTACGCGCAATGGCTGCCGGCCTCGGGGCGGCAGCTGCGCGATACCATCATGTTCGAGGAATATATCAACAACCCGCGCGACGTGCCGCCGACGGAGCTGTTGACCGATATTTATATGCCGCTGAAATAGCGGCATAAGATCTCTATAGAGGACTTCCTCTCAACATCTTGTACTATCAGGCATTAGCCGGCTTCGGCATCGCGGCATTATCGATCTCGTTGCCGCGGCGATAGGCGTCGCGGTCGCTGACCCGGCCCCAATAGTCGATGAAAGCCTGGCGCTTTTCGATGGTGCCGAAGTTGAGGCCCCAGCCGACATGCGAACCGACATAGACGTCGGCGGCCGTAAAGCGGTCGCCTGCGATGAAAGGCGAGGTCGTGACGGCGTGCTCGATTGTATCAAACACATTCGCGAAGCTGCCGCAGCCGGCCATGCGCAAGCGTTCCGGCGGGACTTCGAAGCCGAGGGCACGGTTGGTCACCGCCATTTCCATCGGGCCGGCGGCAAAGAACATCCAGCGGAAATAGCGGCCGCGCTCTGCTGCCGTCGGGGCAAGGCCTGCCTGTGGGAAGGTTTCTGCGAGATAGGCGCAGATGGCGGCACCTTCGGTGACGATGGTATCGCCATGCTTGATGGCCGGCACCTTGCCCATGGGGTTGACCGCAAGATATTCCGGCGATTTCATCGTCGTGCCGAAGTCGAGATATTCGGTGCGGTAGGGCTGGCCGATTTCCTCGAGCATCCAGCGGGCAACGCGTCCGCGCGACATCGGGTTGGTGTAAAAAACCAAATTCTCAGTCATAATAATTCCTCAGCAGACTACTGGTCATTTTATCAGGGTGAGTTCTTTGGCGATGCCTTCTTATCCAGATAATGCCAGGCCGCGAGCCACAGCAAGATAAAAGCTGCGATTTCACCAGAGATCACCGCTGGCCAAATTTCACCGATGCGGTCGTCCCACCATTTCTGTGGGCCGAAGCATATCAGTGCTGTCGCCGCGGCGGCGGTTTGAAGACCGGCCCGCAGGTGAGGCATCTCACCGGGTACAATCAGTCCCAAAACAGAAACGGCGATGGAAACGGCCAGAAAGGGGCTCATTGCGAATAATGGTATGACGCGGGGCGGATGTGGCTCGATGCCAAAGAAAAGGGACAGGAGCATCACGGACTGAAGAACGACCAGCATCACCAGGCACATACGGGCCAAGATGGCATTTCGTTTATCGAACATGGACATGTGACTCTCCATTTGATATCCGTACATATGCGTACGGGAATTATCCGTACGACTATGTACGGTTTTTGTCAATGGAGCCGCTATGAGAGTCGAGAGACGCCGCCAGCGCGAAGAAGAAATCCTCGAATGCGCATTTGTCATGGTGGAAAAGGAAGGCTATGCGGCGTTGTCGATGCAAGCGCTTGCCCGGCGCAGCAGCGCATCCAAGGAGACCTTGTATGGCTGGTTCGGCGGCAAGCCTGGCCTCTTTGAGGCAATGGTTGCCTATAATGCTGCAACTATTGCAATCCCTTCCCCTGAAGAGGACGTGAATGCCGCTATCCAGCGGCTGGGGACGGCGCTTCTGCGCATGCTTCTCGGTGAGCGCGCCGTCTTGCTCAATCGCATTGCCGCGGCGGAGGCGAACGAATTGCAGGGGTTGGGCCGAATGCTAGCTGCACGAGGCAGGAATACCGTTCTGCCGAAAATCGCTGATTACTTCGCGGAATTGACGAGGCGCGGCTTCATCCATGCTCCCGATGCATTGGAGGCGGCCGAAACCTGGCTGTCGCTGCTAACCGGCGATCTTCAGATCCGCCGGGTTATCGGCGCTTTGCCTGAGCTTGACGAAGAGCAAGTTATCGCCCGCTCAGAACAGGCATTGCGATCATTCATGCGCCTTCACGCGCCGAATGGTGGCGGCGGACAAGGCCACTGCTCCTGAATGCAGACGGCGGGGCAGGCCCCCGCCGTCGAAGGTCTCATGTTCGGCAAGAATAGCTTAGGCAGCCATGGCCTTCTTGAGGTTTTCGTCGATCTTGTCGAGGAAGGCGGTGGTCGAGAGCCAAGGCTGATCGGGGCCGATCAGCAGTGCCAGGTCCTTGGTCATGTAGCCGGCTTCGACGGTATCGACGCAGACCCTCTCAAGCGTTGCGGCGAACTTGGCGAGTTCGGCATTGTCGTCGAGCTTGGCGCGGTGAGCGAGGCCACGGGTCCAAGCGAAGATCGAGGCGATCGAGTTCGTAGACGTTTCCTGGCCCTTCTGGTGCTGGCGGTAGTGACGGGTGACCGTGCCGTGCGCGGCTTCGGCTTCGACCGTCTTGCCGTCTGGCGTCAAGAGAACCGAGGTCATCAGGCCGAGCGAGCCGAAGCCCTGGGCAACCGTGTCGGACTGGACGTCGCCGTCGTAGTTCTTGCAGGCCCAGACATAACCGCCGGACCACTTCAGGGCGGAGGCGACCATGTCGTCGATCAGGCGGTGTTCGTAGGTGATGCCGGCTTCGTCGAATTGAGCCTTGAATTCGGCCTGGTAGACTTCTTCGAAGATGTCCTTGAAGCGGCCGTCATAGGCCTTGAGGATGGTGTTCTTGGTCGACAGGTAGACCGGCCACTTGCGCATCAGGCCGTACATCATCGAGGCGCGGGCGAATTCGCGGATCGACTCGTCGAGGTTGTACATGGCCATGGCGACGCCGGCGCCGGGAGCGTTGAAGACTTCCTTCTCGATGACCGTGCCGTCTTCGCCGACGAACTTGATGGTCAGCTTGCCCTTGCCGGGGAACTTGAAATCGGTGGCGCGGTATTGGTCGCCGAAAGCATGGCGGCCGACGACGATCGGCTGGGTCCAGCCCGGAACGAGGCGCGGAACGTTCTTGCAGATGATCGGCTCGCGGAAAATGACGCCGCCGAGGATGTTGCGGATCGTGCCGTTCGGGCTCTTCCACATTTCCTTGAGGTTGAATTCCTTCACGCGGGCTTCATCCGGCGTGATCGTCGCGCACTTGATGCCGACGCCGTACTTCTTGATGGCGTTGGCGGCATCGACGGTGACCTGGTCGTTGGTGGCGTCGCGGTTTTCGACCGAGAGGTCGTAGTAGTCGATATCGATATCGAGGTAGGGGAAGATCAGTTTTTCTTTGATGAGCTGCCAGATGATGCGAGTCATTTCGTCGCCATCGAGATCGGCAACGGGGTTAGCGACCTTGATCTTCTTCATGCTTCTGCCTCGTTTAAGCTGATGGGACCGGATGGTCCTGTGAGTAATGTGAAGTCCCGAGGGCTATAACACCGCAAGTGCGGAACGCAAAGCCGATAGAGCCTCAGGAATCGCGTTTTTGATCATTCCTGGCATCACCCGCTTTTTGCGATCCGGCCATTGCCAAAGTGGTCGATGGGACTAATGTCGCGCATGTTTTGCCTGTTACTACGGAATCACGTCATGCAGAAATTTGCCGCATCCGCGCTTGCCTTCACGCTCTTTCAGTTCTCCCTCGGTGCACATTCGGCACTGGCCGCCGATGCGACGGCGCCGGTCAAAGCCATCATGGACGCGGCCGTTTCGAACTGGGCAGGCGGGGACAGCGACTGGCAGGATATCTTCGACGAGAGCAAGCTCAAGGATATCTACAGTAAGGATTTTGCGGCGAAATATCAGGCGGCAGCGCAGTTTCCCGCTGCCGATGAGGATGGTATCTCGCCTTTCGACTATGACGTGATCGTCAATGCGCAGGATGCCTGTCCTCTGGAGGACGTGAAGATCGCCGCCCAGCCGCCCAAGAACAATGCGATCGAAGTGCTGGCGAGCTTCAAGAAATCCACCTGCATGGGATCCGATGCCGACTACCAGAAGGTGACGACCGTGCGCTTCGAGGTCATCGAGGAAGGCGGACGGCCCGTCGTGGACGATATCGTCACCAACGACGACAACGGCAATCCGAGCTCGCTCAAGAGCGTGATGCAGGATCTCGTCAAACAGCAGCAGCAACAGCCGTCCGATCAGCAGTCGCAGCCCACGGATCAGCCGAAGCCGGCCAAGCCGTAATAGTCGGGCCTGGGTTCGCTTGGCCAGTGATGCGCAAAAACCTTGCCGATCGGCTGGTGTCTCGCTATTGCGACCCATAATTGGCGCGGCTGGGTTCGCGCACGGAGATTTAGGCATCATGGCAGGCACGAACAGCGAGCGTCAACTTCTGGCCGAAGGGCCAGCCATCATTCTGGTCGCGCCGCAGATGGGCGAGAATATCGGCATGGTGGCGCGCGCGATGGCGAATTTCGGTCTTGTCGAGTTGCGCCTCGTCAATCCGCGCGACGGCTGGCCGAACGAGAGGGCGCAGGCGACCGCCTCGAAGGCGGATCACATCATCGAGGCGACGAAGGTCTACGAGACGCTGGAGCAGGCGATCGCGGATCTCAATTTCATCTATGCGACGACAGCCCGGGAACGGGACGGCTACAAGCCGGTGCGTTCGCCTGTCGTTGCCGCCGAGACCCTTCGTACCAAATTCAAGGCGGGCGAGGGCACCGGCATTCTTTTCGGGCGCGAGCGCTGGGGCCTGACGAACGAGGAAGTGGCGCTGGCCGACGAGGTCGTGACATTCCCGGTCAATCCCGCCTTCGCCTCGCTGAATATCGCTCAAGCAGTGCTGTTGATGTCCTATGAGTGGATGAAGTCGGGCATGGAAGATCTCGGCGCCGTGCCTTTCCAGGCGCTCGAGCAACGGCCTTCGACGAAGGAACAGCTCTTCGGCCTTTTCGACCAGCTCGAGGATGCGCTGGATGCGCGCAATTATTTCCATCCCGCCGGGAAAAAGCCGAAAATGGTGGACAATCTCCGGGCTGTCCTCTCGCGCCGGGCGTTCACCGAACAGGAAATCAGCGTCTTGCGCGGGGTGATCTCGTCTCTCGACCGTTTCTCGCGGAAGTTTCCGCGCGGCAGCGGCTCGCATCCCCGATCCTCCAAAGCACCCAAGGAAACCACGAACGATGACAGCAGCGGCGAATGAGCTGAAACCGATCCTTGTCTTCGATTCAGGGATCGGCGGTTTGACCGTGCTGCGCGAGGCGCGCGTGCTGATGCCGGAGCGCGGTTTCATCTATATCGCCGACGATGCCGGTTTTCCCTATGGCAGCTGGGAAGAGCGGGCGCTGAGGGAGCGGATCGTCGATCTCTTCGCAAAGCTGCTCGTGCAATATGATCCGGAAGTCTGCATCATCGCCTGCAATACGGCGTTCACGCTGGCCGGCGCCGCTCTTCGTGCCGCCTTTCCGCAAATGACGTTCGTGGGCACGGTACCGGCGATCAAGCCGGCGGCCGAGCGGACCCGCTCCGGCCTTGTCTCGGTGCTCGCGACACCGGGCACCGTCAAGCGCGCCTATACGCGCGACCTGATCCAGTCCTTTGCCACGCAATGCCATGTGCGGCTCGTCGGATCGCAGGACCTGGCTCGCCTGGCGGAAGCCTATATTCGCGGCGATGCCGTCAGCGACGAGGATGTGATGACCGAGATTGCGCAGTGCTTTGTCGAGATGGATGGCCGCAAGACCGATATCGTCGTGCTTGCCTGCACGCATTATCCTTTCATGGCCAATACCTTCCGCCGGCTCGCACCATGGCCGGTCGACTGGCTCGATCCCGCAGAGGCGATCGCAAGGCGTGCCCGCAGCCTGGTGCCGCAGGTGGCCGACGCCGTCCATCCCGACAATTTCGACTTTGCGGTCTTCACCTCCGGTGCGCCGGATTTCCCCACCCGCCGCCTGATGCAGGGCTTTGGGCTTAAGGCTTGATGATGACTGACAAGATTTCGTTGCGTAAACTCGATCTCACGGACATGCCGGCGGCTGCGGCCGTTCATCGCGCGTCCTTCAACGAACGGCTGCCGACGCTTGCCGGGCTTCATACGCCGGAAGAGGATGTCGGTTTCTGGAGCGCTGTTGTTTTCAAGGATTGCCAGATCTGGGGTGCGGAAGAGGGCGGTCGTCTGGTCGGCGTCATTGCCTTTCTTGAGGATTGGATCGATCAGCTTTACGTCCTGCCGGAGGCGCAAGAGCGCGGCATCGGCAGCCGCCTGCTCGACATCGCCAAGTCGGCCTATCCGGTGCTTTCGCTCTGGACGTTCCAGAGAAACGCACCTGCGCGCCGTTTTTACGAAAAGCACGGCTTCTTCGTGGTTGACGAGTCTGATGGAGCAGGCAATGAGGAAAAGGAGCCGGATGTGCTTTACAAATGGGAAGCGCGCTTGCACCGGCTGTAATTCACGGTCGGACTGGGCGGCGGGATATTGGGAGGTCGATGTTTGATATCTTTTGAGAATGATAGCAGTGTCGTCGAGGCAAGCCATGCGTCTGCGTGAGTGCCACAACTTCCATGATTTTCGCCTTCTTGCGAAAAAGCGTCTTCCCGGCCCGATCTTCAACTATATCGACGGTGCAGCCGACGACGAGGTGACCCTGCGGCGAAACACGTCGAGCTTCGAAAGCTGCGATCTCGTTCCCAACGTCCTGCGCGGGGTCAGCGAGATCGACATGTCTGTCACCGTCATGGGACAAAAGCTCGCGACGCCCTTCTATTGCTCGCCGACGGCGCTGCAGCGGCTGTTCCATCACCAGGGCGAGAATGCGGTTGCGGCCGCGGCTTCTTCGCTCGGCACTATGTTCGGCGTCTCCTCGCTCGGCACTGTCAGCCTCGAGGACATCCGCAAGAAGCATGCGGGGCCGCAGGTCTATCAGTTTTATTTCCATAGGGATCGCGGGCTGAACCGGGCGATGATGGAACGCGCGAAGGAAGCCGGCGTCAACGTGATGATGCTGACGGTCGACAGCATCACCGGTGGCAATCGCGAGCGCGATCTTCGCACCGGATTTTCGATTCCGTTCAAGCTCAATCTGGCGGGGCTCACCCAGTTCGCCATCAAGCCGGCCTGGGCGCTGAACTATGTCACCCACGAGAAATTCCGCCTGCCGCAACTCGATGAACATGTGGATATGAGCGGCGGCGCCATGTCGATCGGCAAGTATTTCACCGAGATGCTTGATCCGTCGATGAACTGGAACGACGTCGCCGAGATGGTGAAGCACTGGAACGGGCAATTCTGCCTGAAGGGTATCATGTCGGTCGAGGACGCCAAGCGCGCGGTCGATATCGGATGCACCGGCATCGTGCTCTCGAACCATGGCGGCCGGCAATTGGACGGCTCGCGCTCGGCATTCGATCAGCTGGCGGAGATCGTCGATGCCGTCGGCCACCGTATCGATGTCATGATGGATGGCGGTATCCAGCGCGGCACGCATGTGCTGAAGGCTCTGTCGCTCGGCGCCAAGGCGGTGGGGCTCGGACGTTTCTATCTCTATCCGCTGGCCGCTGCCGGGCAGGCTGGCGTGGAGCGCGCGCTCAGGCATCTGCGCACCGAAGTCGAGCGCGACATGAAGCTCATGGGCTGCACCTCGGTCAGTGAGCTGTCGCGCGCCAATCTGCGGTTCAGATAGGTCTCGCAATCGCCTGTGGGTTTTTTCAATCCACGGGCGCGAAGCTTGGAAATCTTTGCTAGACGAGGGCGCGTCCTTTCAGAAAGATAGGACGCATCCACATTTGATTCTTGCTCATAGGGGAAGTGCATTGCAGGTCGGCATCGACATGGGAACGGCGTCCGGCGGGACCAGCGCCCAGCTCGATATCGAGGAGCTGCTGGCAACGCGTCTCCTGGTGCAGGGCAATTCCGGCTCCGGAAAATCGCATCTCTTGCGGCGGCTGCTGGAGCAGTCGGCGCAATGGGTGCAACAGGTCATCATCGATCCGGAAGGCGATTTCGTCACCCTGGCCGATAAGTTCGGTCATGTGGTCGTCGATGGCGAGCGCACGGAAGCCGAGCTTGCCGGCATCGCCAACCGCATCCGCCAGCATCGCGTCTCCTGCGTGCTGACGCTGGAAGGGCTCGATATCGAGCAGCAGATGCGCGCCGCTGCCGCTTTCCTGAATGGCATGTTCGATGCCGATCGCGAATTCTGGTATCCGGTTCTCGTCGTGGTCGATGAGGCGCAGATGTTTGCGCCCTCGGTCGGCGGCGATGTTTCGGAAGATGCGCGCAAGATGTCGCTCGGCGCCATGACCAACCTGATGTGCCGTGGCCGAAAGCGCGGTCTTGCCGGCGTCATCGCCACGCAGCGCCTCGCAAAGCTCGCCAAGAACGTCGCGGCCGAGGCTTCCAATTTCCTCATGGGCCGCACCTTCCTCGATATCGACATGGCCCGCGCCGCCGACCTTCTCGGCATGGATCGCAGGCAGGCGGAAATGTTCCGCGACCTGAAACGCGGCAATTTCGTCGCGCTCGGACCGGCCCTCTCGCGCCGGCCGCTGCCGATCGCCATCGGCACGGTGGAAACCTCGGCGCGTTCCTCCAGCCCCAAGCTGATGCCGCTGCCGGACGCGCCGCAGGATGTCGAAGATCTGATCTTCACGCCGGACCCGGAAGAGTTCACGCGGCCAGTCGTTCGCCGCACCACGCCGGCGCCGCGTCCGACGACCGATATTTTGGCCGAGCTTTCCCGCTCCGTCCCGGCGGCAAGCGCCGCTCCGGCTGAGCCGAAGGCCAGCCAGCCTGAACTATCGAACGAGGATCGCGAGGCGAGAGTAAGCGCCGTGCTGTCGGAAATCCTCGATGACCCGGCCTCGGGATTCCGCACGGATTCAGTGCTTTATCAGGAGTTTCTCGTTCGCTTGCGCATGCGCCGCGTGCCCGGTGCGCCCATGAGCCTGTCGGAATTCCGCCGCCGCGTGGCGATCGCGCGCTCCGGCGCGGATGAGGAGGTGATGGCGACTGACCGCTGGGCAACGGCACTCTCGCTCTCCTCCAGCGTTACCGATGACCTGCAGGGCGTCTTCCTGATGCTGGCGAAAGCCGCGATCAGCGGCGAGCCTTGTCCCTCCGATGCCCGCATCGCCCGCGCCTACGGCACCCATTCGGCCCGTCGCGCGCGCCGACTGCTGAGCTATTTCGAGGAGCAGGGCAGCGTCGTCGTGCACACGGATTTCTCGGGCAAGCGCATCGTTGCATTCCCGGATATGGGGTCGCAGACGGCTCCGGGCGATGCCAATGCGCCCGATCTGGATGGTAGCGAGCAGGCGGCGGCGGAATAGCTGCTTATGCGGCGCTCTTGATCCGTATCCCGGATACGCTTATATTTTGTCTCTGCAGGAGATGAATTCATGGCCGCGCGCGACAGGATCCAGCGATATAGGGAAAGTGGTGGAGCGTCTGACCTAGTGAGGGTGGAGGTTCTGATTCCGGCAGCGCGCCGCAATGATATCCTATCGCAAGCAGCGGAAATGCGTGCCGAATATCGGCAGAGAAAAGAACGGCTCCGAGAGGATATCGAAGAAGCGCTTGACCGCTACGGCACTCGCCTTCTTGACAATATTGATCTGGATCGATTGCCGGATTTGGCGCAGAAGGCGAAGGTGATTGCCAACGCCTTGATGGAGCGCGGCGATGCACGCGCCTTTGCCATAGGGCGTCGCATGCTTGACGAGATCGGGCGGTAAGTGATGGCGCTGACGAAGCTGCAAAAAGAGATTATGGCTTCCATCGCGAAAAATCGCTCGGATACCAGCTATATCGCAGGTGGGGTTGTCCTCAATATGAATTGGCCTCGCCTATCCGACGATATCGATATCTTTCAAGATACCGACGAGGAAATCGGCCCCGTCGCCGAGCGCGACATGGAAACGCTAAGAGATGATGGTTTCCGCGTTTATGTCGAGGTCAATGTCTATGGCTGCGTCGAGGCGGAAGTCTCCAAGGCACAGGAGAATACGCTCATTCAATGGATGAGCGAATCTCGAACCCGTTTTTTCCCGCTTATCCGAGACGAGGAATGGGGTGCGAGGCTTCATCCAGCGGATCTTGCAGTGAACAAGGTTCTGGCGGCATCAACCCGGACAAGGCCGCGAGATTTCGTTGATTTGTTGATGATTGACGACAGGTTGTCTCCGCTTGGCGCCGTCGTCATGGCAGCTTCGGGAAAACCGCCGCATTATTCTCCAATCAGGATAATCGATGAAATTCGGCGAAGAGGGCTATCGGTTTCGACAGACGATTACGATTCCGTGAAAGGTCTTCCGGTCGATTTTACGGCCAGCGTCATTCGCGACAGGCTTGTCGGGGTGCTGGAGAGAGCGGAGCGCTACATTCGATCGACGCGGCCGGACATAGTCGGTCTGCTTGCGGTCAACGCGAGCGGCATCCCCGTTCAGATATCCGCCTTGAACGAAGACGGCGTGCAGTTTCGAAAGGCGACATCCGAGCCGGATCTGATGCCGTCGTTACCGGATGTGCCGGAGGAATGGCGCGGCATCGGGAATGTGGAATGAAACTGCGCTTCTCGCCGCTCCTGCTGTTGACATTTTCATGACGACCCCTTACAGACCGCGCCAACGCCGGGCAGAAATGTCCGGTGTTTCATTTGACATGTCCCGTGGCTCCTCCATTCGCTAATGTGAGAAGCCTGTCAGAGCTCGAAAATGGAGTTCAGAGGAGGGCGTGTTTCCTTCGCGGTTCGGCAACGAGCCGCCATAACACTTGAAAGGAAATGCGATGAGCAAGCGCGAATCGTCCAAGTACAAAATTGACCGCCGTATGGGCGAAAATATCTGGGGCCGTCCGAAGTCCCCGGTAAACCGCCGCGAATACGGCCCTGGTCAGCACGGCCAGCGCCGCAAGGGCAAGCTTTCCGACTTCGGCGTGCAGCTGCGCGCTAAGCAGAAGCTGAAGGGCTACTACGGCGACCTGCGTGAAAAGCAGTTCCGCGCCACCTTCGACGAAGCCAACCGCCGCAAGGGCGATACCTCGGAAAACCTGATCGGCCTGCTCGAATCGCGTCTCGACGCGATCGTCTACCGCGCCAAGTTCGTTCCGACCGTCTTCGCAGCCCGTCAGTTCGTCAACCATGGCCACGTCACGGTCAACGGCGTTCGTGTCAACATCGGTTCGTACCGCTGCAAGGCTGGCGACGTCATCGAAGTTCGCGAAAAGTCCAAGCAGCTCGTGATCGTTCTGGAATCGGTTGGTCTTGCTGAGCGTGACGTTCCGGACTACATCGAAGCCGACCACAACAAGATGGTAGCGACCTTCGCTCGCGTTCCGACCCTTGCCGACGTGCCGTACGCCGTCGTCATGGAGCCGCAGCTGGTCGTCGAATTCTATTCGCGTTAATAAGCGGATAACTTTCTTGATGAATGAAAAAGCCGCTCGGTTCGAGCGGCTTTTTTGCCTTTGGAGCGTCTCATGACGGATTTGCAGGCCATTCTCGACGGTATTCATGCGGAACTTGCGCCACGCATCGGCGAGGGCAAGGTTGCCGATTACATTCCGGAACTGGCAAAGGTCGATCCGAAGCAGTTCGGCATGGCGATCGCTACGGTCAACGGCGATGTCTACAGCATCGGTGACGCCGGCGTTCCTTTCTCCATCCAGAGTATCTCCAAGGTCTTCATGCTGACCCTGGCGCTGGGCAAAGTCGGCGAGAGCTTGTGGAATCGTGTGGGACGCGAACCGTCCGGCACGGCCTTCAACTCCATCGTCCAGCTGGAGCGCGAGGAGGGCATACCGCGCAATCCCTTCATCAATGCGGGTGCTATCGCCATCAGCGACGTCGTGCTGGCGGGACACGAGCCGCGTGAGGCGATCGGCGAGCTGCTGCGTTTTGTGCGCTATGTGGCCGACGACGAAGCGATCAGCATCGATGACAAGGTCGCGCGATCGGAGACGCAGACGGGCTATCGCAATTTCGCGCTTGCTAATTTCATGCGTGCCTATGGCAATCTTCACCATCCGGTCGAGCATGTGCTCGGTGTCTATTTCCATCAATGCGCGCTTTCCATGAGCTGCCAGCAGCTTGCCAAGGCGGGGCTCTATCTTGCCGCGCGCGGCAGCAATCCGATCACCGGGCATTCCGTCGTCTCGCCGAAGCGAGCACGGCGCATCAATGCGCTGATGCTGACCTGCGGCCATTATGACGGTTCCGGCGACTTCGCCTATCATGTCGGCCTGCCAGGCAAGAGTGGTGTCGGCGGCGGTATCCTGGCTGTTGCGCCCGGCATCGGCTCCATTGCTGTCTGGTCGCCAGGGCTTAACAAGGTCGGCAATTCGCAGCTCGGCGCGGTGGCGCTGGAAATGCTGGCGGCGCGTACCGGCTGGTCCGTGTTCGGTGATTGATACGGTGTCTTCTCGTGCCACTTTCTGCTATCAGCGTGGCGAGATATGACTGTGCGGCGTTGGGGATGACGGAATGAATATCGCGACTGTTGTCATGGACGAAATCGATATCGAGGCTGAGGACGGCGGCTCCGGCGTGCATCCGATGTTCCTCGATGCGCCGCGATCGGTTTCCTTCAACAAGCTGCGCAAGCGCCTGTTGCGGCAGGTGCGTCAGGCAATGGATGATTTCCAGATGCTGAAGGGCCAGAAGCGCTGGCTCGTCGGGCTGTCAGGCGGCAAGGATTCCTATGGTCTGCTGGCGCTGCTCCTTGATCTGAAATGGCGCGGCCTGCTGCCGGTGGAGCTGGTCGCCTGCAACCTCGATCAGGGCCAGCCGAATTTCCCGAAGCATATATTGCCCGAATATCTGACGAAGATCGGCGTTGCCCATCGCATCGAATATCGCGACACCTATTCGATCGTGAAGGAGAAGGTACCGGAGGGCGCAACCTATTGCTCGCTCTGTTCGCGCCTGCGCCGCGGCAATCTCTATCGCATCGCCCGCGAGGAGGGCTGCGACGCGCTGGTGCTTGGCCATCACCGCGAGGATATTCTCGAAACCTTCTTCATGAACTTTTTCCATGGCGGCCGGCTGGCCTCCATGCCGGCGAAGCTGCTCAATGACGAGGGCGATCTGATGCTGCTGCGCCCGCTCGCCTATGCGGCTGAGGACGATCTTGCCAAGTTTGCGACCGCCATGCAGTTTCCGATCATTCCCTGCGACCTCTGCGGCTCGCAGGACGGCTTGCAGCGCAACGCCATGAAGGACATGCTTGCCGATATCGAGCGTCGCATGCCGGGCCGCAAGGACACGATGCTGCGCGCGCTGGCGCATGTGAATCCATCGCATCTGCTCGACCCGAAACTGTTCGATTTCGCTGGCTTGATGACCGACGGATCGTCTTCGGGGCGAACCGACTGAAATTAAGTGGTTTTGCCACACCATCGTCATCGAATCGGGCATAAGAGGGGTCCTTCCAAAGCAAAGGCCTCCGATGACGTTCTCCGATACAGATTTCGACTTTCTGATGACGATTGTCGCCGAGGCGGCGGCCCAGGAAATCCTCCCGCGCTTCCGCAACTTGGCCGCCGGCGACATATCGGAAAAGACTTCAGCTATTGATCTGGTGACCGAGGCCGATCTGCTTGCCGAAAAGCATATCACCGCGGCGCTGAAGACGCGTTTCCCGGCTGCCCTTATCGTTGGCGAAGAGGCCTATGAGGCCGACAAATCAGTCGTGCCCGCTCTGGCGCATGCGGAGCTGGCCTTTACTATCGATCCGGTGGACGGCACCTTCAATTTCGCGGCTGGCCTGCCGGTATTCGGCACGATTGTGGCCGTGGTCGCCAATGGTGAGACGATCGCCAGCGTCATCCATGATCCCGTTCTCGGCGACACTGTCACCGCCATGAAGGGTTCGGGTACTTTCCTACGCCGGCGAACGGGGCAGGCGAGGCGGCTTTCCGTTGCCGCCCCTGCTCCCTTGAGCGCAATGACGGGCGCCATATCCTGGGGACATATGGAGGAGCCAGACAGGTCCCGCATCAGCGCCAACATGGCGAAGACGCGCATGGCATTCTCGATGAACTGCTCGGCTTACGAATATTGGATGGTGGCTTCAGGCAAATGGCACTTCATCGGCCATTCCAAGCTGATGCCTTGGGATCATCTTGCCGGCGTACTGGCACACCAGGAAGCCGGCGGCCATACCGCCAAATTCGATGGCACGCCTTACAGGCCCGGCGAAACGGTGGGCGGCATTATTTCTGCGCCGGATGAGGAAAGCTGGCGGATGATTCGTCGCGACATCATCGGCGCCTGACGGGAAAGGACAAAGCATGACATCGCTCGTTGACGTTACCACCCTTGCTCATGTGCTGCGCCGCGCAGCACAGACGGAGATCCTGCCGCGTTTCCGCAGGCTCGGCAGCGACGATATCCGCGCCAAGAGCGAGGCGACCGATCTGGTGACGGAAGCCGACGAACGTGCGGAGCGCATGATCAAGGCCGAGGTTTCGCGGCTCTGGCCCGACGCGCTTTTCATCGGCGAGGAATCGGTCGCGGCGGATCCGGCGCTGCTCGGGAAGCTGGCGGATGCCGATCTTGCCATCATCGTCGATCCCGTCGACGGCACGTTCAATTTCGCAGCCGGCATTCCGGCCTTCGGCGTCATGGCCTCGGTCGTCTCCAAGGGGGAAACGGTGGCCGGCATCATCTTCGATCCGATGGGAGACGATTGGGTGTTGGCGGAGCGTGGCAGCGGTGCATGGCTGCGCCGGCCCGATGGCGAGATGCTGCGCCTGAACACGTCTCAGCCGGTTGCACTGGAAGAGTTGGTGGGCATGGCGGCCACAGGCTTTCTTCCCAAGGAAAAGCGTGCGGAGATCATGGGTAACCTCGCCAAGGTGCGCTACACGACCTGCTATCGATGCGCGGCTCATGAATATCGCACGCTTGCCGGCGGCTATGTGCATTATCTCATGTACAACAAGCTGATGCCCTGGGATCATCTGGCGGGATCGCTGATCTCGGCCGAAGCCGGTGCCTATGTCCGCCGTTTCGATGGCTCGCCCTATTTGCCGCGCCACCTCGACGGCGGGCTGCTGATTGCGGTGGACAAGGATACCTGGGAATTGCTGCGGCGTGAGGTCTTCACCGTCTAAGCGGGTTTTTGCTGTCGGATTGTCGGGAATGCCCCACTTGGAAAGTGGCACCTGGAAGGCTATCTTTGCTCCAACAGGCAAGAGCCCTGGTCGGTGCTTGCCGCGAGGATGAAGACCAATGTCCGAGACGAGCCGCAAGCTGACCACCATCTTCTGCGCCGACGTGCAGGATTATTCGCGCCTCATGGGGAAAGACGAGGAGGGCACGCTTTCGACCCTTCGCCGCTACCGCGAGGCGATGAAACGGCTGATCGAGGCGCATGGCGGCCGGGTCATCAATACCTGGGGCGATGGCGTTTTTGCCGAATTTCCAAGTGTCGTCGAAGCAGTGCGCGCGGCAATCGACACGCAAAACGAGATTGCCGGTTATAATTCCGGCAGCGATCCCGACAAGCAGATGCTCTTCCGCATCGGTCTCAACCTTGGAGATGTGATCGCCGACGGTGACGATCTCTATGGCGATGGCGTCAATATTGCCGCGCGGCTGCAGTCTCGCGCGGTGCCGGGCGGCATCGTCATCTCCAACACGGTTTACGACCAGGTCCGCAACAAGGTGGCGGTCGGCTTCGATTTTCTCGGTCAGCTCGATGTCAAGAATATCGAGGGCGGCGTGCCGAGCTACGCGGTGCGGATCGGCAGCGTGCAGGTGGTCGATGCCACCACCCCAGACTATCGATCCAGCCCGGACCCAGCTCCGGCGCGGGCGCCCGAGATAGCGGCGAGGGGATCTGTGTTGCAGGACTGGCGGCTTAACTACGGCACTCCGTTGATCATCTGTATCGGCCTTGCCGTACTCAATGCGCTGACCTGGGATGGCGAGTTCTGGGCAAAATGGCCGATACTGATCATTCTGTGGGTCTCGGCCTATCGCGTCCTTCGTGGCAACAAGCAGGTCGATATGGCGATTGCCAGCCTTGTCGTCACCGGCATCGGCATCGTCGCGATCAATCTCTTCACCTGGCACGGTACGCCGTGGGCGGTCTGGCCGCTGTTCGGGCTCGCGATCGCCGCGGCGCTGCGCTGGGTCAGCCGCCCGCGCAGCGGCGCGTAAGGAAGGAACCACGTCGTCAGACGTGGCCCATGCCCGGCTCCAGCGTCGGAGCATCGCCCGGATGGGTGAAGAGCTTGCCACGTTCCGCCCAAAGCGTCGCGACGATCGATAGCGCACCGAATACGGTGAAGCCGGCAAGCAGCGGCTGCGCCGTACCATCGAACATCTGGCCGACGACGCCGCCGATAAGAACGCCGACGGTCGTGGAGATCGAGCTGGTGATGGCGGCTGCCGTACCCGCCAGATGCCCCATCGGCTCCAAGCTGATCGCCATGCAGTTGGTGGTGATGACGGCGAACATCATCAGCATTACGGAAATCAGGATATAGATGAAGGTGAAGCTTGGTTGGCCGAACATGCCGACGATATAGCCGATAGCACCAAGGACGGTGAAAACGATCATGGCGGCATGAGAGATACGGCGCATGCCGAAGCTGCGAACAAAATAGCCGTTGGCGAACTGCGCCACGGCGGTGCCGGCTGCCGTTGCCGCAAAGGCGATCGGGAACGTGTCCCCAAGGCCGTAGACTTCGCCAAAAACCTGCTGCACGGAGACGATGTAGGCGCAGACGACGCCGGTATAGAGCGTCAGGCCGATCATGTAGCCGCAGGTGATGCGGTTGGTCAGCACCGTCTTGAAGCCGGACAAGACGGAGGCGACCGAAAGCGGCAGGCGCTCCTCGGCGGAAAGCGTTTCCTTCATGCGGAAGAAGGCGACCAGGAACAGGCCGGCGCTGGCGATGCCGAGCAGGATGAAAATCCATTGCCAATTTGAATAGGCAACGATCACCTGACCGACGAAGGGTGCAACCATCGGCATGATCATGAAGACGATCATGACATAGGACATGACGCGGGCCATTTCGCGCCCGCCGAAGCAGTCGCGCACGATCGCAAGCGTCGTGATGCGCACGGCCGCGGCGCCGACACCCTGGGCAAAGCGCAGGACGAGCAGCGCGAAGAGATTGCCGCTCCAGGCCGCCGCAAACAGCGTCACTGTGTAGAAGGCGAGGCCGCCGAGCAGGATGCGGCGGCGGCCATAGGTGTCCGACAGGCTGCCGAAGAAGAGCTGGCAGATGCCGAATCCCAGAAAATAGACGCCGATGACGAGCTGCGTGTCATTCGGGTTGGCGACATGAAGCGATTGGCCGATGTTCGGCAGCGCTGGCAGCATGCTGTCGATGCCCATGGAGATACTGGCCGTCATCAGGGCGATCATAAGGATGAATTCCACGATGCCGAGGCCGATGCGGTTGGAGCCGGATTGTTCCGGCGATTGAGACTGTGGCGCGGTTGTCATTTGAATATGCCTGTCAATGCAAAGCGAGGGATTGGTCGGCCGGAGGCGGCGCATTGTGCGGGCGGAAAAGGCGCCCCCTTTCGGCAATCAGCACGAACATCAAGCCGATCAGCGACACGGTGAAATAGCCGATCACCATCGGCGTCGCCGTGCCGTTGAAATATTGGCCGATGCCGGCGCCGATCGATGCGCCGCCGACCGTGCTCATGAAGCCGAGCACCGAGGAGGCGGTTCCGGCGACGTGACCGAGCGGCTCCATGGCGAGCGAGTTGAAATTGGAG
Source organism: Rhizobium sp. KNZ2-6A (assembly GCF_056755475.1). Classification (NCBI taxonomy): domain Bacteria; kingdom Pseudomonadati; phylum Pseudomonadota; class Alphaproteobacteria; order Hyphomicrobiales; family Rhizobiaceae; genus Rhizobium; species Rhizobium sp. KNZ2-6A. Next base: position 58,421 of record NZ_JBNDIC010000006.1, on the reverse strand, counting down.
CCGATCCAGCCGAACTGGAACATCGCCAGCGCGAAAAAGATCATGAAGAGCGGGAAGGGCATCGGCGCCGGGCCGTAGAGCTGGACGATCATCCAGATGAAGGTAACGACGGAGAAGCCGAGCAGCGCCGCATGCGACAGTCGCCGCATGCCGAAACGGCCGACGAGCTGCGAATTGATGAAGGATGACAAGGCCATGAACAGCGCGACGCCGCCAAAAGCGACAGGCGTATAGACACCGAGCCCGTAAATGCCGCTGTAGATCTGCTGCGCCGAGTTGATGAAGCCGAACAGGGCCCCGAACAGGAACGTGCTGGCAAGTGTGTAACAGAGCGCCACGCGGTTCGTCAGGACGATGCGGAAACCCGCCGCGACGGATTTGACCGTCAGAGGCCGGACGTTTTCCGGCTTCAGCGTTTCGGGAAGGCGAAAGTACATCCAGAGGCCGACGAGTGTCGCCATGGTGCCGATGAAGACGAAGATCATGTGCCAGGTGCTGACCAGCAAGATGATCTGGCCGCTTCCGGGCGCGATGACGGGCACGATCATGAAGACCATCATGATCAGCGACATGACCTCGGCCATCAGGCGGCCGCCGAAGACGTCGCGAACGATCGAAATGGTGATGACCCGTGTCGCCGCCGATCCGAGACCCTGGATGAAGCGCAGGAGGAGCAGGCCGGCAAAGGACGGAATAAGGGCAATACCGAAGGCGGAGACGACGTAGACGGTAATGCCGATCAGCAAAGGCAAGCGGCGGCCGAAACGATCCGACAGGGGACCGTAGATGAGCTGCGCTGAGCCGAAGCCGATCAGATAGGCCGTCACCACATACTGGCGGTGATTCTCGTTCATCACGCCGAGGCTGGAGCCGATCTGCTGCAAGGCCGGAAGCATGATGTCGATCGCGAGCGAGTTGATCGCCATCAGGAAGGCCGCGAGTGCGATGAACTCGCGTTTGCCCATGGGCAGCTGCCCATGGGACATAGCCTGGGATGTGGTCGTCACGGTTTTATTCCCATAAACATGTCAAGGCGCCGCCCGGTGGCAGCGCCTTTTCGATCAAATTGAACTATGGAAACCGGACGGAGCCCGGTGCCCGGTCAGGCGGCGCCGCGAACGCTGATGCCGTGTTCCTGGAGGTGTTGCTGCAACTCGCCCGCCTGGAACATTTCACGCACAATGTCACAGCCGCCGATGAACTCGCCCTTTACATAGAGCTGCGGAATGGTCGGCCAGTTGGAATAGTCCTTAATGCCCTGACGGATCTCGGCATCGGCAAGGACGTTGATGCCCTTGTAGTCGACGCCGACATAATCGAGAATCTGGACCACCTGGCCGGAGAAGCCACACTGCGGGAACTGGGGCGTGCCCTTCATGAAAAGAACGACGTCGTTGTTCTTGACTTCGTTTTCGATGAATTCGTGAATTCCGCTCATTGTCCAGTTCCTTTCACATGCGGGGTCAAGGTCCGCAGCGTTAAATCTGTTCCTTAAATAGCAAGCGACAGGAGCGATTTCCAGCGGCAAAACGCACGCCTTCTCTTTTTCATCGCATGAATGGATTTCCGGCATCAGCGGTTAAGAAAGATGGCTGAAACCGCTCATTGGCAATTTTTTCTGAACAGTGCGTTTTGAAAACGCCTCTTCAACTCCGAGCCTGAACAACACAAATGAAAATTCGAAGCAAGGGACTGTTAATATTAGGCCGCTACTTAATTTACAAACGGCCGGTATGTTTGTTAGAGTTTGTCGATTGATGCGATTTGGCGCGTATCGGTCCCTTGTCGGCATTGCATTCGTATTTTGAGGGAGCGGACACCATGAGCCACCATCACTATTCCGACGGGCAGGTTGGTGAAGAGCGGGAATTTTACAGTTCGGAGGAAACGAGCGACGGCGAGCGGGAATATTATGAACATGTGCGCACGCCAAGGGCTTCCATTCTGAACAGCGCCGTGACCGTCTGTGCCATCGTGCTCGTTTTGAGCATTGCCTTCGGCTACCGCGCTGCGACTGCCCCGACACCGCAACCAACGGTGCCGCCGATCGTTCAAAAGATCATGATCGCGCCGCCTTCGGACCCTTGTGCCGACAGTTCTCCCTATCCCGGCCGTGAATGCTGATCTATCGCGTTCTTGTCACCGTGTGGTGCGGCGGCAAGTCGGATGGCACCTATGAGCGTTTTCCTTCCCGCCGACGAGAACGATCATAAACACTTGATTTCAATCTTTTTATGTTCAGATGAATTGTGGGCGCCGCCATGAAAAAGCCCGCAGCCCGTGGTTTTGGCGATTTCAAGTATTTTCGATGCCGCTCGTGCGCCCAGGGACAGACTGCCAGATGAATAATATCAAGAAGAGGGTGGTTCTCCACTTCCCTGGTTTCGAGCCTTTGGACGCGGCGGCGCATCGGGCTCGCTACGAGCGTTCGGCACGGCAGAGCGCTGCTGTCTGGGATTTTTCGGTCTCCGTCGACGAGCTGCGGAATTTCGGCCGGGCACCCTGTTTCGATGTAACCGCGACGGCTGCGGATTGGCAAACGCAGAGCCGCGTTCATATCGTCGATCACAACGATCTGGTCTCAGCCTTGAACGGCAGGCCGTTCTTTACGCGGCTCTTGCAGGGATATCTTGCCGCCGCAAAGGTTGCCGCTTCGGGCGGGATGGTCGGTTATTTCCGTCACGCCTGGCGCTTCGGCCTGTTTTTCGTCTTTCCCTTCCTGCTGATTCTCGCGGGGCTGCTGATCAGCCTTGCCATCGCCTTCACGCCGTTCGTGTTCGGGCTGCCGAGCTGGAGCCATATCGGCAGCATTGCGCTGGCCGTCGCTTTCTTCGTCTATGTATTTCTGCCGCAGGCGGAGAAGCTGCATACCCTGCATCTTTTCTCCGACTGGGAAATGGCCGTGGCGATGGCGGGACTGAACGGGCTCGGCGCGAAGCAATGGCTGGAAGCGAGCGCGATCAGCGTGCGTCAGGCCCTCGATGAGCCCGATATCGACGAATTCGTCATTTCCTCACATAGCATGGGCTCGTCCGTCGCTACTCATGTGATCGGCCTGCTGCTCGAGCGGGAGCCGGAACTGCTGCAGGGCAAGCGCGTGGTGTTCATGACGCTCGGCAGCGCCATCCTGCAATGCGCCCTCATGCGGTCGGCATCCGTGCTGCGTTCGCGTGTCGGGTTGATCGCACGCTGCAAGGAGATTTTCTGGCTCGACGTTCATTGTCTGACCGATGCTATTCACTTCTATAAGGCGAAGGTCGCCGCTGTCTGCGGGCATACGGATGCCGAGCAGGCTTCGATCCTGTTCGTGCGCTTCAAGCAGATGCTGTCGGAGAAGCATTACAAGAAAATCAAGCGCGATTTCCTGCGGGTGCACCGGCAATATGTGCTCGGTCCCGACGTGAAGGCCTTCTTCGATTTCACGCTGATAACAGCCGGTCCGCTGCCGGCTTCGGATTTCGCCGAGTTTTCCTCGAAGAAACTGCCGGAGCTGGCGTTCAACTCCGGCGAAGAAAAGCAGGCGGTCTCAGTCGGGCGCTGACGTCTGCAGCGCAAGGGCGTGCAGCACGCCGCCCATATTGCCCTTAAGGGCATCATAGACCATCTGGTGCTGCTGCACGCGGCTCTTGCCGCGGAAGGCTTCCGCGACAACTTCGGCAGCATAGTGATCGCCATCCCCGGCCAGGTCGCGAATCGTCACCTTGGCGCCGGGAATGCCGGCCTTGATCATGTCTTCGATATCGCCGGGGTTCATGGGCATAAGTGGTACCTCGATTATTCAGCAGCGGCGAGCGAGCCGCCATCCATGAAGGCAGGAAACCACGATTCATGCGCCTCGCGCAACTGTTCAACCTGAAGCGTTAACAGACCATCGATGGCAAGCGCATCGCCACCGACGGTTCCGAGGCGACGGAACGGTATGCCGGCGCTTTCCGCATTGATGCAGACGAAATCGGCGACATCGGCCGGCACGGCGATGACGTAGCGGGCCTGATCCTCACCGAAAAGCGCTGCATGCGGCAACGTCTTGCATTCCGCGAGGTCGACGCGCAGACCCTTGCGGGATGCCATCGCCATTTCGGCAAGAGCGAGCGCCAAGCCGCCGGACGAGATGTCATGGCAGGCCGTGACCTGACCGTTGCGGATGGCCGAGCGGACGAAATCGCCGTTGCGGCGCTCGGCAAAGAGATCAACTTCCGGAGCCGGGCCATCGCTCAAGCCAATAATATCGCGCAGATAGATCGAGGAGCCGAGATGGCTGCCGTCGACGCCGATCATCAAAACGTGGTCACCGTCTGAAGCGGAGCCGATGCGTGCCATGGCCTTCCAATCCGGCAGCAGGCCAACGCCCGCAATTGTGGGGGTCGGCAGGATCGCGACGCCATTGGTCTCGTTGTAGAGCGAGACGTTGCCCGAGACGATCGGGAAATCCAGCGCGCGGCACGCTTCGCCGATGCCCTTGATGGCGCCGACGAGCTGGCCCATGATCTCGGGCTTTTCCGGATTGCCGAAGTTCAGGTTGTCGGTCGCGGCCAGCGGCTCGGCGCCGGTTGCGGTGATGTTGCGCCAGCATTCGGCCACGGCCTGCTTGCCGCCTTCGAAGGGATCGGCTTCGACATAGCGCGGGGTGACGTCCGAAGAGAAGGCCAGAGCCTTGGTCGGGTGGCCTTCGACGCGGACGACGCCGGCGTCACCACCTGGAAGCTGCAGCGAATTGCCCTGGATCAGGGTGTCATACTGCTCGTAGACCCAGCGGCGGCTGGACTGGTTAGCGGAGCCGACGAGCGTCAGCAGCGCCTGGCCGTAATCTTCCGGGGCAGCTACCAGATCGGCGGGCAGGGCGGCGCGCTTGTCGGATTCCCGCCAGGGGCGGTCATATTCCGGAGCCTGATCGCCGAGATCCTTGATCGGCAGGTTGGCGACTTCCTCGCCCTGATGAATGACGCGAAAACGCAGATCATCCGTCGTCTTACCGACGATGGCGAAATCCAGGCCCCATTTGACGAAGATCGCCTTGGCCACGGCTTCCTTTTCAGGCTGCAGCACCATGAGCATGCGCTCCTGGCTTTCCGACAGCATCATTTCATAGGCGGTCATCTGCTCTTCGCGCACCGGCACCTTGTCGAGTTCGAGCTCGATGCCGAGGTCGCCCTTGGCGCCCATTTCGACGGCGGAGCAGGTGAGGCCGGCCGCACCCATGTCTTGGATGGCGATGACGGCGCCCGTCTGCATCAGTTCCAGGCAGGCTTCCAGCAGGCATTTTTCGGTGAAGGGGTCGCCGACCTGAACGGTGGGGCGCTTTTCCTCGATCGATTCGTCGAACTCGGCCGACGCCATGGTTGCGCCGCCGACGCCGTCGCGGCCGGTCTTGGCGCCGAGATAGACGACGGGCAGGCCGACGCCTTTGGCTTCCGACAGGAAGATCGCGTTGGACTTGGCGAGACCGGCCGCGAAGGCGTTGACCAGGATATTGCCGTTGTAGCGCGCGTCGAATTCGACTTCGCCGCCGACAGTCGGAACACCGAATGAATTACCGTAGCCGCCGACGCCGGCAACGACGCCGGAGACGAGATGGCGGGTCTTTGGGTGGTCCGGCTCGCCGAAACGCAGCGCGTTCATGGCGGCGATCGGGCGGGCGCCCATGGTGAAGACGTCGCGCAGGATGCCGCCGACGCCTGTGGCCGCACCCTGATAGGGCTCGATATAGGAAGGGTGGTTGTGGCTCTCCATCTTGAAGACGACGCAATCGCCGTCATCGATATCAACAACACCGGCATTTTCGCCGGGGCCCTGGATGACGCGCGGTCCCTTGGTCGGCAAAGTGCGAAGCCACTTCTTGGAGGACTTGTACGAGCAGTGCTCGTTCCACATGGCCGAAAAGATGCCGAGCTCGGTGAAGGTGGGCTCGCGGCCGATCAGATCCAGAATGCGCTGATACTCATCCGGCTTCAGGCCGTGGGCGGCAATCAGTTCGGGGGTGATCTGGATCGAATTGGAAATGGTCATGGGCGCTCGAGTGTCCTTGCCTGTAAAGGGTTTGAAGGCCGGTCAGGGATCGGGGTCTCTTTAGCGCAAGTCTCCCTGTCGTGCGACAGGAAAATCACCGGCGTTCACAACACGCCGGCATTCACGATGTAGAAGTCATGTGCGCGGCCATCGGTGACCGCCGCGCAAGATCAGAATTTGTAGCCGACCATGACGCCTGCGCGCGTCATGCCGCCATTGGGGCCGTCACAAAGATTGGCGTGCGATGCATGCGCGATCTGCGCCATCACGTTCCAGTGGCTGTCGAAATTGTAGCCGAGGCCGGCATATTCGTGGAATAGCAGGCGACAACCAAGCATCGGGCCATGATCCTGCCAATCGTCAAGATTGCCAGTGTGCACTGTGCCACCGAAGCCGACTTCCGTGAAGATGCCGTTGCTGTGCGTCAGCGTCCAGGAAAGGCCGCCATAGACTTGCGTCGCCGAACCGCCCGTGCCGATCGAGGTTCCCAGATGAATGCGCGGATGGGTCAGCTGATCTTTCCAATCGGCGGTCGGATTGTAGCCGAACGGATTGAACAGCACCTGGACATCCGGAAACACGCCATTCTCGTGATCATATCCGCTCTGAACCGATCCACTCGCGCCGAAGCGCAATTCGTCGAAGATCTTGGCTTGAGGGGCAACCGCAGCCGTGTCTGCGGCGGCTGCGATGGATTGATCTGCTATGAATACGGAACTGACTACCAGAAAACTCGTAACTAAACGCTTGCTTAAATAGCCTGCAATAGCCATGCACTCCCCCTAGTGTAGCGGGCGAATCCTGACCTATTGATAGAATGGTAGGATGCTAAGAGTCGAGACGACGCAATAGTATTTCCGCAAGATGTTTGTCGATAAATTGATAAGACTTGCTTAAATGTGACTATCGTATGTCGATGAGCCGTTTTCCAACAACCTACGCAATATCATGAAGCCGGCCACGACATCTTCTCGCTGTGGCGGTGAGGAAAAGGCGACGCGGACCCTGTGGAAAACCCGTTCGATTCGCGCTGCCTTGAACTCGTCTTCATCATCGATCAGCACCCCCTCGGCGAGGGCGGCGTTCTTGAATGTGCCCGAGAGCCAGGGCTCGGGCAGCTTCAGCCACAGGAACGGCAGATGCGGATGCGAGTTGAACTCGAAACCCGCCAGCGCCTCGCGCGCGATCAGTTCGCGGGCCTTGATCTCTTCGACCGATCTGCGGCGCAATTCCAGTGCGTGACCGCCGAGTACGAGCCGGGCGCAGGTTTCCGCCAGAATGAAGGGCAGGCCGCCGGTCGTCATCTTGTGGGTGACCTTGATACGCTGGGCAAAATGCGGCGGACAGGCGACCCAGCCGCCGCGTACGCCCGCGGTCACCGACTTCGACAGGCTGCTGACCACGAAGGTCCGTTCCGGCGCGATGGCGGCCATGAGCGGGTTTGGGTCGCCGGTCATGCCACCATAGAGGTCGTCCTCGATCAGCCAGACGCTGTGCCGGCGCGCAATGGCGGCGATCGCCCGGCGTCTGGATTCCGGTATTGTCACCAGTGTGGGATTATGGGCCGTCGGCATCATGAAGGCGAGGCGCGGATGCTGCTGCTGGCACAGGCGCTCGAAATCCTCCGGGATCATGCCGTGCTCGTCTGAATCCACCAGGATCGAGCGGCGCCCGAGGAGGCGTGCGGCGCGGCTGATCTGCGTATAGGTGAGGTTCTCAAAGACGATCTTGTCGCCCGGTGACGTAACGGCCGAAATGACCGCGATGGCGGCCGCGTGGGCGCCGAGCGTCGGCACGATTGTATCGATTGCCGGCTTCCAGCCGTTGCGAGAGAGCCAGATTTGTCCTGCTTGGAACCAGCTTGCTGGGAAATTCCGCGAATAGGAGGAGATTTCCGTCTGATGCTCGCTGCTGATATCGGCGAAGAGCTTGCCGATAATCACGCCCTGGCCGATATCGGGCGCGGCAGTTGTATCGAAGCGGATCTTGGCTTCCGGCGTATTCAGGCCGCGGGTGCCGGAAAGCGCCTGCGTGATCGGATCAACGAGCTCGATCTGCTTGCCGTTCGAGCGTTCCAGCACATAGGTGCCGCGGCCGACTTCGCCGGCCACAAGGCCGCGTTCATGCACGAGCGCATAGGCCCTGCTTACCGTGCCGATGGTGACGCCGATGTCATAGGCAAGATTGCGCTGCGGCGGCAATTTTGTGCCGGGCGGCAGAACGCCGTGCGTGATCGCATTCTCGATACTGTCGGCGACGCGGATGTAGACCGGACCGGTCCCGCTTGAAATGTCAGGCAGCCAATTTGTCATAATGACAATTTCCTAGATTGTCTCTGTCATAGAGTCAAGTTTATGAGTCAATTTGTATCGTTTGGCCCGGTACGCGAAAATTGTCACCATCATGTGAGAATGAGGATGAGTACAATAGATGCAATCCGTTCGACCGAGGCGCAAGAGGCGTCCCTGGCAGCTGTAAAAGTCCGGGCGGCACAGCCAAAGCCGCATCCGGTGCTCCGGCTTTGGGCCGTCTATCTGCATTGGCTGGAGAAGCGCGAGAGCCGCTGGGTCTTGCGAGGCCTGACGGATGATCAGCTGCGCGACATCGGCCTGACACGGCACGAGGCGGCGACGGAAGCAAAGAAGTCGTTTTTCTGGGAGTGAGCGGTAACCGGTCTAGTCGAGCCCCAGAACGGGACAAACGAAATCGGCGCGTTCCTCGACGCCTATTTTCGGCAGCACGTGGACTTCGTAGTCGAGCGCGGGATAGGCTGCACTCAGCCGGTCATACTCCGCGACCGCCGTTGCAAAATCGTGCCGCCGTTCGCGGTCGCCGACATAGATCTCCGGCCAAGGCGGCGTCAGGAAGACGTGGCTGTTGTAGCGATGCAACTGGCTGAGCGAAGCCAGCACGGGCTCGCCCGTCATATGCTCGAGCGCCGATGCGGCGTCGATCAGGCCTCTATCGAAGAAGACAATCCCCGGAAGCGCTAGCGCTTTCTCGCGATCGGCAAGCGACATGGCGATTGCCCGGCGCGCAAATGCCGGTGCATCCACCCAAGGCAAGGCCAAACCGTCGCCTTCCAGTTCCTCGGCGACGATACGTCGTCCCGGCTCTTCAATGACCTTGTGACCACGGCGCTTGAACGCTTCCAACAAAGTGGATTTCCCGCCGCCGGAGCAGCCGGAAAGAATGACAAACCTGTCCATGACAATGATCCCTGAGGGTGTGGGGACGTGGTGCGCCGGCGCAGGATGTCGTTAAGGCGGAAAACAGCCTCAGGCCATCGGCCTAATTGCAGGCTTTCGAACCTCCGGCCCAGCGATTGACGTCGCCGGTGATACGGCCGCCGGAGGCGCCTGACATCATCGGACCGAAGGCCTGCAGCTGTGCGGGATTGCCTTCCGCTTGCACGACGAGCGACGGCCGGCCGGTCGGATGCTTCTTGTCGACTACCAGAATGCGCGGACGACCGGTAAAGGAATTGAGCTCCGGAGAGAGCTGATAACCGGTGAAGGCGGGGTCCGACGACTTGAACCAGCAGGCGCTGGCGTTCAGCATGATGCGTTCCATCGTCGACAGGGCGCTACGATCCGTCGCGGTGATGGCCGGCGGGCGCGGGCCGCACGAAGTGACCAGCAGCCCTAGCGTCGCGATGGCAGCGGCGGAGTAAAGTCCTGTCGGGAGGCGAGGGCGCATCAATCTCTTTCCAATAAGGCGGTTAGGGCTGTTCTGCCGAAGTCTGCCGGATCATGTTTCGGCGCCCTGCTGTTTTACGCAAAGGCGCCGATTTAATGGTTTCGATATGGGGTGGGTCTGGTGTCAGGCCGCGATCACGCCGAGCGCGGAGGCGAACAATCCGCGGCCGTCGCTGCCGCCATGGGCGGCCTCGATCAGATTTTCGGGATGCGGCATCATGCCAAGCACGTTGCCCTTGGCGTTCATCACGCCGGCGATATCGTTGACCGAGCCGTTCGGGTTGGTGCCTTCCGCATAGCGGAAGACCACCTGGCCGTTGTCCTCGATTGCCTTCAGCGTCTCGGCATCGGCGAAATAATTGCCGTCATGATGCGCGACAGGGCTGCGGATGACTTGGCCCTTGGCGTAGGCCGCGGTGAAGTCCGTTTCGGCATTGACGACTTCCAGCTTCACTTCGCGGCAGACGAATTTCAGCGAGGCGTTGCGCATCAGCGCGCCGGGCAGCATGCCGGCTTCGAGCAGGATCTGGAAACCGTTGCAGACGCCGAGAACCTTCACACCCTTGTCGGCCTTGTCCTTGATCGCCTGCATGATCGGCATGCGCGCGGCGATCGCGCCGCAGCGCAGATAGTCACCATAGGAGAAGCCGCCGGGAATGACGATCAGGTCGACATCCGGGATTTCAGTTTCGGTCTGCCAGACCGTCACCGGCGCATGACCGGAAATCTTGGTCAGTGCCGCAATCATGTCGCGATCGCGATTGAGGCCGGGGAGTTGGACGACTGCTGATTTCATGGGTGCGGCTCATACCTTGTTTGTGCTGCTTCTGCGAGTTCGCGCAATTCCAGGCGATTTTCGATGCGGTCAAGGCGTTGTTCATGCCTGATCATGGTCGTGTGAATGTTGAGAAGATCCTGATGTACAGCAACCAAACTGCCTCTGAAGGCATTCATTTCAGCCTGGATTTCGCGCTGACCATCCTTCACGGATGCGATCTCCGTATGAAGACGTTTAAACAACTCATACATCAGTTCTTGTGTCACTTCGGCCATCAGGCAGACTCCACAATCCTTAGTCGAGAGCGATACTATAATTCTCGATGACCGTGTTGGCGAGGAGCTTTTCGCACATGGCTCTGAGGTCGGCCTCTGCCTTGCCCTTGTCGGTGCCTTCCAGCTCGAGATCGAAGACCTTGCCCTGGCGGACCTGGTGGACGCCGTCAAAGCCGAGTGCGCCAAGCGCGCCTTCGATTGCCTTGCCCTGTGGATCGAGAACGCCGTTCTTCAGCGTGACGGTTACACGAGCCTTGATCACGATTGTCCTTTCTGAACTTACTTGACGAGAACCGGGCCCGTGCCGCGCACGGGTTCGTTTTCATTGATGATGCCGAGGCGGCGCGCCACTTCGGAATAGGCTTCCAGCAGGCCGCCCAGGTCGCGGCGGAAACGATCCTTGTCCATCTTCTCGCGGGTTTCGATGTCCCAGAGGCGGCAGCTGTCCGGCGAGATTTCGTCTGCTAGGATGATGCGCATCATGTCGCCTTCGAAGAGGCGGCCGCATTCGATCTTGAAATCGACGAGCTGGATGCCGACGCCGAGGAAGAGGCCGGTCATGAAGTCGTTGACGCGGATGGCAAGCGCCATGATGTCATCGAGCTCGGCCGGATTGGCCCAGCCGAAGGCCGTGATGTGCTCTTCGGAGACCATCGGATCTTCGAGCGCGTCGGACTTGTAGTAGAACTCGATGATCGAGCGCGGCAGCACGACGCCTTCCTCGATGCCGAGGCGCTTGGCGAGCGAGCCGGCGGCGACATTGCGCACGACGATCTCAAGCGGAATCATCTCCACTTCCTTGATCAGCTGTTCGCGCATGTTGAGACGGCGGATGAAGTGCGTGGGAATGCCGATCTTGTTCAGATGGCTGAAAATATACTCGCAGATGCGATTGTTCAGAACACCCTTGCCATCGATGACTTCGTGCTTCTTCTTGTTGAAGGCGGTGGCGTCGTCCTTGAAGAACTGGATCAGTGTGCCCGGCTCAGGTCCTTCGTAAAGGATCTTGGCCTTGCCCTCGTAAATACGGCGGCGACGGTTCATTGGTATTGTTCTCTGTCTTTGGCGCTTACGGATAGCGCAAGTGGATCACATGTGGGCGTCCCCATAACGGATAAGAAGCGAATTCACAATCCGCCTGCGCCTCCTTCCTCGGAATTCCGGCCTTGACGGGGTGCCAAGGCTGGGAATCGGGATCCTTTGCTAGCCTGTTTTACAGGTTTTTATCCGACGATGGAATGAAGGCGCCCGCTACTTCACAGGCTAGTGAGGCGAGGCGCACTTCTACCCACCGTTGCTTCCGGCGCAATCAAGGCTTCAGCTGGCTGAGAAACTTGGCGAAAACCATCGTGCCTTCGGGCCAGGGGCCATGCCCAGATTCGGTATTGATATGACCGGCTTCGCCGGCATCGATCAGCAGCGAGCCCCAGCTGTTAGCAACATCATCCGCATGCTCGTAACTACCGAAGGGGTCGTTGCGGCTTGCGATGGTGACGGAGGGAAACGGCAGGGGATCGCGAGGATAGGGGCCGAAGGTCATCAGATGCTTCGGCCGGATATCCGGATTGGCAACATCGGGCGGCGCCACGAAGAAGGCGCCGGCAACCTTGTTGCGGAAATGCGGGATCGCATGGATCACCGAGGGGACGCCGAGCGAATGCGCGACGAGCACCACCGGCTTATCCGAAGCGTTCACTTCCTCGGCAATGCGGGCGACCCAGTCATCGCGCACCGGCTTCGACCACTCCGCCTGTTCCACGCGCCGCGCGGTCGAGAGCTTTTGCTCCCAGCGCGTCTGCCAGTGGTCGGGGCCGGAATTCGTATAGCCGGGAATAATGAGAATGTTTGCGTCGGAGGCTTTCATGATTGCGCCGATGTGGAAAAGGGGAGCCAAACTGTCAAGTGAGAAAGGCGACAATTGCGGCAAAATTTGCTAATATCGCCACTGCCGGTAGCGAATGAGGATGTCGGCAGCCATTTTTGCCGCCATTTTGCGCCGCCAGCCGAGCACATCGAGGTTGAGGAGGAGAGCATTATGACGGCCTTTCACGTCATGGCAGGAGCGGACCATACATTTACCCGCCCCGCCATCCGCAAGATCGGCATTGCTGACCTCGTCGATGCCCTGAAACTGGGGCTGGACGACTTCAGCGAAAAGCCATCGCATTACGTGTTCTTGTGCCTGATGTATCCGATTGCAGGCATTGCGCTTGCGATCTGGAGCACGGACCAGAACCTGCTGCCGCTGCTGTTTCCATTGATGTCGGGCTTTGCCCTGCTGGGTCCCATCGCGGCAATCGGCCTTTACGAGATCAGCCGACGGCGGGAGAAGGGGCTGGATACGTCGTGGAGCCATGCTTTCGAGGTCCGTTTCTCGCCAGCCTTGCCGTCGATCATCGTCGCCGGCCTGATGCTGTTCGGCCTTTTCATCGTCTGGCTTTTCGTGGCGCAGAACCTCTACTTCATCTATTTCGGTGATGGCGCGCCGCCGAAGCTCACATCCTTCGTGTCGAGTATCCTGACGACGCCCGCGGGCATGGCGATGATGTTCTGGGGCAATCTCCTCGGCTTCATCTTTGCACTTGTCGTGCTGGCGACCACGGTCGTTACCTTCCCGTTGCTGCTGGACCGCGATGTCGGCGTCGTGGCTGCGATCGACGCCAGCATCAGGGCAACGCTGATCAATCCGATACCGGTGGCGGTCTGGGGCCTGATCGTGGCGGGGCTGCTGGTGGTCGGCACGATTCCGATCTTTGCGGGGCTGGCCGTGATCATGCCCATACTCGGGCATGCCACCTGGCATCTCTATCGCAAGCTGGTGGTGCCGGCCGAACCTCACTAGACGCCGGATTGCATATGGTTCCCGTCTGTTCGGCGGGAACCAGCGTGACCTTGCAGCGTTGATCTGCGGCTATCCCACGATTGGAATAAATTTGCGGGATAGATGGAGTTCAGCCGAGGATAAGGTTCATGGCAAGGCTCAAACATATCTTCGCTCGTTTCGCCACGGTGGTTTCGGAAGGGGCGGGAAAACCGGTCGTTTTCATACTGGCCCTGCTGTTGGTCGTCGTCTGGGGCTTCACCGGGCCGATCTTCAGCTTTTCCGAGACCTGGCAGCTCGTCATAAACACAGGCACGACGATCATCACTTTCCTGATGGTCTTCCTGCTGCAGAACGCGCAGACGCGCGACACGCGTGCCATCCAGGCCAAGCTCAACGAGCTCATCCTGACCAGCGCAGCCGAGAACCGCTTCATCGGCATCGAAAACCTGGACGAGGAGGACTTGAAGCATCTCGACCGTCTGGTGGCGAAGGCGGCCAGACGCGACGACAACAACGGTGGAAGACCGCTGGAAAGATCGATCCACCGGAAAATCACTAGCGAAACGTAGATGCGTCGAGCCCATGGCTTCTTATCGGGCCGGATACCCTGTCGCCAGGATCTTATCCGCAAAACAGAAAGAGTGGCGCGTTTTCCGCGCCGCTCCTTCAAGATCAGATCGATGGATCGGTCGGCCTTAACCGAAGACCCGCTTGAAGATCGTGTCGACATGCTTGGTGTGATAGCCAAGGTCGAATTTCTCGCGAATATCCTCTTCGGAAAGGGCGGCGCGCACTTCCTGGTCGGCCAGAAGCTCCTCAAGGAAGTCCTTGCCTTCTTCCCAGACCTTCATGGCGTTGCGCTGGACCAGACGGTAGGAATCCTCGCGGGACACACCGGCTTGCGTCAGCGCCAGCAGCACGCGCTGCGAATGAACAAGTCCGCGGAACTTGTTCAAATTCTTCATCATATTGTCCGGATAGACGAGCAGCTTGTCGACGACGCTGGTCAGGCGGGACAGCGCGAAATCGAGCGTGACGGTCCCATCCGGACCGATCATGCGCTCGACGGACGAGTGGGAAATATCGCGCTCGTGCCAGAGGGCTACGTTTTCCATGGCCGGGAGCGAATAGGACCGGACCATGCGGGCAAGACCCGTCAGGTTTTCCGTTAGCACCGGATTGCGCTTGTGCGGCATGGCGGACGAACCCTTCTGGCCGGGCGAGAAATATTCCTCGGCCTCCAGAACTTCCGTGCGCTGCAGGTGGCGGATTTCGGTGGCGAGACGCTCGATCGAGGAGGCGATGACGCCGAGCGTGGCGAAGAACATCGCGTGGCGGTCGCGCGGGATGACCTGGGTAGAGACCGGCTCCGGCTTCAGGCCGAGGGCGGCGGCGACATGTTCTTCAACGCGCGGGTCGATGTTGGCGAAGGTGCCGACGGCGCCAGAGATGGCGCAGGTAGCGACTTCCTCGCGAGCCGCAATCAGGCGCTGCTTGCAGCGCTCGAATTCGGCATAGGCGAGCGCCAGCTTGACGCCGAAGGTCGTGGGTTCGGCATGGATGCCATGCGAGCGGCCGATAGTGACGGTATCCTTATGCTCATAGGCGCGGCGCTTCAGGGCTTCCAGAAGCTTGTCGATATCGGCAAGCAGCAGGTCGCTGGCGCGGACGAGCTGGACGTTGAAGCAGGTGTCGAGCACATCCGACGAAGTCATGCCCTGGTGCACGAAGCGGGCGTCCGGTCCGACGATTTCGGCAAGATGCGTGAGGAAGGCGATGACGTCGTGCTTGGTGACGGCCTCGATCTCATCGATGCGGGCGACGTCGAAGGTGGCCTTGCCGCCCTTTTCCCAGATCGTGTCCGCCGCCGACTTCGGGATGACGCCGAGAGCTGCCAGCGCATCACAGGCATGGGCCTCGATCTCGAACCAGATACGGAACTTGGTTTCGGGCGACCAGATGGCGACCATTTCCGGTCGGGAGTAGCGCGGGATCATTGGCTCAAAGCTTTCTTGGCTAATGGGAAAGGAAACCTCGGCGCCCCCATAACAAAGACGGGCGGTAATCACAATGTTTCTTGGCACAATGTTTGTTGGCCCAATGTTTCTTGGGCCGATCCTTCGTACGCCTTAACGCGTCCGTCGCGCAAGATAGGCGGAAACGGCGATCAGGCATGGGAGGCCGAATGGCAGAAATAGGGGCAGGCCGAGTATCGCGAATTGGTAGACGGCGCTGGCGCCGGTGTACAGGAACTGGAATGTCCAGATGAGCGAGCCGAATGGGGCATGCCAGCGCGAATAGAACCAGCGATAGTCCATGGCGAAGAGAAACGCCGTCACGGCCGCGGTGCCGATGGAGAGCATCAGAAAGAAAGCGGCGAAGCGTGCGCTGGCGGGCCGGCTCCGGGTGAAGTGCCGGGTGAGCGGCACGAGAATGGGCCATGTGAGGGCGCCGCCGAAGAAGTAGACCAGGGCAAGAGCCGGGAGATGACTGCTCAGAAGGCCGTTGCGCCAATAGAGGGCGGCGAGCGCCGAAGCGGCCATGGCCGCGCCCCAGCAGACTGCATTGCCGAAAACTTCAAGGCAGCGCAATGCGGCGGTCCGTGGCCGGCCCGCCGCGATGATGGCAGTGGTCGGATTAGTTTGATCCAACACGGCCTCGTTCGGCTGCCGCCCGGAGGTCGCCGACCGTCTGGCGGTAGGCATCGACCGATTCGCCCTTGAAGATCGCCGAGCCCGCCACGAGGACATTGGCGCCGGAAGCTGTGATGAGAGGCGCTGTGTCGACCGAGACGCCGCCATCGACTTCGAGTTCGATCGGACGGTCACCGATCATGGACTTGGCGTTGCGGATCTTGTCGGCCATGGCGGGAATGAATTTCTGGCCGCCGAAGCCCGGATTGACCGACATGATCAGGATCAGATCGATATCGTCGAGCACGTTTTCCAATACGGAAAGCGGCGTTGCCGGATTGAGGGTGACGCCGACCTTCTTGCCGAGATGACGGATGGTCTGCAGCGAGCGGTGCAGATGCACGCCGGCTTCGGCATGGACCGTGATGCGGTCGCAGCCGGCCTTGGCGAAAGCTTCCAGATAGGGATCAGCGGGCGAGATCATCAGATGGCAGTCGAAGGTCGCGGTCGTATAGGGGCGCAGCGCCTTGATGACATCAGCGCCGAAGGAGATGTTCGGCACGAAATGCCCGTCCATGACATCCAGGTGGATCCAGTCGGCTCCGGCTTCGGTCACATCCTTGACTTCCTGTCCGAGCTTGGCGAAGTCGGCTGCGAGAATGGAAGGGGCGATACGGATCGGCAAGGTCATGGGTGGCTGAGCTCCAACTGATTTCTACAGCGCCGCGCGTCACATGTGGCGCGCCAAGGTCGCTGTAGCGCTTTAAAGTTGCTGCATAATTTAATCCTCAAATCGATGCCGATTTAAGGATTAAATTATGCAGTGGTGTCTGGATTAGCACCGCTGTCGCGGGCAAACAACCGCCCGAACGGATCGCCTTAGTTCGACGGCGTCGTAACCGGCACGAAAGCGTTGCCGCGCCATTGCAGCAGGCGATAGGGGTTTTCGGTCAATTCATGGTTCTGTCCGAAGGTGATCGGGCCGATCGCCGTCTGGAAGGCCGTGCCGACGAGCTTATCGGCAACGGGCTTGTTTTCCGCCTTCCCAACTTCGGCTGCCTGACTGGCGATCTGCGCCGCGGCCGCGGCCGGCAGGATATAGCCGTCCGGTTCGATGCCGCCGGCGCGCATGGCCTGGACGGTCTGCTGTGCGGCCGGCAAGCTTGCATAGTCGGGCAGTGCGATCGCCTGCACGCCTTCCAGCAAAGGCACGGGCGTATCGGCTGCACGCATCGCGTCGCCGCCCATCAGCGCCAACTGGATGTTTTCGCTCTTGGCGTCGCGCGCGATGACAGCGATATCGCTGCGGTCGCCGCCGATGAAGACATGCGTGGCGCCGGCCTTCTTCAAGCGACGGACAAGCGCGATCTGCTGATCCTGGCCCGGACGGTAGGTATCGGTGAAGACCGGCTTCAGCCCCTTTTCCTCGAGCGCGTTTCGGATCGCGCCTACCAATTCGCGGCCGTGGATCGTGCCATCGTCGATCAGCGCCATCGGCTCGGCCGCCCAGTTTTTCAGGATGGTATTGATCGCGACGGTAGCCTCGGCGCTATCCACGGGTGCAAGGCGAAACAGCGGCCAGCCATTCTTCAGCGCATCCTCCATCAAAATGCGGGAACGTACGGAAACGGTAATTGCCGGAATACCGGCCTCCTTGAGGCGCGGAAGCGCGCCTTCCAACGTTTCCGTACACAGGAAGCCGATCGCGACCTGCGCCTTAGCGGCGATCAATGCCTCGGCGGCGGCCCGGCCGCCGTCTTCGGTGCAGGGTTCGTCGATGACTGTCGCCGTATCCTTTTGAGCCTGGATCTCGAAATTCGCTCCAGTGGTGATTTCGGCGCCCAGCGTTGCGAAATTGCCGCCCTGCGGTGCCACCACACCGATATGGATTCCCGCGGCGTAGCTGCTGCCGGCCGCCGAAAGCAGCACGAACAGAAGCGGAAGGCGGCGCAGAACGTTCATCGATGGATTATCCCGGACAATTTTCTGCTCTATTTATCCGCCTGATGGGCATCGTCAAAGAAAAAGCAACAAAATCGCTCTGTTTTCAATGGCGCTATTGTAGAAAAGCTAACACCTGGCCGCCATATTGAGCGAAAGATAAGGTATCACAGGAATATGGAGACGGTGATGCTAGACAGGCAGCGTATGGATCCGGCGCTTTATCGAGATGCCATGAGCCGCTATGCGGGCCATGTGCAGCTGGTGACAACGGCGCTCGGCTCGGAGCGGCGCGGCGTGACAATCACGGCCGCGTGCTCGGTGTCGGACAGCCCTGCGATGGTTCTCATCTGCGTCAACAACAGCAACGCCAAGAACGAGATCTTCTTCAATAGCGGCATTTTTGCCCTGAATACGCTCGGCGCCGACCACCAGTCCCTGGCCGACGCCTTTTCCGGCAAGACACAGCTGACCGCCGACGAGCGCTTTGCAACCGGCAAGTTTGAGACGCTGGTGACGGGTGCGCCTGTCCTGAGCGATGCGCTGGCCGCTTTCGATTGCCGCGTGATCGAGATCAAGCAGGCCTCCACGCACAACATCATCTTCGGCGAGGTGATGGCCATACGCTACAGCGAGCCAAAGCCGGCATTGCTCTATATGAACCGCGGCTATCACACGCTATAACCCCTTCAAGGGAGTTATCATGGCGGATCAGACATTACCTTCGCTACCGGGTTCCATCGATGAGACGATGGCGCTGCTCGGCGCGCATGACTATCTGGCCGGACGCGCGCTTGGCACCGTCCTGTTTCTCGCATTGAAGATGAAGCGGCCGCTCTTTCTTGAGGGCGAGGCCGGTGTCGGCAAGACCGAAATCGCCAAGGTCCTGTCGAAGGCGCTCGATCGGCCGCTGATCCGCCTGCAATGCTATGAGGGACTCGATGTCTCCTCGGCCGTCTACGAATGGAACTATCCTGCGCAGATGCTGGAAATCCGTCTCGCGGAAGCATCCGGTCTCACCGACCGCGACCGCATCGAGGCCGATATCTTTTCCGAGCGCTATCTCATTCGCCGGCCTGTCTTGCAGGCGCTGTCGGGTGTCGGTGGACGGGCGCCGGTGTTCCTGATCGACGAGCTTGATCGCACCGACGAGGCTTTCGAGGCATTCCTGCTGGAGGTGCTGTCCGATTTCCAGGTAACGGTGCCGGAACTCGGGACGATCCGCGCCGCCGAGCCGCCCATCGTCATCATCACCACGAACCGCACGCGCGAAGTCCACGACGCGTTGAAGCGGCGCTGCCTCTATCATTGGGTCGATTATCCTGAGGCCGAGCAGGAGCTCGAAATCATTCGCCGCAAGGTGCCAGGCTGCAACGAGGCGCTGTCGCGCCAGATCGTCGCCTATGTGCAGAAGCTGCGCACGCTCGACCTCTTCAAGAATCCGGGTGTTGCCGAGACGATCGATTGGGCGACCGCCTTGACCGAACTCGATCGGCTGGCGCTCGATCCCGAGACCGTTTCGGATACGCTGGGGACGTTGCTGAAATATCAGGACGATATCGCTCGTATCCAGGGTGCCGAGGGCAAGCGCGTGCTGGATGAGGTGAAATCCGAACTGCTTGCGGCGGGATGAGCCATGGAACCGGGTGCGCAGGATGGCATCATCGCTGCGCCGTCACCGCCAGGTGACGGGCGCCTTGCCGATAATATCGTGCTGTTCGGCCGAGTGCTTCGCAAGGCCGGCCTGAAGATCGGACCTGGGGCGATAGCCGACGCCATCGAAGCGGTTGAAGCTATCGGCATCGGCTCTCGCGAGGAGTTTCATGCCGCCCTCTGTTCCGTCTTCGTCAAGCGGCATGAAGACCTTGCTGTATTCGATGAAGCATTCCGGCTGTTCTGGCGCTCGCGTGATCTCGTCGCAAAGATGATCGCGATGATGTCGCCGGTCGCGCCCAACCACCGGGAAAAGGAAAAACCGAAGCCGGGCGAGAGTCGGGCAAGCGATGCCCTGTTGAACGACCATGACGATCGACGCCCGCAGCGCGAGGCGCCCGACATCGAAATAGATTCGCGATTTACCAGTTCTGGCAGCGAAATACTGCGCCATCTGGATTTCGCGCAGATGTCGGCGGCGGAGATTGCCGTCGCCAAGAAGGAGCTGGAGAAGCTGCAATTGCCGCTGGACCGCGTGCGCACGCGCCGCTTCGCCCCATCCCACACAGCGGCCAAGGTCGATCCGCGCGCGACGATGCGCTCGGCCCTGCGAACCGGGGGAGCGCTGATCCTGCCGCGCTTCCGGAAACCGAAGGAAATCCAGCCGCCACTGGTCGTGCTTGCCGATATCTCAGGCTCGATGAGCCAATATACGCGTATCTTCCTGCATTTCCTGCATGTGCTCACCGAGCGGCGGCGGCGCGTGCATACGTTTCTGTTCGGAACGCGCCTGACCAATGTGACGCGGGCGATGCGTCACAAGGATCCCGATCAGGCGCTGGACGAATGTGCGGCGGCGGTGCGCGACTGGTCGGGCGGTACGCGGATCGGCGAGACATTGAAGGAATTCAACCTGATATGGGCGCGCCGGGTGCTGGGGCAGGGCGCGATCGTGCTTTTGATCACCGACGGGCTGGAGCGTGAAGGCGTGGAATTGTTGGATCAGGAGATGGATCGCCTGCATCGCTCGTGTCGGCGGCTCATCTGGCTCAATCCACTATTGCGGTTCGAGGGTTTCGAGGCGCGTGCGCGCGGCGTAAAAGCAATGCTGCCGCATGTTGACGAATTCCGTCCGGTTCACAATCTATTATCTCTGGCCGATCTCGTATCGGCCCTCACAGCCGGCCGCGCGGATAGCTATGATCCACGACGGTTCCTCGGCAAATAATGAGGCTCCGATGTCAGATATATCCGAAAGTCTGGATCCGCTCGTGATCGCGGAGGAATGGGTGTCGGCAGGCCGCAATGTGGCCATGGCGACAGTCGTCGATACATGGGGTTCCGCGCCGCGCCCCTCCGGCAGTCATCTCGTGATCGACGGCGAGGGCAATTTCCACGGCTCCGTTTCGGGCGGCTGCGTGGAAGGCGCCGTTATCACCGAGGCGCTCGACGTCATCGAAACGGGCAAATCGCGCATGCTGGAGTTCGGTGTTGCCGATGAGACGGCCTGGCGGGTTGGTCTCTCCTGCGGCGGCCGCATCCGCGTCTATGTCGAAAGGCTTGCCTGATGGATCGGCAGATACTGGCGCGGCTGAATGAGATGCGGCGCAGGCGGCAGGCGGCGATTCTCGTCACCGATCTCTCAGGGGGGGCGGACAGGCTCATCGTCGAAGGCGATGCGCTGGAAGGCGTGCTCGCCGATGCTGCTTCTTCGGCATTCCGCTCGGGCAAGTCCGCAGCACTCGAAGTCGACGGACAAAGCCTGTTCTTCAATGTGCATCTGCCGCCGCCGCGTATCGTCGTCATCGGCGCCGTGCATATCAGCCAGATCCTGGCGCGGATGGCGGCGCTTGCGGGCTTCGATGTGACGATCATCGATCCGCGCACCGCCTTTGCCACGCCGGAGCGCTTCGAAGGCATCGACCTCATCGCCGATTGGCCCGCCGACGCGCTGAAGGAGCGGCCGCTCGACAGCTATATGGCACTGGTCGCCGTCACCCATGATCCGAAGATCGATGACGAGCCGATCATCCAGGCGCTGAGCACGGGCTGTTTCTATGTCGGCGCGCTCGGCAGCCGCAAGACGCATGCCGGTCGTCTGGAGCGTTTGAGGCGAGAGGGTTTGGGCGAAGCGGAGCTTGCCCGCATTCATGCGCCGATCGGGCTTCCCATCGGCGCCGCCAGTCCAGCCGAGATCGCTGTCGCCATTCTGGCCGAGATCATCGGCTCGCTTCGCGGTCGCGACGTCTCCTCGCCAAAGGGCGTCAAGCTATGATCTTCGGCGAATTTTCGACTACGGAGGCGGAGGGTGCGGTTCTCGCGCATTCGATCCGGCTGCCCGATGGCAGCTTTTCCAAGGGGCATAGACTTGCCGTCGGAGATATCGAGCGGCTTGCCGCCGCCGGGATCGAGCGCGTCATTGCCGCGCGGATCGAGCCGGGCGACCTCATGGAGGACGAGGCGGCCGACCGGCTGGCGCGAGCCGTCGCTCCCGATCATCTGACCTTCTCGGAGGCGGCGACGGGGCGGGTCAATGTCCACAGCGCCGTCGATGGCCTGTTCGTTGCTAACCGTGCAGCGGTCGATCAGCTCAACAGCGTCGATCCGGCGATTACCCTTGCCTGTCTCGCGGATCATGTGCCGGTGCGATCAGGTGATATGGTCGCGACCTTCAAGATCATTCCGCTCGCTGTTTCCGGGGCCAAGGTCGCCGAGGGCGTCGAGATTCTGCAGCGAATGCCGGTTTTCGAGGTCAAGCCTTTCGTGCCGCACGCTATATCGCTCGTCGCCACGGAGCTGCCGTCGCTGAAGGTTTCGGTGATGGACAAGACGGCGCGGATCCTGTCGCAGCGGCTGCAGCCGTCGGGCAGCGTACTGCAGCGGGAAGAGCGAGTTGCACATCAGGCGGCTGCCGTTGCTGACGCGATTCGCCGCGCCTTGGCGGCACCGGACCAAATGGCGAAGCTGGTGGTCGTTTTCGGCGCGTCCGCCGTCATCGATGCCGGCGATGTCATTCCTGAGGCGGTCCGGCTTGCTGGCGGCGACGTCATCCAGGTCGGCATGCCGGTCGATCCCGGTAATTTGCTGGTGCTTGGAAAAGTGGCCGGCATTCATGTCGTCGGGGCGCCGGGATGCGCTCGCAGCCCGAAAGAGAATGGTTTCGACTGGGTGCTGGACCGTCTATTAGCCGGCGAGCGACCGGCGTCGCGGGATATCACAGGCATGGGCGTGGGAGGGTTGCTCATGGAGATACCATCGCGGCCGCGGCCACGCGACATCGTTGCCAAGCCGGCCGCGCGGATATCGGTTGCTATCGTGCTGCTGGCCGCCGGAAAGGCGAGCCGCATGGGCGAGGGTGGCTCGCACAAGCTTCTGGCGGAATTTGACGGCATACCGCTGGTGCGCCGTTCGGCATCTATTGCCATTGCAAGCGGCGCATCCGATATCGTCGCGGTCACCGGGCATCGCCGTGACGAGATCGAAGGCGCGTTAAGCGGCCTTGCCGTCGAACCGGTTTTCAACGCGGACTATGCCTCGGGCATGGCGAGTTCGCTGGTTGCTGGTGTTAGCACACAGGCAACTCAGAAAGCCGACGGTGTTCTTGTTATGCTCGCCGATATGCCTGGCGTTACCAGCGGCGATCTTAGAACCCTGATTGCTGCCTTTCGCAAGGAGAATGGTCAGGCGATTGTGCGGGCGGTATCCGCAGGCAAGCGCGGCAATCCCGTCATCCTGCCGAGATCCGTTTTGAACGCCGTCATGAGGCTGGAGGGCGATGTCGGCGCCCGGCATATTATCGAGACATCCGGGCTTCCGGTTGTCGACGTCGAGATCGGCCAGGCGGCACATCTCGATGTCGATACGCCCGAGGCCGTCGTCGCGGCCGGCGGCATTTTGAAGGGGTAAGGGAATGGACAATACCGATATCGAGGAGATGTTTCAGTCTCTCGGACCGATCAGCATCAAGCGGATGTTCGGAGGCAAGGGGATCTACCATATGGGGCGGATTCTGGCGCTTGAAGTTGACGACGAGATTCTCCTGAAAGCGGACGATGCCAGCGCTTCCGAATTCGAGGCAGCCGGCGCGCGGCGCTGGGCCTATGAGGGCAAGAAAGGCAAGGCAATCAACATGCCCTATTGGTCGATACCCGACGATGCTTTCGATGATCCGGATGAGATGGCGCGATGGGTCAGGCTCGCCTATGAGGCGGCATTGCGCTCGGAAAAGTAGACGTCAGCGGAAGTCTTCATCGCTCAGATGGGCGATGGTTGCCCTGGCGAATTCGGAAAGCTCAGCCGGCAGCTCGTCGCGGCCGAACCAGCCGAAATCGGAGAGCTTGTCTGGCTCCATCAGGCGCGGTTCGCCGGAAAAATCCCTGCAGATATAGATCAGGGAGATCCAATGCTGATGGTCAGCCTCGATGAGGACTTCTTCTGTGCAGAGATAGTCGATCCTGCCGATAGCTAGGCCGCTTTCCTCTTCGGCCTCGCGGATGGCGGCATTGGCGGCCGGTTCCATGTGATCGACCTTGCCGCCGACGATGCTCCACAATCCGGCTTCCGGTGCCTTGAGGCGCCGATAGAGCAAAAGCTTGCCGTCCCGCAAGATTGCGAGACCGGTTCCTAATCCTGGGAAATCGATTCCGGGCTTGCCCAATTCTTAGATCCCGAGGTTGCCGCAACCTCCGATATGCCGGTTGCGTGTCTTAACCGAATCTATCAGGCCTTGGCGTTTGCCACGATGAGCATGAAAGCCGGGATATCGTCGCCGAAGCCGACCGGTGTCGGACCGTCATCGTGGTCACGATAGCGGTTGCGGCGTTCGCGATTGTCGTCGTTTGCAGCGGGGAAGGGCCGGTTGTTATTGCGAGAACCGTTGTGGGACCTGTTGTTGTTCTCAGACTTGCGCTCGTTTCTCACGCTTTCGGCCTTTGCTGGTGCTGCTTCGATCGCTACGACGCCATTATCTTCGACGTCGATATCAGATTTATGACTCGAGGCGCTCCGGCCTCCGCGGCTGCGATCCCGATCGCGGCCCTTGCTCTTCGGGTCCCGGCGGCGGGAGGAACGATTGTCATCCCCGCTCTCCTCCGCTGGCGGAAGTGCCGAAAGGTCGCCATTCAGCCACTGGACGTCCTCACCGATCAGCTTCTCGATGGCGTCGACATGCTTAGTGTCGCGCTTCGTCACGATGGTGAAGGCGGCGCCGGAACGACCGGCGCGACCGGTGCGGCCGATGCGATGGACATAATCTTCCGAATGAATCGGAACATCGAAATTGAAGACGTGACCGACGTCGGGAAGATCGAGACCTCGGGCTGCGACGTCGGAGGCGACGAGAAGCTGGATCTGTCCGTCACGGAAGTTCTGCAGCATCGTCGTGCGCGAACGCTGGTCCATGTCGCCATGCAGGGCGCCGACGGAGAAGCCGTGGCGTTCGAGCGAACGGAAGAGATCGGCCACATCCTT
The DNA here is from genome assembly GCF_056755475.1 of Rhizobium sp. KNZ2-6A. Lineage (NCBI taxonomy): Bacteria > Pseudomonadati > Pseudomonadota > Alphaproteobacteria > Hyphomicrobiales > Rhizobiaceae > Rhizobium > Rhizobium sp. KNZ2-6A. The sequence goes on along the minus strand of NZ_JBNDIC010000006.1, from coordinate 33,144 downwards.
CTTGCGATTGCAGAAGATGATGGCGTTCTTGAGTTCCGTCTGGGCGCGGATGAGATCGCGCAGAGTGGCGCGCTTCTCGTAGTCCTTGCCATGCGAGGCAACGAAGCGCTGCGTCACGGTCTTGGCAGTCGATGCCGGCTTGGCGACTTCGACGCGTTCCGGGTTCTGCAGGAATCGGTCGGCGAGCTTCTGGATCTCCGCCGGCATCGTGGCCGAGAAGAACAGCGTCTGACGCGTGAAGGGAATGAGCTTGGCGATGCGCTCGATATCGGGGATGAAACCCATGTCGAGCATGCGGTCGGCCTCGTCGATGACGAGGATTTCGACGCCGCTCATCAGAAGCTTGCCGCGTTCGAAATGGTCCAACAGACGACCAGGCGTGCAGATCAGCACGTCGGCGCCGCGCTCAAGCTTGCGATCCTGCTCTTCGAAGGAGACGCCGCCGATCAAAAGGGCGATGTTGAGGCGATGGTTCTTGCCGTACTTCTCGAAGTTTTCGGCAACCTGGGCCGCCAACTCGCGCGTCGGCTCCAGGATCAGGGTGCGCGGCATGCGCGCACGGGCACGGCCCTTTTCGAGCAGCGTCAGCATCGGCAGCACGAAAGAGGCCGTCTTGCCGGTTCCGGTCTGGGCAATGCCGCAGATATCGCGGCGCTGAAGCGCAAACGGGATGGCACCGGCCTGGATCGGAGTCGGTGTGGAGTAGCCCGCGTCAGTTACCGCGGAAAGGACTTTTTGGCTCAGGCCAAGGTCAGCAAATGTTGTCAAAGGGAAATCTAGTTCCGTCTTGGTTCAGTCGAACACCATGAGTCGACACATGGAAACGTGCCGCAACGCAGCGCGACATAGAACCAAATGTCCGTGAAGTCAAGGAAAGCAGGCGCTTCAACGGACCTGAAGTTCATTCATAACGCAATTTTTGGATTAGTGCCATCTTTGTTGCGCGTTTGTCACAATTCCGGCAGCTAAATTGCGCCGAGGCCGCTGATGTAACTTGCGAGTTTCGTGCCGGCATTGATGAAATACATCGGGTCTACCGGGCGCCCGTTCTCGCGGACTTCATAATGCAGATGCGTTCCTGTCGAACGTCCGGTACTGCCGGCAAGACCCACGACGCCGCCTGCACCGACCTTATCGCCGACCTTTACGAGGACCTGCTCCATATGGCCGTAGCGCGTGGAGATGCCATCGCCGTGGTCGATCTCCACCATATTGCCGTAACCGCCCGTCCAACCGGCCGCGATGACTTTGCCGGGGGCGGTGGCCTTGATCTTCTCACCGGGGCTGAAATGAAAGTCCGTGCCGGTGTGGAGCGCCAGCGTGCCGAAAAATGGGTCCTTGCGATTGCCGAAGGGACTGGTAACGAGCTTGCCCGCCGCCGGGTTGCGGAAAGGCAGGCTTTCGGCCGCGCCCCGCACCGTTTCCAGATGTGTCAATGCGGTATCGAGGTCCGCCATTGACCGCTCGAACCGGTCCACATTTTCAGGCGGCACATAAGGCCCGCCGACGCCACCGTCGGCATCCTCGCCCTTTGTGGCTACGACTTCGTTCGGAACCTTGACCCCCACATTGTGCATGATCGTCTGGATTTCGTTCGCTGTCTCGGAGGCATCGGCCGTGAGGTTGCGGATTCGGGTCAGCTGATCCTGTTCGACATGCTTCAGCGACAAGGTTACCTTCGAGAAGACGCGATCAGCGCGATCGGCGACCGTTTCCGGCGCGGGGACATAAGCGAGAGTGGAGTTGTCAGGCGTCGCGTCGGCCGGCTTGCCTCCGAGAAGAAGCGTCTCGATCGCCTTCGGCGCAGTCAGCTGGGCATGCTCGTTGCCTGGGGCGGCGGCGTTCGTATCCGGATGCTGGCTCTTGTCCGTCAGGCCGGAGCTTTCGGCCCTGTCGAGCAGGGTGCCGAGTTTGCCGTTGCGGGACGACAGCTGCTGTTGCTGCTCGATCAGCTTGTCGACTTTCTCTTCCACGACCTGTTGGTCGAGGAGCTGGCGGGAAGTCACGCGGTCGACCTGGGCGCGCAATGCGGCGATGCGGTCTTCATAGTCATATTGCATGCGCGCCTGGCGGGCCATCGTCGCGCCGATCAGATCGTCGCGCAGCACGAGATAGGACGTCGCAAGCAGATAGCCGACCGAAAAAATTCCGGCCAGGCAGACGGCAACGGCGGCCATCCATGGACGCACGGTCATATGGCGCACCGTATCGCCGCTGGCGACGATAATGGTGTGGTGCCGCTGCTGCTTGCCGAAAACCCGATTCTGAGGCTTTGCCGTCACCGAGAATCTCCCAATCGATGCCTTTGTGGCATTGATTGGAAGTACACGGCATTATGGTTAACGAATACTTTCCGGGGCATCGTTAAATACCGGAAAAAAGCCTTTAATGTTAGTGGATTATGCGCTGTTCGTAGAAGTTAACGAGCGATAGAAGGACGGAGTCAGCCCCGCTTCCGCCCGTGCAATGTCGTTGAGTGGCGCTTTGAGGGAGCCGCGGAAGTTGGCGCGCACCAATTCCTGGAAGGTGCGGGCGGGATCGCGCTTCTCCCGTGCGCAGAGGAATCGGAACCATTTGGCGCCGACGGCGACATGGCCTTTTTCATCATTATAGATGACGTCGAGGATGGCGGCGCTCTCGAGATCACCGGTTTCGCGCATCTTCGCCTGCAGCGCCGGCGTCACGTCGAGCCCCCTGGCTTCCAGGATCAAAGGCACGACAGCGAGGCGGGCGGTCAGATCGGTCCGGGTCGCATGGGCTGCCTGCCACAGGCCGTCATGGGCGGGAAGATCGCCATAATCCGCACCCAGTTCGCGCAGCCGCGCCCGTACCATGCGGAAATGCTTGGCTTCCTCGAAGGCGACCTGCATCCAGCCGTCGAAGAAGGAATTGGGGACAGGCCCCGTCGCGAAGCGTGCGACGATATCCAGCGCCAGATCGACGGCATTCAATTCGATATGGGCGATGGCGTGCAGCAAAGCGATGCGGCCCTTGAGTGTATGCAGGGAACGCTTCTCCATATTTTTGGGCGGCACCAATTCCGGCTTGTCGGGGCGGCCGGGGCGATCGGCGAGCGGCGGATCGAGCGGCGAACGCAGCGACAGGGTGCGGGCAAACCAGCGCCTCGCCGATTCCTGGGCAAGCTCGGTCTTCAGATCAAGATCGGCCGCGCGAATGGCGGCAATGGCGCCGCCACGCAGCGACGTGATTGGTTCGAGATCATCCTTCATACCGTCAGAGTTCCGTCGCGGCGGCCAGAACGGCCTCGGCGTGCCCTGCGACCTTGACCTTGTCCCATATCCGGGCGACCCGGCCATCGGCACCGATCAGGAAGGTGGAGCGCACGACACCCATGTAAGTGCGGCCGTACATGCTCTTCTCCCGCCAGACGCCATAGGCCGTGGCCATGGTCTTTTCCTCGTCCGAGGCGAGCGGCACGGAGAGCGCATGCTTCCTCACGAATTTGTCGTGGCTCTTGACCGGGTCCGGCGACACGCCGAGGAGGGCAACACCCGCCTTGGCGAAAGCGGCTGCAAGCGCGGTGAAAGAAATCGATTCCGTCGTACAGGCCGTGGTGTCGTCCTTGGGGTAGAAATAGACCACCAGCGGCTTCCCGGTAAAATCGGCAAGACGAATTCTGCCGCCGCCATCGCGCGGGAGATCGAAATCCGGTGCCTTGTCGCCGATGCCGAGTTGAACTGGAAAAACTTCCGCCACGGGAAAACCTTTCTTTTGCCGGTTTTTTAGATGACACTTGAGGGAAGCCATATATACTGCCCAGGTGTGCCGTCCAATGGGACGCCCGGTGGGACGCAACGTCACCAACAAAATTGTTAAGAGCGAAAGGCACGCGCAGGAGTGATCCGAGGCGAAAAGATAACATTCCGCAAAAAGGATCTCGTGCCGCTCGACAATCTGCCGTCCGCCCAGGCCGAAGATCCCTTGATCGTGCACGTGCCGGAGCGCGTTCGCCGACGTCGTTCGCATGTCTGGCACGTCTGCCGCATCACGCTGGTTTTCTGTGCATTTCTCGCCATCATCCTCGGAGCCGTCGTCGCGACCATCGAAGGCGGCATCTTCGACGAGCCGCTGTCGAAGAAGGCGCAGACGGCGCTCGATCATGCCATAGGCCCCCGCTACAAGGCCGAAGTCGGCGCGACCGTTATCCGCTTTACGTCCGGTCTGCGGCTGACGCTCGAAGTTCACGACGTGAACGTCGTCGATCAGGATAGCGGCAAGCATCTGTCGACGATGTCTGCCGTCAACATGGAGCTCGATCCGCTGGCTCTGCTAGAGGGCCGGGTGGAAGTTGCAAGCGTGGCGGCGGAGGGCATCGCGCTCGATACGTCGCTCCTGCCCCAGGGAGATCCCGTCGATCTGACGAAGCTGCGGGTCGATGCACTGCCCCAGGCACTGAACGCGGCCTTCGACAATCTCGATTTCCTTGAGCATTTCGTACAGCGCGGCGGCACGAATTCCGTGCGCATTTCCGGGTTTTCGATGAAACTGGCGCGCCAGGAAGGCGACCCGATCTCTCTCGTGGTCGATAATCTCACCTTCGAGCGCACCGAGCCGAATGCGTTGCATCTCTTTGGCGAAGTTGCCGTCAACGGGTCGGTCGCGGCACTCGACGTGAAGGCGACGCAGCAGCCTGGCCACAGTTCGTCGCTGACAGCAAAAATCTCCAATCTCGATCTCAAGCCATTGACCATGGCCTATGATGCGAACGGCGCGCCGCGGCAGGGTGTCATCAGTTTTGCCGATGTGACGCTGTCTGCCGTCAAGGGCGATGCCGGCATCGATCCGAAGCTCGAAGCCTCGATCGACGTGCAGCCCGGCACCCTTTATATGGACCGCGACGTCCAGGATCTGACGCAGGGCAATATCAACCTGGCGTATAATTTTGATCATCAGACGCTGGAGATTTCGCCTTCGAAGTTGCAATTCGTTGGCACCATGGTGCCGTTTTCCGGTGCACTCATCGATCTCGATCGTGTCAATGCCAATGCGGGCAAGGGTTTCGGCATCGATTTCCTGATCAAGGACGGCACTGCCGCATCATCGATTTCGGGGGAAAAGCCCGTCAGCTTTGATGGTCGCGCGACGGGGCATTTTCTGTCCGAGACCAAGGAATTCCAGTTCGACAATCTCGGCGTATCGACACCGCAGGGCGCGCTGTTCGGCTCCCTGCACATAAAGCTCGGCGACAGCTCGCCGGAAATCAGCTTCGGGGGCCGCGCCGACAAGCTGGATACGACCGTCATCAAGCAGCTTTGGCCTTTCTGGATGGCCTCGAAGCCGAGGACTTGGGTCGAGGCCAATCTCTTTGGCGGCTCGGTGACCAATGCCGTCATATCCGTCTTCATTCCTGCTGGAAGGCTGAGGGAAGCTTCGCAAAACGGCAAGCTGCAGCTCGGTAAGAACGAGCTGCACATCGCCTTCGACATCGCCGGAGCGCGCATGAACGTCCCGGGTGAGATCCCGCCGTTGCGCGACACAAAGGCCCATTTCGATTTGACCGGGCCGAACATGGCCGTCAATATCGCGACGGCAACCTCCTATTTCCCGACCGGCCGCACGATCACTCTGAACGACAGCAGCTTCTCGATCCCAGCGACCTACGACAAGCCGCTGATGGCCAATCTCGACCTGACGATTTCAGGCTCCGGTGACGCCATAGGCGAACTCCTGACCTACAAGCCGCTCGAGGTGCTGCAGCGGACCGAGTTCAAGCCGGAGGATTTCAACGGCAAGATCGTCGCCAAGGTCGATGCCAGGATCGGGCTGATCAGGGATCAGCAGCCGCCTCCGCCGGATTGGCAGGCGAAGCTGGAGCTCGACAATGTCGATCTGCTGAAGCCGATGAATAATCGCAAAGTCGACAATCTGACCGGTGAGATTTCCGCCGATCCGCAATCGGTTCATCTGCAGGCGGAGGCCCAGATCGACGGCATTCCCGCTGAAATCGACATGGTCGAGCCGACCGACGGCAAATCGAGTGTCAAGCGTGCGCGTGTGATTACGGCTACGCTGACCGATGCGCAGCGCAACGCTGTTCTGCCCGGTCTTCGCGATATAATCGACGGACCCGTCAAGGTGGAATTGACGCGCATCGACGAGGATCGGCAGGGCGTCAAGGTCGATCTCGGCAAGGCGGCGCTCACAGTGCCCTGGGTCGGCTGGTCGAAGGGCAGTGGCATTGGGGCGATTGCGCAGTTCGAGGCATCCGGTCCCGAGAACCAGACGACGCTCAAGAATTTCACGCTCAAGGGCGACGGTTTCGGCGTCAGCGGCGATCTTCTGATCAGCAAGGGGACTCTGACATCGGCGAGCTTCGATAGCGTCAAGCTTTCAGCGCTCGATGATTTTGCGCTCTCCTTGAAGCGGGGCAAAAGCGGCGGTTACGATGTTGCCATATCGGGCAACTCCGCCGACATACGCCCGATCCTGGCCCGCCTGAAGTCGTCTACCTCAGGCGGCCAGCAAAATTCGGATGGCGATGCTTCGGCGAGCGCGACCGTTCGCGCCAATCTCGACAAGGTCATCGGCTTCAACGACGAGACGATGGGCAACGTCAAGGGCGTCTATTCGATCACCGGCGGCAAGACGACGGCAGCGGATTTTTCCGGTGTGACGCGCAGCGGCGAGGCCCTCGTCACCCAGATGAGCAAGGGCAGTAACGGCGTGATCCGGATCACGAGCGGCGACGCCGGCGCGGTGGCGCGCTTCACCGATCTCTATAAGCACCTGAAGGGCGGGCTCCTTAATCTGTCGTTGCGCTCGACCGGGCAGGACGATTGGGATGGCTCGCTCGATATCCGCAACTTCGCCATCATCGATGAAAAGAAGCTCTCGACCATCGTCTCGACCCCGAGCGGCAAGAACGGAAAGAGCCTGAATGCGGCGGTGAAGCAGAATATCGATACAAGTTCGCAGAGCTTCGAGCGGGGCTTCGCCCGGCTTGTGATGCGGGACGGCACGCTGTCGGTCGAGAACGGCGTGGTGCGCGGCGTGCAGCTCGGGGCGACGTTCCAGGGAACGCTGAAGGATGCCAACGGCAAGATGGATATGACCGGAACCTTCATGCCCGCCTACGGCCTGAACCGGCTGTTCGCGGAACTTCCGATCGTCGGGTTCATCCTCGGCAACGGCAGTGATCGCGGCCTCATCGGCATCACCTTCAGGCTGACCGGCACGCTGGAAAAATCGAACCTTCAGATCAACCCGCTGTCGATCATCGCGCCCGGTGTTTTCAGGCAGATATTCGAATATTGACAAAGTGCGTCGCAGGGTGATCGCGGCGTCTCTTTCATAAAGACGCCGCGTGACGATTATTTTTCTTCGTCCAATTGCTGGCGTATGCGTTCTACTCCACCGCTCATGCGCCGGGCGAATGGTCGATCGGGATCCACGACGCGCCAGAACGGAGCGTCGCCGGCTTCGCTGATTTGCACCAAATGTCGCTGAACGGTGACAGGACAACAGGCGTCGGCACCATATTGTTTGGCAAGCGATTGTCGCAGTTCGCCCAGATCCGATAGTCGACCCGCGGGCGCGGTCCAGAGTGCACGGACAACCATTTCCTCGCTTGGAATCAGCATGTTCTGCGTAAGGATTCTGCCTTTGCGCCTCGTTTTGATGACCGGAAATTCATCCATGATCCACCTCCGAAATGAGCATTTTAGCAGAGGACGAGGGGGCAAGTGCCGATCCGACATTGGGAGGGTTAAATTGTTCCGGCAACGCCATTTGATTCGTACAAGGATCGCAGAAACAACAAAGCCGGCGAGGGGACGCCGGCTTTGTTGTTTTGAGGCAGTTCGGCCACTCAGACGGCTGGGCGGATCAAAATATGCTTCTTCTTACCGAGCGACAGCTTGATGATGCCATCCGCCGTCACTTCGCCGCCGCCGATGACCTTGCGCTCGTCGCTGATGGCCTGGTCGTTGATGCGCACTGCGCCGCCCTGGACATGGCGGCGAGCTTCGCCGTTAGAGGCAGCGAGGCCGGCGCGCACGATCAGAGCCAGCAGGCCGATGCCGGCCTCGAGTTCGGAAGCAGGAACATCGATCGACGGCAGGTTTTCGGACAGACCGCCTTCCTCGAAGGTCTTGCGGGCCGTTTCGGCTGCCTGTTCGGCGGCTGCGCGGCCGTGAAGGATCGCAGTCACTTCAGTTGCAAGGATCTTCTTGACCTCGTTGATCTCGGAGCCGGCTAGCGCGGAGAGACGGGCGATCTCGTCCATCGGCAGCGTGGTGTACAGCTTCAGGAAGCGCGAGACATCGGCATCCTCGGTGTTGCGCCAGTACTGCCAGAAATCGTAGGCCGAGAGCAGGTCGGCATTCAGCCAGACCGCACCGGTGGCGGACTTGCCCATCTTGGCGCCGGACGCCGTCGTCAGCAGCGGCGAGGTCAAAGCGAAGAGCTGTTTCGTCCCCATCCGGTGACCGAGGTCGATGCCGTTGACGATATTGCCCCACTGATCCGAACCGCCCATCTGCAGGCGGCAGTCGTAGCGCTTGGCCAATTCGACGAAGTCGTAGGCCTGCAGGATCATGTAGTTGAATTCGAGGAACGACAGCGATTGCTCGCGGTCCAGGCGCGTCTTGACGCTGTCGAAGGACAGCATGCGGTTGACCGAGAAGTGACGGCCGACGTCGCGCAGGAATTCCAGGTAGTTGAGCGAGCGCAGCCATTCGGCATTGTTGACCATCAACGTGTCCTTCGGGCCATCGCCATAGGTTAGGTAGTTCGAGAAGCAGCGCTTGATCGACGCGATGTTGCTCTCGATCGTATCGATCGTCATCAGCTGGCGGGCCTCATCCTTGAACGAGGGATCGCCGACCATGCCCGTGCCGCCGCCCATCAGCGAGAGGGGGCGATGGCCGGTCGCCTGCATCCAGTGCAGCATCATGATCTGGATCAGCGAACCCGCATGCAGGCTCGACGCCGTCGGATCGAAGCCGATATAGGCCGTCACGGTTTCCTTGGCGAAGAGGTCGTCGAGACCGGCTTCATCGGAAATCTGATGAATGAAGCCGCGCTCTTGCAGGGTGCGCAGGAAATCGGATTTGAACTCAGCCATGATCTTGGTCTCTCGGGCGCCGCATCTCTATGTCGTGCGGCGAAATCGCTATTGTTGAACTATCGCGGCGCGTTTAGCACTGATTTGGCGGCACGTCACCATTTGGTTGCCTCTTCACCATTTGGTTGACTGACGCGCATCAAGTTTGGTCAAGTATGAAAAGGCAATCGAGCCGATGAGCGACACGATCATATTAGAGACCCCGCGTCTCATTTTGACGATGTGGGACAGAGGCGACGCCGAAGTGATTCGGCAATTGCATTCGACGATCGAAACGACGCGCTATCTCTCGGGCGCAGCACCATGGACGCTGGAGAAGGCAGAGGAGCGGCTGAAAAGCTGGTTCGGAGAACAGGCACGCGACGGCGTGACGAAATACAAGATGTTGCGGCGTGAGGACGGCCGCTTTATCGGCCGCGCCGGCTTCTCGCGCTTCCGGGAGCGTGGGCGGGGTGAGTTCGAACTCGGTTATTCGCTTCGGCAGGACGCTTGGGGCAACGGCTATGCGACGGAGATTGCCGGCGCACTGGCGCAGTGGTTTTTCAGCCGTGGCTTTGCCGATCGGTTCATCGCTTTCACGCATCCGGAAAACGTTGCATCGCAGCGAGTTCTGCAAAAAATCGGCATGCAATATGAAGCACCGATCGTAGTCAGCGGCACTCCAGGCCTTTGCTTCAGGATGTCGCGCTAGGAGCAGTTCCGAGAAAACTGCGCAGTGGATTTTCGACCGGAATGCGTAAAACAGCAAGATTGAGCGTTTCCGTGTTTGAGAGAACGGCGGAAACGCTCTGAGAGGGGGCACCGCCTCTTACCTGATGCGCTTGGCGGCCGGTTCCGGTACCAGTTCGCCGTTGAGGCGACGGTCGAGATAATCCTCGCATTCGCCGAGCAGCGTTTCGACCTGGCCGTTGAAGAAGTGATTGGCGCCCGGCACGACCTTGTGCGTGATCAGGATGCCCTTCTGCGTCTTCAGCTTCTCGACGAGGCCATTGACGTCCTTTTCCGGAGCCACTTTGTCGGCGTCGCCGTTGATGATCAGGCCGGATGACGGGCAGGGCGCGAGGAAGGAGAAGTCGTAGATATTCGGCTGCGGCGCGATCGACATGAAACCTTCGATCTCGGGACGGCGCATTAGAAGCTGCATGCCGATCCAGGCGCCGAAGGAATAGCCGGCAACCCAACAGCTCTTGGAGTCCGGATGAAGGCTCTGCACCCAGTCGAGTGCCGAGGCCGCATCGGAAAGCTCGCCCGCGCCGTGGTCGAATTCGCCCTGGCTGCGGCCGATGCCGCGGAAATTGAAGCGGAGTGTGGTGAAGCCGCGCTTCTGGAACATATAGAAGAGCTGGTAGACCACCTGATTGTTCATCGTGCCGCCGAACTGCGGGTGCGGATGGAGAATAATGGCGATCGGGGCGCTTTTTTCCTTGGAGGGCTGATAGCGGCCTTCAAGGCGGCCTGCGGGGCCGTTGAAAATTACTTCGGGCATTGATACTCCGGCTCTTCTTTTTCTGCGTCCAAATCGAACGGCACGCAGCAAGTTGACTTGACGAATGCGCTCATCTTTTCTAGAACGCAGTTTAGAACAATTCGAAACTTGATGCGGTGTTCCGCGCGTTGTTTGTGCAACGGCTTGTGGAACGTGTCATAAGGCATGCCCGGCTGAAATTTCAAGGAAAAACGAGCCGGCCGCAATAAAGCAAAGTCGCGCAGGAAGACGATTATGGTGGCAACGCGCCTCTATCTCGACTGGAATGCTACCGCGCCGCTTCATCCGGCGGCGCGTGATGCGATGTTGCGTGCAATGGATATTCAAGGCAACCCCAATTCCGTTCACGGCGAAGGTAGGGCAGCTCGCGCCGCTGTCGAGGCCGCACGCCGGCAAGTTGCAAGCCTGACGGGCGCGGAACCCGCTCATGTCGTTTTCACCAGCGGCGCCACCGAGGCCGCCAATATGGTGCTGACGCCGGAATTTCGTATGGGGCGGACGCCGCTTACGATCAGCCGTCTTTATATATCCGCCGTCGAGCATCCGGCCGTGCGCGAGGGCGGACGGTTTGGCAAGGGGAATGTCAGCGAAATACCGGTGACGCCGGAAGGCATGGTCGATCTTGCCGCGCTCGAAGCGATGCTATCAGCCCATGACAAGACGGCCGGCTTGCCAATGGTGGCGATCATGCTCGCCAATAACGAGACCGGAATTCTCCAGCCTGTCGTTGAAGCGGCAAAGCTCGTCCAGGCGGCGGGCGGTCTCTTCGTGGTCGACGCTGTTCAGGCGGCCGGCCGGGTTCCGCTCGATATCAATGCGATCGGTGCGGATTTTCTCATCGTGTCCTCGCATAAGATCGGCGGCCCCAAGGGCGTTGGTGCGCTCGTTTCGCGCGGTGAGGTGCTGATGCCGAAGCCGCTGATCCATGGCGGCGGACAGGAAAAGGGCCATCGTTCGGGCACGGAAAACACGCTTGCCATCATCGGCTTCGGCGCGGCCGCTGCCGCGGCGCTCGATGAGTTTGAAGGCCGGAATGACGCAATTGCTCGATTGCGGGATCGGCTGGAAGAGGGCATGCGGCAGAGCGCACCAGACGTCATTATTCATGGCGAACAGGGCGCGCGCGTTCCGAACACCAGCTTTTTCACCCTGCCGGGCCTGAAATCGGAAACCGGACAGATCGCCTTCGATCTCGAGGGTGTTGCCATATCGGCCGGGTCCGCGTGCTCGTCCGGCAAGGTCGGCGAGAGCCATGTGCTCGTGGCGATGGGATGCGATCCCAAGCTCGGGGCGCTCCGCATTTCGCTGGGGCTGAGCACCACCGGGGCGGATGTCGATCGCGCAATCGCTGCTTTCGCCCGCATCGCGGCAAGGCGCAAGCTGGCGGGTGCGGCGGCCTAACGGCCACAATTTTGCGGAAACCGAAATTTCCGCTTGCCAAGCGGGATGAAAAGTCCCTTTTGGCCGACTACATAGGGGGTAGACATAAGTCTGCCGCAACGTTGACAAGCTGCCGGACCTTGGATCCGGCGAGATTGGAGAACGAAATGCCTGCAGTCCAGGAAACGGTCGATCAGGTTCGCCTGATTGACGTGGACCAGTACAAGTATGGTTTCGAGACCATCATCGAAATGGACAAGGCTCCAAAAGGTCTGTCCGAAGATATTGTCCGCTTTATTTCCGCCAAGAAGCAAGAGCCGGAATGGATGCTGGAATGGCGCCTCGAGGCCTATCGCCGCTGGCTGACGCTGGAAGAGCCCACATGGGCGCGCGTCGACTATCCGAAGATCGACTTCAACGACATCTATTATTATGCCGCGCCGAAGAAATTCGCCGGCCCGAAGTCGCTCGATGACGTGGACCCGGAGCTTCTGAAGACCTACGAGAAACTCGGCATTCCGCTGCGCGAGCAGGAAATTCTCGCCGGCGTCGAGAAGCCGAGGATCGCTGTTGATGCAGTGTTCGATTCCGTCTCCGTCGTCACCACCTTCAAGGAAGAGCTGAAAAAGGCCGGCGTGATCTTCATGTCGATCTCCGAAGCCATCCGCGAGCATCCCGATCTGGTGCGCAAATATCTCGGCTCCGTGGTGCCGACGACGGACAATTTCTATGCGACGCTGAATTCGGCTGTTTTCACCGACGGTTCCTTCGTTTTCGTGCCGAAGGGCGTTCGTTGCCCGATGGAGCTGTCGACCTACTTCCGCATCAATGAGAAGAATACAGGCCAGTTCGAGCGTACGCTGATCATCGCCGAAGAGGGAGCCTATGTCTCCTATCTCGAAGGCTGCACGGCGCCGCAGCGCGACGAAAACCAGTTGCACGCCGCTGTCGTCGAGCTGGTTGCGCTCGATGATGCCGAGATCAAGTATTCGACGGTGCAAAACTGGTATCCGGGCGACAAGCACGGCAAGGGTGGCATCTACAACTTCGTCACCAAGCGTGGCGATTGCCGCGGCCATCGCTCCAAGATTTCCTGGACGCAGGTCGAGACCGGTTCCGCGATCACCTGGAAATACCCGTCCTGCATCCTGCGTGGCGACGACAGCCGTGGCGAGTTCTACTCGATCGCGGTTTCGAACGGCCATCAGCAGGTCGACAGCGGCACCAAGATGATCCATCTCGGCAAGAACACGTCGAGCCGTATCGTGTCTAAGGGCATTGCCGCCGGCGTCTCGCAGAACACCTATCGCGGCCAGGTCTCGGCTCACCGCAAGGCATCGAACGCACGCAACTTCACGCAGTGCGATTCGCTGCTCATCGGCGACAAATGCGGCGCGCATACGGTGCCCTACATCGAAGCGAAGAACTCGACGGCTCAATTCGAACATGAAGCCACGACGTCGAAGATCTCTGAGGATCAGCTGTTCTACTGCCTGCAGCGCGGCATTCCGACCGAAGCGGCGATCGCACTGATCGTCAACGGCTTCGTCAAGGAAGTCCTGCAGGAACTGCCGATGGAATTCGCCGTCGAAGCGCAGAAGCTGATCGGCATCTCGCTCGAGGGCAGCGTCGGCTGACGCCCACGAAACAGAATTAGCATTGGCGCGCCAGGCGCGCCGCACACTCATTCCTGCGATAGGATTCTAAAATGCTTGAAATCAAGAACCTGCATGCCCGCATCGCCGAAGACGGCACCGAGATTATCCGTGGCTTGGACCTGACCGTGAAGGCAGGTGAAGTTGCCGCCATCATGGGCCCAAACGGCTCCGGCAAGTCGACGCTCTCCTATATCCTCGCCGGCCGTAGCGACTACGAAGTCACCGAGGGTGACATCCTCTATAACGGCGAGAGCATTCTGGAGCTCGACGCCGCCGAGCGCGCCGCCAAGGGCATTTTCCTGGCCTTCCAGTATCCCGTGGAAATCCCCGGTGTCGCCACCATGCAGTTCCTGAAAGTTGCTCTGAACGAGCAGCGTAAGGCGCGCGGCGAAGACGAGCTGACGACGCCGGATTTCATCCGCCGCGTCAAGGACGCCGCAGGCAAGCTGCAGATCAACATGGACATGCTGAAGCGCCCGCTCAACGTCGGCTTCTCCGGCGGCGAGAAGAAGCGCGCTGAAATCCTGCAGATGGCGCTGCTCGAGCCGAAGCTTTGCGTGCTCGACGAAACCGATTCCGGCCTCGACATCGATGCGCTGAAGATCGTTGCCGACGGCGTTAACGCGCTGCGTTCTCCGGATCGCGCCGTGATCGTCATCACCCACTATCAGCGCCTGCTCGACTACATCGTTCCGGACACCGTTCACGTCCTCTACAAGGGCCAGGTGATCAAGTCCGGCGACAAGACGCTGGCGCATGAGCTCGAAGCCAACGGCTATGCCGACATCATCGGAGCTGCAGCCTGATCGAGGCGGAAAGGACACGTCGATGAACATTCAGACGACGAACCGCCTTACATCAGCCGAAACGGCGCTGATCGAGGCGTATAACGACCAGATGGGCGATCTGCCTGGTGACGGCGAAGTTTTCGCCGTCCGCGATCGCCTGCTGGACGAGCTGAAGACCGCGGGCCTGCCGACGCGCCGCGTCGAAGCCTGGCATTATACCGATTTCAAGAGCCTGCTGCGTCTGGTTCCGAGCGACATCGGCAAGGGTCTTGTGGAGGCGTTGCCGCCGACGGTCGAGGGATCTTCGGTTTTTGCCGTTCTCCAAGGGAAGGCAAGTGAAAAGGCTGTTGCCAAGAACCTGGCGGTCGGACGCTATGCCGACAGCCTGATCAATGGCACGGCTGCCGCCGGACTTGAAGCGCTCGACAAGGATGACGCCATCGGGCGCATCAATGCGAGCTTCGTGCGCGATGGCTATGTCATCGATTTCCCCGATGGCGCCGAACTCGAATCGCCGCTGGAAGTGCAATTCGTGCATGCCGGCGGGCAGATCCACAGCCGTTTGCCGGTTTCCTTCGGAGCTGGCGTGAAGGCAACGGTCATCGAACGCCATCAGGCAGTGGAGGGCGCTGCCGCTCTCGTTTCGTCGGTGAGCGAAATCAAGATCGGCAAGGGTGCGGAAGTTACCTGGATCATCCTGCAGAAGCAGGGATCCGAGGATACGCATCTCGGTCAGATCCGCGTCGATCTCGGTGCCGATGCGAAGCTGAAGCTCTTCGTCATCAATGCCGGCGGCAAGCTGGTGCGCCAGGAGTTGCATGTGAAGGTGACGGGCGAGGGCTCCGATCTGACCTTGCGCGGCATCAACCTCTTGGGCGGCGACACGCATACCGATGTGACGCTGACGCTTGGCCACAACGTGCCGCACACGGGCTCGACCGAGATCGTTCGCAACGTGGTGTTCGATCGTGCCCGTGGCGTGTTCCAGGGCATGATCCGGGTTGCGCCCGATGCGCAGAAAACGGATGCGCGGATGGCCTGCAACACGCTGCTGATGTCGGATGACGCCGAATTCTCGGTCAAGCCGGAGCTCGAAATCTTCGCCGACGACGTTCAGTGCGGCCATGGCGCCACCGTCGCCGATATCGACGAGAACCATCTCTACTACATGATGGCGCGCGGCATTCCGAAGAACAAGGCGCGGGCCATGCTGGTCAATGCCTTCGTGGCGGAGATCGTCGAGGAACTGGAAGACGAAGCCCTGGTAGAGGCGCTGGAAGGCGTTATCTCGGCCTGGCTGGAAAAGCACGCCTGATTGGAGGCAAAGCCCGTGGACAAGATCGTGCCGGCAACGGCCTATGACGTCGAAGCCATTCGCCGGGATTTTCCGATCCTGGCGAAGACGGTACATGGCAAGCCGCTGGTCTATCTCGACAACGGCGCCTCGGCGCAGAAGCCGCAGGTCGTCATCGATGCCATCTCGCATGCCTATTCGAACGAATATGCGAACGTGCATCGCGGCCTGCACTTCCTCTCCAATGCGGCCACGGAAGCCTATGAGGCAGCGCGCGAAAAGGTGCGCCGATTCCTGAATGCACCGTCGGTCGACGATATCGTCTTCACCAAGAACTCGACCGAGGCGATCAACACGGTCGCCTACGGCTGGGGCATGCCTGAGATCGGCGAGGGCGACGAGATCGTCGTCTCCATCATGGAGCACCACTCCAATATCGTTCCCTGGCATTTCATCCGGGAGCGGCAGGGTGCCAAGCTCGTCTGGGTGCCTGTCGACGACGAGGGCGCGTTCCATATCGAGGACTTCGAGAAGAGCCTCACGGAGCGCACCAAGCTCGTCGCCATTACCCATATGTCGAATGCGCTTGGAACCATCGTTCCAGTGAAGGAAGTGTGCCGGATCGCGCATGAGCGCGGCATTCCCGTCCTGATCGACGGCTCGCAGGGTGCGGTGCATATGCCCGTCGACGTGCAGGATATCGATTGCGACTGGTACGTCATGACCGGTCACAAGCTCTATGGCCCCTCGGGTATCGGCGTGCTCTACGGCAAGAAGGAGCGGCTTGCAGCGATGCGGCCGTTCCAGGGCGGCGGCGAGATGATCTTCGACGTTACCGAGGAAAACGTCACCTATAACGAGCCGCCGCATCGCTTCGAAGCGGGAACGCCGCCGATCGTCCAGGCGATCGGTCTTGGCTACGCGCTCGACTATATCGACAGTATCGGCCGGGAAGCGATCGCTCGCCACGAGGCCGATCTTGCCGCCTATGCGGCGGAACGGCTGCGGGATATCAATTCGCTGCGCATGATCGGCACGGCGCCGGGCAAGGGCGGCATCTTCTCCTTCGAGCTGGCGGGTATTCACTCCCATGATGTCTCGATGGTGATCGACCGCCAGGGTGTTGCCGTTCGTGCCGGCACCCATTGTGCCCAGCCACTCTTGAAACGGTTTGGCGTCACCTCCACATGCCGTGCATCGTTCGGCATGTACAATACGCGCGCTGAGGTGGATTCTTTGGCGGATGCATTGGAATATGCGCGGAAATTCTTTGCCTAAGGAGGCAAGCAATGTCACTCGACGAAAGCGAACAGAAGATCGACGTGCGCGAAGGGATCGTGCATTCCAGCATCCCCGAGGATGAGCTGGCCCGCCTCAGCGACGACATCATTTCCGCGCTGAAAACTGTCTACGATCCGGAAATTCCCGCCGATATCTTCGAGCTCGGCCTGATCTACAAGATCGATATCGAAGACGACCGCATGGTGAAAATCGTCATGACGCTGACAGCACCTGGTTGCCCGGTTGCCGGCGAGATGCCGGGCTGGGTCGAAAATGCCGTCGGCGCCGTCGAAGGCGTGTCCGGCGTCGAGGTCAGCATGACCTTCGATCCGCCGTGGACGCCGGACCGCATGTCGGAAGAAGCACAGGTCGCCGTCGGCTGGTATTGAAGCTTTCAGCCGCCGGCTTTACATTAAGACTCGAAGCGCCGGATCTTGACCCCGGTTGCGGAAGGAGAATGAGCCCATGGGCTTTGCAGTCATGAGCATGACGGATGCGGCAGCAGCCCGCGTCAAGGCAATCGTCGAAAATTCCGGACCGGACGCCAAGGGCGTTCGCGTCGGAATCAAGAAGGGCGGCTGCGCCGGCATGGAATATACCATCGACCTGGTGACAGAGCCGAATCCAAAGGACGACCTGATCGAGCGCGATGGCGTGAGGGTCTGGGTCGAGCCGTCGGCCGTGCTTTATCTTCTCGGCACGGAAATGGGCTTTGAAACAACGACGCTGCGCTCGGGCTTCATCTTTACCAACCCGAACCAGACCTCGGCCTGCGGCTGCGGCGAATCCGTCGAATTGAAGCCCGCCGATCTCGCCGCGCTGGCGGCTCAGCGCCAGGCCGCGCAACCCGCCTAAAAGCAGATTTCGTCGTATTTCACCTTGATGCGTTTCGTGCTTTGCTCGACGCATGCCTAGGTTTCTCTGTCGCCTCCTTGGCTGACCGGCGCAGCCGGATAAAGTCGACAAGGCAAATAACGGAGGGACTTCATGGTGGCTTCGGCGTGGATTTACACATTGATCCCGGCGGCTGCAGCCATCGCGGGTGCCGCGGTTGCGGTGAATACGCGGCCGGGGCCGAACCTTGTCAGCGCAATCCAGCATTTTGCCGCCGGCGTCGTATTCGCGGCCGCAGCCGGCGAAATCCTGCCCGATGTCATGCATCGCGGCTCTCCTGTGGCCACGGTGATCGGCGGCGCAATCGGCGTCGTCGTTATGCTGCTGGTCAAACAATTGGAAAACTGGGCCAAGGGGCCGGTCGGTCTCCTTGCGGCCATCGGTATCGATATCCTGATTGACGGCCTCGTGCTTGGTATCGGCTTTGCAGCTGGCCCGAAGGTCGGCTTGTTGCTGACGATCGCTCTGACGATCGAGGTGCTGTTCCTTGGCCTGACCGTGGCGAACGAGCTTGGTGAGAGCGTACGTTCCCGTGCGAGGATCGTCGCCGTTACGGCCGCGCTTGCGCTCCTGCTGCCGATCGGCGCCTTGCTCGGGACGCCAATCG
Organism: Rhizobium sp. KNZ2-6A; assembly: GCF_056755475.1. NCBI lineage: Bacteria > Pseudomonadati > Pseudomonadota > Alphaproteobacteria > Hyphomicrobiales > Rhizobiaceae > Rhizobium > Rhizobium sp. KNZ2-6A. The sequence continues at coordinate 14,671 of NZ_JBNDIC010000006.1, read as the reverse complement.
CTTCGCTGCCCGGCCCAATTCTGACCGGTTTTTTCGCCTTCGGGCTGATCGCACTTCTCTATCTCGTCACCGAGGAATTGCTGATCGAAGCCCATGAAACACCCGATCGCCCCTGGGTGACGGCGATGTTCTTCGCGGGCTTTCTCGTGTTGCTTCTGCTCGAAGAGGCGATTGGGTAGCGACGCCCGGAACAGGACTGCTAAATCCTAATGCATGTCGCGCAAAAGTGTATAGCGGTTTTGCGGCAACGACATGCGTAAAATCAAAGACCTAAAGCGCGAAAAGCGAATCTGAAAGATCGCGACGCGCTTTAGTTTGCTGCCGATACCGGCGTCAGCTTGAGGCCGAGCGCTCTGATCACTTTGAGGATCGTCGCGAATTCCGGATTTCCATCACCGCTCAGCGCACGATAGAGCGCCGAACGGTTCATGCCGACATCCTTGGCGAGCTTGCTCATGTTGCGCGTGCGGGCGACTTCGCCCAATGCCCTGGCGATCGAGGCTGGATCGTCGGTAGCGAATGCGGCCGCAATGTAGCTGTCGGGATTGTCCGCGTCCAAAAGAGTCTCCTCAATCATGTCATATGCCTTTCCGTAGAAGCCAATCGTGGATGATTCCCGGCGCGGAGCAGATGCAGCCATGGTGGCTCCATTGGAGAAGCCGGTCGGACTCGGGGCGGCGCAAACAGGCCTCCACTCGCCCCGGCGACGAAATGAAAATCCGGTCGTTCCGGCATCAATCTGAATTCCAGGGCCCCATTGCCGCGTCATCAAAAACGCCGCGCATCCTTTCGGATGCGCGGCGTTTTCATAGACAAGTTTCGCGATGGATTTATGTCTGTTTCCAGCGAAGCGACTGAACCGCTTCGCTTTTTCGCAAAAATCCTATTCGGCTGCCTCGGCATAGGATTCCAGCGGCGGGCAGGTGCAGATCAGGTTGCGATCGCCATAGACGTTGTCGATGCGATTGACCGGGGACCAGTATTTGTCCACCCGGAAAGCACCGGGCGGGAAGCAGGCCTGTTCGCGCGAATAGGGGCGATTCCATTCGCCGACGAGGTCTTCCACCGTGTGCGGAGCGTTCTTCAGCGGATTGTCGGCCTTGTCCATGCGGCCGTCTTCGATGGCGCGGGCTTCCTCGCGGATTGCCAGCATCGCCTCGCAGAAGCGGTCGATCTCGGCTTTCGTTTCCGATTCGGTCGGCTCGATCATCAGCGTGCCGGCAACCGGCCAGCTCATGGTCGGTGCGTGGAAGCCGCAATCGATCAGGCGCTTGGCGACATCGTCGACCGTCACGCCGGCGCTTGCGGCCAGTGGGCGCGTATCGATGATGCATTCATGCGCGACGCGTCCGGTCTTGGACTTGTAGAGCACGTCATAGGCGCCCTTCAGCCGCGCCGCGATATAGTTGGCGTTGAGGATCGCCACCTTCGTCGCCTGCGTCAGGCCTTCGCCGCCCATCATCAGGCAGTAGCTCCAGGAGATCGGCAGGATGGAGGCCGAACCGAAGGCTGCCGCCGAGACCGCACCGCTGCGGCCGTCCGTTTCCGGATGGCCGGGCAGGTGAGGCGCCAGATGCGCCCTGACACCGATCGGACCCATGCCCGGGCCGCCGCCGCCATGCGGGATGCAGAAAGTCTTGTGCAGGTTTAAGTGGCTGACATCAGAGCCGATATCGCCGGGACGTGAGAGGCCGACCATGGCGTTCATGTTGGCGCCGTCGAGATAGACCTGACCGCCATGCTTGTGCACGAGATCGCAGATCTCCTTCACAGTCTCCTCGAAGACGCCATGCGTCGACGGGTAGGTGATCATGCAGCAGGAGAGGTTGTCGGCATATTGCTCGGTCTTGGCGCGGAAATCGGCCATGTCGATATCGCCGTCGTCGCTGACCTTGACGACCACGACCTTCATGCCCGCCATCTGCGCCGAGGCGGGATTGGTGCCATGCGCGGAGGTCGGGATGAGGCAGATGTCGCGATGACCCTGGCCATTGGCAATATGGTAGTTGCGGATGGTCAGGAGGCCGGCATATTCGCCCTGCGCACCGGAGTTCGGCTGCATGGAGAAGGAGTCGTAGCCGGTGATGGCGCAGAGCTTTTCCGTCAGGTCGTCGATCATCTCGCGGTAGCCGAGCGCCTGATCGGCCGGCACGAAGGGATGGATATCGGAAAACTCCGGCCATGTGATCGGCAACATTTCCGCCGTCGCATTGAGCTTCATAGTGCAGGAGCCGAGCGGGATCATCGAACGGTCGAGCGCCAGGTCGCGGTCGGAGAGACGGCGTATGTAACGCGTCATCTCGCTTTCGGCGCGGTTCATATGGAAGATCGGGTGCGACAGGTATTCGCTGGTGCGCAGCAGGGTCTTCGGCAGGCGATAGGACGGCTCGAAATCGGCAATGCGGAAATCGCCGCCGAATGCGCGCCATACGGCCTCTACCGTTGCCGGGCGGGTGCGTTCGTCCAGGCTGATGCCGATCTTGGTCTCGCCGACCTTGCGCAGGTTCACGCCCTCGGCGATGGCCGCGCGCAGGATCAGAGCCTGCATGTGGCCGACTTCGACGGTGATCGTGTCGAAGAAGGCTTCCGGTTCGACGGTATAGCCGAGCTTCTCCAACCCCTTGGCCATCAGAACGGCCTTCTGGTGGACCTGCTGTGCGATCGCCTTCAGGCCCTGCGGACCGTGGAAGACCGCATACATCGAGGCCATGACGGCAAGCAGGACCTGGGCGGTGCAGATATTCGACGTCGCCTTTTCGCGGCGGATATGCTGTTCGCGGGTCTGCAGCGACAGGCGATAGGCGCGATTGCCGCGAGCATCGACCGAAACGCCGACGAGACGGCCGGGCATGGAGCGCTTGTAGTCGTCCTTGACGGCCATGTAGGCCGCATGCGGGCCGCCATATCCCACAGGAACGCCGAAGCGCTGCGAGGAGCCGATGGCGATATCCGCGCCCATCTCGCCGGGAGATTTCAGCAGCGTCAGGGAAAGAAGATCGGCCGCCATGATGGCGATGGCACCTGTCTGGTGCAGGCGTGCGATCAGGCCGCTGAAGTCGTTGATGTGACCATGCGTGCCCGGGTACTGGAAGATCGCGCCGAAAACATCGACCGGATCGAGATCGGTGAAGGGATTGCCGACGATGACGGTCCAGCCGAGCGGCTCGGCGCGGGTCCTGATCAGCGCGATGGTTTGCGGATGGCATTCGGCATCGACGAAGAAGGCTTTCGCCTTCGATTTCGCGACGCGTTCCGCCATCGCCATGCCTTCAGCCGCGGCGGTCGCTTCGTCTAGCAGTGATGCATTGGCGACATCGAGACCGGTGAGGTCGCTGATCATCGTCTGGTAGTTCAGCAGCGCCTCGAGGCGGCCCTGGCTGATCTCAGGCTGGTAGGGCGTATAGGCCGTGTACCAAGCCGGGTTTTCCAGGATATTGCGCTGGATGACGGGCGGCGTGATCGTGCCGTAATAGCCCTGGCCGATGAGGGAAACCAGGACCTTGTTCTTGTTGGCGGTCTCGCGCAGCCTGTCGAGCGCCTCGCGCTCCGTCATCGGCGCACCCCAGGCGAGCGGCGTTTTCTGGCGGATGGCCGGCGGCAACGTCGCGTCGATCAGGCCATCGAGGCTGTTGTAGCCAATCACCTTGAGCATATCGGCCATCTCGGAGGGAGACGGGCCGATATGGCGACGATTGGCGAAATCATATGGCTGGTAGTCGGTGAATGTGAATTCCGTAGGCGTCGTCATTATCCGATCAGCTCCTTGTAACCGGATTCATCAAGAAGACCATCAACATCGCTTACATTCTTCAATTTAAGCTTGAAGAACCAGCCGGCACCCATCGGGTCGGAATTGACCAGCGCCGGATCGGCGGTGATGGCTTCGTTGACTTCGGTGATCTCTCCGTCGAGCGGACAATAGACTTCGGAGGCCGCCTTGACGGATTCGACGGTTGCCGCATCAGCACCCTTGGAGAAGCTGGCGCCGACTTCCGGCAATTCGACGAAAACGAGGTCGCCGAGCTGTTCGGCCGCATGCGCCGTGATGCCGACCGTCGCGACATCGCCTTCGATCTTCAACCACTCGTGTTCTTCGGTGAATTTCAGCATGGATAATCCTCTCTGGAAAAGACGTTCAACGTTTGTAGGTGGGCTTGATGAAAGGCAGAGCACTGACGACAACAGGCAGGTATTTGCCGCGCACTTCAGCGTAGATGATGGTGCCGGGGACAGTGAACTCGGTCGGCACATAGCCCATGGCGACCGGAGATTCGACGCTCGGGCCGAAACCGCCCGAGGTGACTTCGCCGATCTCCGTCTTGCCTTCGGCATCGGCATAGAGCTTGGCGTGACCGCGTACCGGTGCCTTGCCCTCGGGCTTCAGGCCGACGCGGCGGCGTGAGGTGCCGCCATCGAGTTCGCCGAGAATACGAGGTGCTCCTGGAAAGCCGCCGGCGCGTGCGCCACCGGTCTTGCGGGCCTTCTGAATGGCCCATTCCAGCGCGCCTTCGATCGGCGTCGTCGTCTGGTCGATGTCATTGCCATAGAGGCAGAGACCGGCCTCGATGCGCAGCGAGTCCCTGGCGCCGAGGCCGATCGGCTGCACATCCGGATGCTCCAGCAGCCGCTTGGCGATATCCTCGGCCTTGTCTGCTGGTACGGAGATTTCGAAACCGTCTTCGCCGCTATAGCCGGAGCGCGACACGAGGCAGGAGACGTCATGGAGGCGACAATGGCGCACGTCCATGAACTTCATGTGGGCGATGTCGGCCCATAGCTCGGCAAGCACATCGACGGCGCGCGGTCCCTGAAGGGCAATGAGCGCGCGATCGAGTAATGTAACTTCGCAGCTCTCGCCGATATGCTCTTGAAGATGCTCGAAATCCTGCTCTTTGCAGGCGGCGTTCACGACGACGAAAAGATAGTCGTCCATATGGGTTATCATCAGGTCGTCGAGGATGCCGCCTTTATCGTCGGTGAAGAAACCATAGCGCTGACGATTTTCGGCGAGGCCGACAATATCGACCGGCACGAGGCTTTCCAGCGCAAGCGCCGCATCCTCATATTTGCCGGAGCGGGCGCGGATCGTTACCTGACCCATATGCGACACATCGAACAGGCCGGCGGAGGATCGGGTCCAAAGATGTTCCTTCAGAACGCCGGGTGCATATTGCACGGGCATGTCATAGCCCGCGAACGGCACCATGCGGGCACCGAGCGACAGATGCAGGGCGTGAAGGGGTGTTGTCTTGAGGGCAGCGGTCTCGTCCAAATGACGCCTCCGGGTTTTGCGCTTATCTCGAAGCGCAGAGCTCACACTTTCGGCGCGACTGCGCCTTACGATGAGCCCCCTCTGTCTGTTTGCCTGAGATTGTTATCCCTTCGGCGAACGCTTACGCGCTTCTCTCCAGAGTTCCGTCTGCCCCTTGCTGGTCCTTTGGCCTGAGAGTTTCCGGGGCGGTTGCTCCTTCGGCACCGGCTCGCGCCGGATTCTCCCAACAAGGTCAGTTGCCATTATCCGGTCGCGGCCAAAGATGGCAAGGGGCAAATGTCGCCGCTGAACAAATTTTTGTCGCGCCGCTCAATCCTGCGTTCCCTAATGATTGCGGGCCTTTGCAACTGTCATGGGAGAGGCTATCCCTTCTCATCGATTGAGGAGCCGGGCAGGAGATGACCATGAACCGCAGCTATTCCGCCGCATTGCTGATTTCGATTGGCACATTTTCGCTATCCCTTAGTGGGGCGATGGCGCAGGACAGCGGCGCGATGAAATCCATGCCGGGCATGCATATGGATGCGGGCGCAGCGCCTGCGGGCTCTGCCACGGCGAAGCTCGGCGATCTCGATATCAGCGGCGGCTATGTTCGCGCCATGCTCCCCGGCCAGCCGGTCGGCGGCGGCTACATCACCATCCACAACGGCGGCAAGACCGACGACAAGCTCACCTCCGTGACCTCATCCTCCGCAGGCAAGGTGGAATTGCATGAGATGAAGATGGAAGGCGAGATCATGAAGATGCGCGAAATCAAGGGCGGCGTCGCCATTCCCGCCGGCGCCACGGTTACCCTTGCGCCCAATACGATGCACATGATGTTCAAGCAGGTGAAGGCGCCTTTCAAGCAGGGCGGCACGGTGCCCGTGATGCTGATGTTCGACAAGGCGGGCATGGTCGACGTCGATCTGCCTGTCGTCTCGGCCAAGGGAAACTGAGCCAGAAAATTATCCTGCCGTGTAATTCCGGTTTCCACTTTCCCTCGAAATGCTCTAAAGCCACGTCAAAAGGCTAGGAAATCTCCGGCCGTGGGGCTCATGGTCCCATCGTTTGAATTCGCATGACCCCGTCCAACGAGCGCTTGGCGCTTCCTGGGACATGCCGCGGTATTTGAAAGAAGAAGAATGGCCGGGATTGAACATATACAGGTCGAGCCTGAGGAGGCCGGCATGCGCCTCGACCGCTGGTTCAAGGTGCATTTCCCGGGGCTCGGCTTCGGGCAATTGCAGAAGCTGATGCGTTCCGGACAGGTGCGCGTTGATGGTGGCCGCGTGAAGACGGATGCGCGCGTGCAGCCGGGGCAGACGGTGCGCGTGCCGCCGCTCGATGTCGACGCAAAGGCGCTGAAGAGCGGTCCGATCGCGGGCAATGACCTCAAACATTCCGGCGACGCCGAGCTTCTTGCGCGCATGCTGCTGCATGAAGACGACAAAGTCTATGTGCTGAACAAACCGGCTGGCCTTGCGGTGCAGGGCGGCTCCGGCCTTACGCGTCATATCGACAAGATGCTGGAGGCGTGGACGAGCAAGAAGGGCGAGAAGCCGCGCCTTGTGCACCGTCTCGACCGCGACACATCCGGCGTGCTCGTCGTTGCCCGCACGCGCGGTGCAGCGCAGAAGCTGACCGCGGCCTTTCGCGAGCGCGACACCAAGAAGACCTATTGGTCGCTCGTCAAGGGCGTGCCGCGCAAGCACGAGGACAAGATCTCCACCTGGCTGGTGAAGGAAGCGACGCCGGATGGCGACCGCATGCGCATCGCCAAGCATGGAGAGGAGGGCGCCGATCACGCCATTTCCTACTATCGCGTGCTCGAAACGGCTGCTCAGAGCCTCGCCTGGCTGGAAATGGAGCCCTATACCGGCCGTACCCACCAGCTGCGCGTCCATGCGCTGCATATGGGCCATCCGATCATCGGGGACCCGAAATATTTCGATGACGATCCGAATTGGGATTTTCCGGGCGGTGTCCAGAAGCGCCTGCATCTGCATGCACGCCATATCGATATCCCGCATCCGAACGGCGGACGCCTGCGCGTCACCGCGCCTCTGCCGCCGCATATGGTGCAGACTTGGAACCTTCTCGGCTTTGATATGGAATCGGCAGGGGAGCCGGACGACGAATGAGGCTGGTCCTTTTCGATTGCGACGGCACGCTGGTCGACAGCGCGCGGCTTATCCACGAGGTCATGGCGCGAACCTTTGTCGCCTTCGGCTATAAGCGCCCGGATGTTTCGGCGACCAAGTCGATCATCGGCCTGACGCTCGATATCGCCATCGCCCGCCTGCAGGGCAAGCCGCATGTCGACGACGAAGCGATCGCGATGACGGCGCATTACAAGTCGATCTTTACTGACGTACGGGACGAGGCGGACATGCTGACGCCGCTCTTCGACGGCATCAAGCCGCTGATCGAGACGCTTGCGGCCCGCGATGAACTGCTGATCGGCGCGGTGACGGGCAAATCCCGCCGCGGCCTGACCCATATCCTTGAGATCAACGATTTCACGCCCTATTTCATTGTCTCGCGCACCGCCGACGATTGCCCGTCCAAGCCGCATCCGGCGATGGTGACGGAATGCTGCGACGAAACCGGCATGGATCCGCATGATACGATCGTGATTGGCGATGCCATCTACGACATGCAGATGGCGAAGGCGGCGGGTGCGACTGCCATTGGCGTTGCCTGGGGCTATGCCTCGGTCGAGGAGCTGCTGGCGGCCGGAGCCGATGCCATCGCCCACCATCCGAACGACCTGTTGAGCCATATTCTCTGAGGTGACGCCATGCGCGACCTGTTGAACGATCTTTCCGAAGGTCTTAGCCATCCCGATCCGATCCGCCGCGCGCAGATCCAGATGAAGAAGCCGCTGCCGAAACGCTTCTACAAGGATGTGACGATCAGCGCGGACGAGGGCGGCCATGCCATCGCTCTTGACGGCAAGGTGGTGAAGACGCCGGCACGGCATTCCCTAGCAGTTCCGACGGAAGCGCTTGCCAGGCTGGTGGCTGCCGAATGGGCGCGACAGGTCGATGTCATCGACCCTGCAAAGATGCCGGTGACGCGCCTCGTCAACACGGCCATCGACGGCGTTGCGACGGAGGGCCACGCGGTGTTCGACGAAATCGTCCGCTTCTCCGGCAGCGATCTGCTCTGCTACCGCGCCGACGCGCCGGAGCGCCTTGTCGAGCGACAGTCGGAACGCTGGAACCCGGTGATCGAATGGGCGGCGCGCGATATCGGCGCCCGCTTCATCCTGGCCGAAGGGGTCATGCATCAAGAACAGCCCGGCGAAGCCACTGCAGCCTTCGCCGCCGCCTTGCGCAAGTATGACACGCCGATGGAGCTTGCGAGCCTGCACACGATCACGACGCTCACCGGCTCGGCGATCCTGGCGCTGGCGTTTGCCGAAGGTTTCCTGCCGCTCACTGACGTCTGGTCGCTTGCCCATCTCGATGAAGACTGGACGATCGAGCATTGGGGCAGCGATGAAGAGGCCGAGCTGCGTCGTGCACAACGTTTTGAGGAATTTCAGGCCGCGACCGATGTTTTTTCCGCGCTTCGCAGTTGAACATTGTTGATTTCCAGTCCTTTATATCGGCCTTCGTTTCTTAAAAGTTCGTAGGTCTGGACGGATATCATGTCGTGGTTGAAGTCGGGTGTCGCTTCGGCGCTCGTGGGATGTTTGGCACTGGTAGCCTGCTCAAGCTGGTCCGTCGACCCTCCACCTCCGACCTATGCCGTGCGCAGCGCGAGCGTCGTCGCCGATCAGGCTCTGCCGCCGGTGTCGCCGGCGCTGGTCGCCGCCGTCAACGATCGCGTGAATGCGGCGATCGCGGCAACCACCTATAGCCAACCCTTGCCACAGGTCGCAATCACCGTGCGGCTGACCGATGTTCGCAGGGCGCGCGGCTTCAATCGTGACCGCAACAGCGCCAAGGTCAACATCGACGCGGCGGCAGTGGACGGCGGTGCCGTGGTCGCCATGGCGTCTTTCGAGACGAAAACCACCGCTCCCGACCCGGCCACGGCGGATGAATTGATGGCAGAGGATATCGCGGCACGCGTCCGCTCCATCTTTTCCCTGACGACGCCACGGCTGGCGGACTGAGCCGCCGGCTTCAAAAGACGCTCGCGCAATGATAGAGCGAAATGCTCTAGTCTAAGCGGTGAAGGAGAGAGAACCGCATGAAGGAAATCCTGCAGGAACTGGAGCGCCGTCGCGGGGTCGCGAGGCTCGGAGGCGGGCAGGTGCGGATCGACGCGCAGCATGCGCGCGGCAAGCTGACGGCGCGCGAGCGCATCGACATATTTCTCGACGAGGGCTCCTTCGAGGAATTCGACATGTTCGTCGAACATCGCTCGACCGATTTCGGCATGGACAAGAGCAAGATTGCCGGCGACGGCGTTGTGACCGGATGGGGCACCGTCAACGGGCGTACTGTTTTCATTTTTGCCAAGGATTTCACGGTCTTCGGTGGATCTCTTTCAGAAGCACATGCGGAAAAGATCACCAAGGTACAGGATATGGCGTTGAAGAACCGGGCGCCGATCATCGGTATTTACGATGCCGGCGGCGCCCGCATTCAGGAAGGCGTGGCCGCGCTCGGCGGCTACGCCGAAGTGTTCCAGCGCAATGTGCTGGCTTCCGGCGTCATTCCGCAGATCTCCATCATCATGGGACCCTGCGCCGGCGGCGATGTCTACTCTCCCGCCATGACCGATTTCATCTTCATGGTGCGCGACACGTCCTACATGTTCGTCACCGGGCCGGATGTGGTGAAGACCGTCACCAACGAGACCGTTACCTCCGAGCAGCTCGGCGGCGCCTCGGTACACACGACGAAATCGTCGATCGCGGATGCTGCCTATGACAATGATGTCGATACGCTGCTGCAGGTGCGCCGTCTCATCGATTTCCTGCCGCAGTCGAACACGGCGACGGTGCCGGAGATCGAATACTATCAATCCGTGACGGAGCCGGATAACTCGCTCGATACGCTGATCCCGGCCAATGCCAACAAGCCCTACGACATCAAGGAGCTGATCCTGAAGATCGCGGATGAGGGCGATTTCTTTGAAATACAGGAAAGTTTCGCCAGGAACATCGTCTGCGGTTTCGGTCGCATCGAGGGTGCCACGGTCGGCTTCGTTGCCAATCAGCCGATGGTGCTCGCCGGCGTGCTCGACAGCGATGCGTCGCGAAAGGCGGCACGCTTCGTGCGCTTCTGCGATTGCTTCAATATCCCGATCGTCACCTTCGTCGATGTGCCGGGCTTCCTGCCGGGTACGGCACAGGAATATGGCGGGCTGATTAAGCATGGCGCCAAGCTGCTCTTTGCCTATGCCGAGGCGACCGTGCCGAAACTGACCGTCATCACCCGCAAGGCCTTCGGCGGCGCCTATGACGTCATGGCCTCGAAGCATCTGCGCGGCGACCTCAACTATGCCTGGCCGACAGCGCAGATCGCCGTCATGGGCGCCAAAGGGGCCGTCGAAATCATCTTTCGCAAGGATATCGCCGATCTGGATAAGATCGCGGCGCATACGAAGATGTACGAGGATCGTTTCCTGTCGCCTTTCGTCGCCGCCGAGCGCGGCTATATCGACGAGGTGATCATGCCGCGCTCGACGCGGCGCCGGCTGGCGCAGGGGCTCCGGATGTTGCGCAACAAGGATCTGACCAATCCCTGGAAGAAGCACGACAACATTCCGCTATAGGTCTGTGACAACAGGCCACGGATACCACACGGAAAATTGATCTGCCGTCAGAAGCCGTGTTTTCACGTTCGCGACTGTCCGCACTAATGCTTCCTCGTGGCGGAGTTAAAACTGGAGTTTAAAATGGCGCTTTCCGATCGGCTGAACCAATATCAGCCCTATGCTCTTACCGTGTTGCGTATCGTGACCGGCCTGCTGTTCATCGAACATGGCACGCAGAAGCTGTTTGGCTTTCCGGCCGGCGGTCAATTTCCAAGCCCGCTGCCGACCTTGCTTTTGGTTCAGGGTATCATCGAAGTTGTCGGGGGATTGGCGACGGTCGTCGGATTCTTTACCCGCCCGGTTGCCTTCATTCTCTGCGGTAATATGGCGGTCGCCTATTTCATGGCGCATTATCCGAAGAATTTCTTCCCGGCCAACAATGGCGGTGACGGAGCCATCCTCTATTGCTTCCTCTTCCTGTTCCTGATCTTCGCAGGTCCGGGCCTTCTGGCGCTGGACAACAACAAGAAGTAATCCATTTATTCGGCAGGCTCGAGCACCAGCCTGCCGAATAAATCCGTCTCTCGCGTGTTGATGCCTCTGTCAGCGAAGCGAGAATACTTTCGACAGGATCTCCCTTCGCATCCCCCTTCGAACGGAGATCTTCATGTCACTTTCCGAACGCTTGTCGCCCTATCAGCCCACAGCCCTCTCAATTCTGCGAATCGTGACTGCCCTGTTGTTCATCGAACATGGCACGCAGAAGCTCTTCGGCTTTCCGCCGGCGCCTTATACCATCACGACGCTGTTCTTCGTGGCTGCGATCATCGAGTTCGTGGGCGGCATCCTCGTCCTGCTTGGTCTCTTCACCCGCCCAGTCGCTTTCCTCCTCAGCGGCGAAATGGCGATCGCCTATTTCATGGTGCATATGCCGATCAATTTCTTCCCGGCCAACAATGAGGGAGATGGCGCAGTGCTGTTCTGCTTCATCTTCCTGTTTCTGGTGTTTGCCGGACCGGGAAAATGGGCGCTGGACAATCGCCAGCGCCGCTTGCAGCCTGTCAGGCCGCGAGCTTGAGGCCGGCAATGCCGGCCACGATCAGGCCGATGCAGAGCAGTCGGACGAAAGTGGCGGGATCGCCGAGCAGCCATATGCCGAGGAGAACCGTGCCGACGGTGCCGATGCCGGTCCACACCGCATAGGCCGTGCCCATCGGCAGGGTCTTTACGGCAAGACCAAGCAGCACGACGCTGATGACCATGGAAATGACGGTTAGGACCGTCGGCAGTAGCCGGGTGAAGCCGTCGGTATATTTGAGGCCGACCGCCCAGCCGATTTCAAACAAGCCTGCGAGGAAAAGCAGGAACCAAGCCATTTTACGCTCCATCATTAAGAGCGAGGCCGTCCCCGCGGTATCTACGGCTGGTCATATCCGCCGGCCGCCGCAGTCGTCTGCGCATTGGGTATATGCCTTTGCCGAAGGCCCTTTTCAAGACATTCACTTTGCCAGGCGTTCGGCGTGCCACTTCAGATGATCATCCATAAAGGACGAGATGAAGTAGTAGGAATGGTCGTAGCGCTCATGCATGCGCAGCGTCAGGCCGATGCCGGTGCCCTTGATCGCCTCTTCAAACAGCCAGGGACGCAGGCCGTTTTCAAGGAAGCTGTCGGCCTTGCCCTGTTCGACAAGGAATTCCGGGAATCGGGCGCCGTCTTCGACGAGCGCGCAGGCGTCATAGCGGCGCCACGCGGTCTTGTCGTCGCCGAGATATTTTTCGAGGGCAGGTGCGGACCAATCGGCCGTCGACGGCTGTACGATCGGGGCAAAGGCCGAGCAGCTCTTGAAACGCTCGGGGTTCTTCAGTGCGATCGTCATGGCACCATGGCCGCCCATGGAATGGCCGAAGATGCCCTGGCGGCTCATATCGGCACGGAATTGCTTTGATATGAGCGCGGGTAGTTCCTCGGTGATGTAGCTGTACATCCGATAGTTTTCGGCCCAGGGCGTCTCGGTGGCGTCGAGATAGAAGCCGGCGCCTTTGCCCATCTGCCAATTGGTCAGCTCATCCGGTACATCATTGCCGCGCGGACTGGTGTCCGGGCAGACGATGATCAGACCAAGCTCGGCGGCCATGCGGCGATACTCGCCCTTTTCCATGACGTTGGCGTGGGTGCAGGTGAGGCCGGAAAGATACCAAAGAACGGGGCGGGGCTCCTTGACCGCCTGCGGTGGCACGAAGACAGCGAACGTCATCTCGCATTTGCAGGCTTCGGACTCATGCGAGAAGACACCCTGCATGCCGCCGAAGGCGGTGTTCTGGGAAATAATGTTCACGGCTGGTCTCCAGGCGTTTGATTGGTTTCAGATCTTGATGACTTTTCTTCGAACGCCATCAAGCTCTGGGGTTTTGATTTTGCATGATCTTATCCAAAAAACGCCGCGCACTTTTTGGGATCATGCTCTGGCACGCCGGCAAAGCCGGTCGAAGGTTTCGAGAAAGGCGGAGCGGTCCCGCGGCGAGAAAGCGGCGTTGTAGCCCTTGCTTTCGCCGGTTTCGCGAAGATGAGCGCCGAGATCGCGCATGGCCGTTGCCATGCCGATATTCGTCTTGTCGAAGATGCGCCCCGTCGGCCCCGTCACCAGCGCTCCGGTCGCGACGCAGCGGCCGGCAAGCGGCACGTCAGCGGTGACGACGATGTCGCCGGCGCCCGCATGCTCGGCGATCCAGTTGTCGGCGGCATCGAAGGCGTTGGAGACAATGACGTTATGCACCATCGGATCCCGCGATGGCCGCAGCCCCGAATTGGCGACAAAGGTCACCTCGATGCCGTGGCGTTCGGCAACCTTCAGGATCTCCGGTTTCACCGGACAGGCATCGGCATCGACATAAATCATTGTGCTAAGCTTAAAATGGAACATCCGGGAACGATGAAAGACATGGCATCAATCATCAAAGAAGCGATGATAATCTCTCGCGGCGTGGAGTAGGCGGATCAGTTCTACGCCGGAACCGTTCGCCAGTGGATCATAGATTATGATGTACTGTCGGAAAGGAAACATACGAAGATTTGGATATCTCGGAAACCGCTGAACACCGAGCAGCGGATTAGCGGCGAGGATCTGATACCGTTTTTCCAATTCCCGAACTAAAGCATCGGCGGCGGTGGGGTTTTCTTCCGCAATATATGCCCAGGCCGAGCGAACATCTTCAACGAAAAGCGGCCTTCGGATTACCTGTCCTGCCATGCGTTACTTTTGCCGACGGAACATCGACAGCAATTCGTCCACCGATTCCATCGGTTTAGCCTCTCCACTTTCCAAACCGAGAGCAATCTCTCGTTCCATATCCGCGATGAAGGCATTCGCCTGTCTTTCGTGGTCTTCAAGTAAGCGCAAGCTCGCTGTGATGACATCCTTCGCGCCGTGATAACGGCCCGATCCGACAAGTTGGTCGACAAGCTTTTGCTGGCGGTCGGTCAATGAAACAGATTGGTTTCGATGCATGACAATGTCCTGGTCCTTACCCACGGAACAGTAGCACAACAGATACAGCCGTTCATGAATAAATTGGACCGGAGCGCTGAATGTCGCTCCGGTCCATAATTTCCTTGGATGATCAATAAACCACGACGCCCCTGACACTCTTTCCGGAATGCATGAGGTCAAACCCCTTGTTGATGTCCTCGAGCGGCATGGT
>NZ_JBNDIC010000005.1:0-204251 GCF_056755475.1 Rhizobium sp. KNZ2-6A | reverse complement strand
GGCCGAACCGGCGCGCAGCCTTCATAGTCGCGCCCGGTTCGGCCGGCCTGATCCTCAACCAACCATTCAGCAACGAATGAATAATGCGGTGTGCGAAGCGGCCGCAAATGGAGAAGCTCATGAAAATCGTCATCATCGGCGGAACCGGCCTGATCGGTTCGAAAACGGCCGACCGCCTCCGCAGCCAAGGCCATGACGTCATCGCCGCCGCCCCGAATACCGGCGTCAACACGATCACCGGCGAAGGACTAGCCGAGGCGCTCGCCGGCGCCTCCGTCGTCATCGACCTCGCAAACTCGCCCTCCTTCGAGGACAAGGCCGTGCTCGATTTCTTCGAGACCTCGGGCCGCAATCTGGTAGCGGCCGAAAAGGCCGCCGGCGTCAAACATCACATCGCCCTTTCCATCATCGGCGTCGATCGCCTGCCTGGCAGCGGCTATATGCGCGCCAAGGTCGCGCAGGAAAAGGTCATCCGGGAATCCGGCATACCCTATACGATCGTCGACTCGACGCAGTTCATGGAATTTTTGAGTGGCATCGCCCAATCCGCCACCATCGGCAACGTCGTGCGGCTGCCGACGGGCTACGTGCAGCCGATCGCCTCCGACGACGTGGCCGACGCCATGGCCACTGTTGCGACGGCAGCGCCCATCAATGGCGTGATCGAGATCTCCGGCCCGGAACGCGTCCGGATGAACGAGCTCGTCACCCGCTATCTGAAGGCCATGGGCGATGCGCGCCATGTCGAAGGCGATCCCGATGCCCGCTATTTCGGCACCAAACTGGAGGACGGTTCGCTTGTCTCCGACAACAATCCCCGCCTCGGCCATGTCACCTTCGAACAGTGGTTCGCGACCTCCGCCCGTAAATGAATGCCCGTCAATAAGGGCCTGCAAATAAGAGGACGACGATGGGCCGTCGCGGGCGGCGCATCGTTCAGCCTTCGAGAAAGGAAATTTCGAGATGATCAAGCCAATCCTTACCCTTGCCCTGACCGCTCTGTTGTCCACTACGGCCGCCGCCCATGATGCCGGCGACAAGGACGCCAAGGTGACCCTCGTCTATAGCCATGAATTGCCGAATGTGCCCGGCAAGAGCATGAAGGGTGTTCTGGTCGAATATGGTCCCGGCGGCTTCTCGTCGGCCCACACCCACCCGAACTCGGCCTTCATCTATGCGACCGTTCTGGAGGGTGCGATCCGCAGCCAGGTCAATGATGGTCCCGTCAAGGTCTACAAGGCGGGCGAGAACTTCTCCGAGATGCCGGGCGATCGCCATGGCGTCAGCGAGAATGCCAGCAAGACCAAGCCTGCCAAGCTGCTCGCGGTCTTCGTCGTCGACAGCAGCCAGAAGGAACTGACCTTCCCGATCAAGAAATAGCGGTAGCTGGGTTGGGGCGGGTGCTCAAGGCACTCGCTCCCACCTCGCCTGCCCTTCTATTCAGCCTGCCGCACCCCTGTTGGAAACCATCGTCGGTGAGCCCGTCATGTTTGGCGAACATCATTCCCTTCCGCTCGTCCTGATCAATCTTCTAGGGCTTGCCGGAATTCTCATTTGGCATATTCAGGGACGCAGCCGTCCGACCGCGCGCTTGATCGTGCAGATCCTGTTCTTCGCCGGCATGAGCCTCGTGCTCTGGCTTGCCGGAATTTCGCCCTATCGTCTCGACGATGCCGAGCTTCAGGAGGCCGGCATTCTGCTCGCCAAGTCCGCAAGGATCCTCTGGTGGCTCCATCTTGCATGGACGATGATCGGCTTCGTCCATATCTACATCACCCTCAACCGGCGGCCACAGGAAGCGCATCTTCTCCAGGATCTGATCGTCGGCGTCGTCTATCTCGGCGTGGCGCTGTCGGTCATCGGCTTCGTCTTCGGCGCGCCGATCGGGCCGCTCATTGCCACCTCGGGCGTGGTGGTGGTCATCATCGGCCTGGCGCTGCAGAACACGCTGGCCGACGTTTTCTCCGGGATCGCGCTGGCGCTCGGTCGTGCCTACGCCATCGGCGACTGGATCCAATTGAGCGACGGCACCGAGGGGCGTGTCACGGAAACCAACTGGCGCTCCACCAATCTTTTGACCGGCGGGCACAATGTCGTCGTCCTGCCCAACAGCGTCCTGGCAAAACAGGGCGTGACCAATCGCAGCCGTCCGGACGAGTCGCATCTGGTTGCACTGACGATCCGGATTGCCGCGACCCATAGGCCGCACGTCATCGAGGAGATCATGCTCATCGCGCTGCAGGACTGCGAACGGATCGTCAGGAACCCGCCGCCGGCCATCGCGCTCAAGACAATCGACGCGATTGCCATCGAGGTCGAGTTGCAGTTCCGCGTGGCGAGCGCAGCCACGCGCACGCCGGCGCAAAACGAGATCATCGATCTCGTCTATCAGCACTGCAGGACGAATGGCCTCGCATTGGCAATGCCGGAACAAAGCTTCTTCTGCCTGCCGCCCGCCGAGGGTGCCGACCCCGCCGCAGCCGTGGTCAGGCAGCTTTCATCCGGCACGCTCTAGCACCCATTCGAAGGAGCTCTTCCAAATCTCCGGCGCGACTTCCTGCGACAGGATGCCGACAAGATCCGACAGCTTGACCCCACGCAATTTTGCCCGCCAGGCTTCGTCAGCCTCCCACATGATGCGCGCGACGGCGCATGGGCTGCTTTCGCAATAGCCCTTCGGGCGGCAGGGATTATTGGCCCGGATGTTGTTGCAGACAAAGGTGCGCTGCCGGCCCTCGACGGCCTCGACGATCTCAAGGAAGGTCAGTTCGGCCGGCGGCTTCGCCAGCCGGTAGCCGCCCGAAGGACCAAGGGTCGTATCGACAAGCCCCGCCTGCGACAGGCCTTGCAGAGCCTTGGAAAGATATTCCTTGGGAAGCCCATGGAATTCGGCCAGTGCTTTGGTGGAGAGATAACGACCGTCGGGCAGACCCGCTAGAATGGCGCAGCAATGAAGTGCCCATTCGACTTGGCTTTTCAAGATCATAAAATTTATTCCAAGGGGCCGATCTTCGCTGGCCTCCATCAAGGACAAAGGATATCCTTATTTCGCCAAAGTGTAAACCGAATGCCGCGTATCGCTTGTGCAAGCCGGATACATCGGCGTCACTTGCCGCCAATAAGCAATAATCCAGCCATCAGCATGCAGAGCGCAGGTTAAGACATGGCCGCTCAGGTCATCCATTTGCGGTGTTCGATGAAGCGTTCCGCCAGAAGGTCGATGAACAATCGCACCTTTGTCGGCAGATGGCTGCGGTTCGGATAGATCGCGCTGATCGTGAACTCCACGGCACGATAATCGGGCATGACGTGCACGAGGCGCTCTGCGGCGACATCTTCAAAGACGATGAAGCTCGGGGCAAGGAAGATGCCCTGTCCGCTGGCCAGGAGATAGCGCAAAGTCTCAGCGCTGTTCGAGACGACATTGCCCGAGATCTTGACGCCTTGCTGCTTGCCCTCGGCATCCTCGAAACGCCATTCGTCGCCATAGGGATAGTGGGTATATTGCAGGCAATTATGCGCTACGAGATCGGCCGGTACGTTCGGCAAGGGATGCGTGTCGCGATATTCAGGCGAGCAGACGAGCATATGGCGCCAGGGCGTGAGCTTGCGCGAGACAAGAGTCGAATCCGGCGCCGGCAAGGTGCGGATCATCAGATCGCAGCCCTCTTCGATCATATCGATCGAGCGCTCGCCGACGTTGAAGTCAAGCGAGATCGCCGGATACTGCGTCATGAATTCGTTAACGACGGGAAGCAGGAAGCGGACGATGGCGCCGCTGGTATAGATCTTCAGCGTACCGCGCGGCATGGTGCTGAGAGCGCCGGCCGTCCGATCGGCCTCCTCGAGATCGGCAAGGATCTGCGAGGAGCGCTCATAATAATATTTGCCTGTCTCCGTCAGGCTGACCCTGCGCGTCGTGCGGTTGAGGAGCCGCACGCCGAGACGATCTTCCAGCGATTGCACATGATTGCCCACCATGGTGACGGACATGTTGAGCCGGCGGGCGGCCGCGGAAAAACCGCCGCTATCCACCACCCGGCCAAAGACTATTAGGCTGGTCAGCCGATCCATATCGTCCTCGGATTATCCGCTGTGAGTTGATGATCCTTCAAGATTTGAGGAGATTATCAGAGGGACCGTTCGGACGCATCTTCATCGCATCAAAAAGGGGCCTACGCAAACGGGCTCAATGCTGAAGGAAACGGACAATGGTCGAACTACCCCGCAACGAGGCGTTCAGAAACGCAAGCCAGGCCGATGCAGCACCGGCCGGCGAAGTGGCAAAGTCTCCAGCCGCCGAGGCGCCACAAGGCCCGGTTGTCGGCGCGCCTGCCGCTGCCATCGCCCCAAAGGCTGGCCGCAAGCTGGTCAAGCGCGGCGTGCTTGCGGCCGCGCTGCTGGCCGGCGTCGCCTT
The DNA here is from genome assembly GCF_056755475.1 of Rhizobium sp. KNZ2-6A. NCBI lineage: Bacteria > Pseudomonadati > Pseudomonadota > Alphaproteobacteria > Hyphomicrobiales > Rhizobiaceae > Rhizobium > Rhizobium sp. KNZ2-6A. The sequence continues at coordinate 199,834 of NZ_JBNDIC010000005.1, read as the reverse complement.
TGGCGCCGATTTCGGCTATCGCTACTGGACGGTCGGACGCTTCATCGAATCGACCGACGACGCCTATGTGAAGGCCGACTACACGACGATCGCACCGAAGGTCGCCGGCTACATCAGGCAAGTGCTCGTCAACGACAATGACACGGTCAAGGTCGGTCAGGTGCTTGCCCGCATCGACGATCGCGATTTCCAGGCGGCTCTTTCCCAGGCGAAGGCGGATCTCAAGGCTGCCGATGCGGCGATCGCCAATATCGACGCCCAGATCCTGCTGCAGCAATCGCTGATCACGCAGGCCCAGGCAACGGTCGATTCTTCGAAGGCTTCCCTGGACTATGCGATCTCGGACGCAGCGCGGTCGGCACGGCTGATCACCAACGGCGTCGGCACCCAATCGCGCGCCGAAGAGACGCAATCGGCCAGCAAGCAGGCTGCCGCTGCCGTCGAACGCGATCAGGCCGCGGTCGTTGCGGCCCGGAACAAAGTGCCGGTGCTGCAGACACAGCGCGATCAGGCGGTCGCCCAGCGCGACCGTGCCGCTGCCGCGGTCCAGCAGGCAGAACTCAACCTGTCCTATACGAACATCGTCGCGGCCGTCGATGGCACGGTCGGCGCCCGCTCGATCCGCGTCGGACAATATGTCACCTCCGGCACGCAGCTGATGGCGGTGGTGCCGCTGCATTCGGTCTATGTCGTTGCGAATTTCAAGGAGACGCAGCTGACCTATGTGCGCCCCGGCCAATCGGTCGAGATCAAGGTCGACAGTTTCCCTGATGTCGCCATCAAGGGTCATGTCGACAGCCTCTCGCCGGCAAGCGGGTTGGAGTTCTCGCTGCTGCCGCCGGACAACGCAACGGGCAATTTCACCAAGATCGTCCAGCGCATCCCGGTGAAGATCGTCATCGATGACGAGCAGCTGGCGGGGTTGCTGCGCTCCGGCATGTCGGTCGAACCTGAAATCGATACCAAGGCAGTCCAGACCTCGACGGCCAATGCCGAGAAATTATCCAACGACGCTGAGTAATCTTCCCTTCCTTTGTCGATTATCACCTCAACATCGTCATGAGATTGTTCCGGCATCAGCCGGACGGAGAAACATCGTGACCACTCTTCAGATCGCCGCAAACAACAATTCCGCCGCATCCGCGAACGCTGTCGCCACGCCGGCTGCGCGGCCTGCCATGAGCCCGCTGCGCATGTGGACCGCCGTGGTGGGCTCCACGCTTGGCGCCTTCATGGCCGTTTTGAACATCCAGATCGTCAATGCATCACTCGCGGACATCCAGGGCGCGATCGGCGCAGGAACGGATGACGGCGGCTGGATCTCGACCTCCTACCTGATCGCCGAGATCGTCGTCATTCCCCTCAGCGCCTGGCTGGCGCGCGTCTTTTCCGTCCGCAAATATCTGCTGACCAATGCCATTCTCTTTCTCATCTTCTCAGTCGCCTGCGCCTTTGCCGCAAACCTGCAGCAGATGATCATCCTGCGCGCCATACAGGGCTTTTCCGGGGGCGTGCTGATCCCCATGGCCTTCACCATCATCATCACGCTGCTGCCGAAGCCCAAGCAGCCGATGGGCCTTGCCCTCTTTGCCCTTTCCGCGACCTTCGCGCCGGCCATCGGCCCGACCATCGGCGGCTATCTCACCGAAAACTGGGGCTGGGAATACATCTTCTATGTCAATCTCGTGCCCGGCATGCTGATGGTCGGCATGCTCTGGATCTCGCTCGACCGCGCGCCGATGAACCTTTCGCTGCTCGCCAAGGGCGACTGGCCCGGCATTATCACTATGGCGGTTGGCCTTGCCGCGCTGCAGACCGTGCTCGAAGAAGGCAACAAGGACGACTGGTTCGGGTCCCCCTTCATCGTCCGTCTCTCCGTCATCGCCGCTGTCTCATTGACGCTCTTTCTCGTCATCGAGCTCCGCGCCGCCCATCCGCTCCTCAACCTGCGCCTGCTGGCGCGCCGCAATTTCGGCTTCGGCATCATCGCCAATTTCCTGATGGGTGTTGCCCTTTATGGCTCGGTCTTCATCCTGCCGATCTATCTGACCCGCATCCAGGGCTACAATTCCGAGCAGATCGGCATGGTGCTCGCCTGGACCGGTATTCCGCAGTTGATCCTGATCCCCCTGGTGCCACGTCTAATGAAGCGCATCGATGCCCGCCTGCTGATTATCGTCGGCTTCGCGCTCTTTGCCGCTTCGAACTTCATGAACATCTACATGACGAGCAATTATGCCAGCGATCAGCTCTTTTGGCCGAACATCGTGCGTGCCGTCGGCCAGGCGCTCGCCTTCACGCCGCTGACGGCAATCGCGACCGCCGGCATCGAGCAGGAAAATGCCGGCTCCGCCTCGGCACTCTTCAACATGATGCGCAATCTCGGCGGCGCGGTCGGCATTGCCGCGCTGCAGACCTTCCTCACCAAGCGCGAGCAGTTTCATTCCAATATCCTCACGAATTCGGTCTCGGTCTTCGAAGAGGCTACCCGTGCCCGCGTTGCCAGTCTTACCAACTATTTCATGAACCACGGGGTCAGCGACCAGGCGCTTGCCACGCATAAGGCCATCGTCGCCATTGCCGCCAGCCTTCGCAAGCAGGCCAACATCATGGCTTTCAGCGACACGTTCTTCCTGCTCGGCGCAGCACTCGTCGTTGCCCTCGCCGCCAGCCTTCTTTTGAAGAAACCCGGCCAACTTTCCGGCGGCAGCGCGCACTGAGCGCCGCACCTCGAAGAGGAGGAAATAGAAATGACCTTGCTGCATGACATGCCAAAAGCCGCAACAGCCGACCCCAGGACGCTCAGCGGCGGCATCAATAACCGAGCAACCCTGAGCCTCATCGAGTGGCTGACCGGCGACGAATGCCACGCCCTCGACGAGGCGGGCCTTGTCGCAGGTCTTGGACGCCGCCTGCAGGCGCTTGGCCTTCCCGTCGATCGATTGACCCTGCACCTGACGACGCTGCATCCTGAATTCATCGGCCGCACCTTTGCCTGGGCGCCGGGCGAGCCGGTCGAGATACATGATCGGGAACATGGCGCGCGGCTCGCTTTGGCCAATACGCCGCTCGTGAAGGCGCAGGACATGCGCGAGACGCTGGTCGTCGGCCCGGGCGAGAGCCCGCACGGGCGCTGGCAGCATATCGACATCTTTTACGGCCGCGGGCTGGTGCAGCTGATCGTGGCGCCGCTCTGCAATGCCGACGGGCCGATCAGCACCGCCGCCTTCGGCACGCGCCGCCCCGGTGGTTTCACATCGGCCGAACAGGACGTGATCGAGCGCATCCTGCCGGCGCTGCGCAATACCTGCGAGCTGCGCGTTCTCAGACAATGCGAACTCAGCCTTCTCGATACCTATATCGGCCCGATGACGGCAAGCCGGATCCTTGCCGGGCATATCCGCCGCGGGGAGATCGAATCCATGGAGGCGGCACTTCTGCTCTGCGACCTGCGCGGCTTCACCGAACTTTCCAACCGGCTGCCCGGCAGCACCGTCCTCGGTCTCCTGAACGCCTATTTCGACAAGGTAGTACCCGCAATCACCCGCGAGGGCGGCGAAGTGCTGAAATTCATGGGCGATGCCGTTCTCGCCTTCTTCCCAGGCGCCGACGCAGCCGGCGCCTGCGGGTCAGCACTGGCTTCGGCGAAAACAATCCTCGATGAAATCGACGGCTTCGACTATGACGGCATCCACGTCAAGGTCGGCATCGCGCTGCACTACGGCGAAGTCAGCTACGGCAATGTCGGCTCCGGCAACCGCCTGGACTTCACCCTGATCGGCCCCGACGTCAATATCGTCAGCCGCATACAGAGCATCTGCAGCGAAAGCGGCGAAGCGCTCCTGACTTCGGCCCCCTTCCGGCAAAAAGCGGAGATCACCGACACAATCTCGATCGGACAGCAGCAATTGAAGGGTTTCGCCGAAGCGATGGAGCTTTTTGCGCTCACGCGCGCGGAGTGATCGTGGAGCGGTATGCATCGGCGGAAGCGAGGAAAGTATGCCTCGCGCCTAAACGCATGGATTGCGCCAAATGGGAGGCATCGGTAAGCCAGAGCTTAAGCTCGTCATCCTGAAAAGTCTCAATCCACAGACCTGTTTCCGGCGCTCCCAATTCATTAAGGCTTTGAACACACAACTCATTAGCCAAGCCTTTTTTAGTTGATGCGAATCTTAGGCTGTGCTTTTAAATTGTGAGGGGGAGACTGAACGTCGCCTTTAAGCGCCTTGTAGATTGGGGGGACAATGCGCGAAATCACCAATTCGATTCCGAAATCTGCGTGCGCGTATCTCAAAGCCGCACTTTTGCTGGGAACATGCCTCGTTTCGCCGGAAGCGGCCAGAGCAGCGTGCAGCAACTTTACTCCGACGAGCGGTCAAACCGCCAGCTGCGACTCGACCTCGCCAAACCTGGTCACCACGGGAATTTATGGAGCGGCTGGAAGTTCCAATGTGACGATTGACATTCTCGGCGGAGCGATCGTGAATATCGTTCGCACGCCGGCCGCCAATGCCGGAGCCCGCGTCGTCGATTCCAGCACCGTCGTCAACGATGGCAGCATTTCGCTGACCGGTTCCGGCAGCAGCGGCCTCAATCGTGGTGCGGCCATGGTCGGCACCGGCAGCAATAACACGCTTACCAACAACGGCTCGATCAGCACCACCGGCCAATATAATGACGGCATGGCTGCCGACGGCAGCGGCAATACCCTGATCAACAACGGCTCGATCACGACGACGGGACCGAATGCCTATGGCATGACGGCAAGCTGGGGTCAGAGCGGCGGCGGCTCGCCGAACAACACCATCGTCAACAACGGTTCGGTCGCCACCAGCGGCAGCAACGCGCGCGCGGTATCGATCCTCGGCGCAAACGGCAGGGTCACCAATACGGGTACTCTGACCACGAGCGGAAACAGTTCGCCTACGGTCTATATTCAAGGCGGCAATGGCAGCCTGATCAACAGCGGCACTATTCATGCGAGCGGCGGCGCGGCCTCGGGTGGGCTCCCGTCGGATGGCGTCTTTTCCAATACGCTCGGCTCGACCTTCAACGCAACGATCGTCAATCTTACCGGCGGCCAGATCATCAGCGACCAAGGTCCGGCCATCCGCACGCTCAACGGGCAAACCAGCATCACCAATGCGGGCCTGCTCAGCGGCGGCAACGGCTTTGCCATCAGCGGCGGTAACGGCAACATCGACCTGACCCTTCAAACCGGTTCCAGGATGATAGGAACCGCTAATGGCGGCGGCGGCAACAACAAGGTCACGCTTCAGGGACACGGCGTGATCGACAACGCCTTCACCAATTTCCAGACGCTCTACATGACCGGAACGGATTGGATCTGGGCCGGCACCGGGGATTTCCACGACAGCTTCATCCAGAGCGGCACGTTTCAGTTGCAGAACGACCTGACCGGCAATGTGACGGTCTCGCCGGGTGCCAGCCTTCTTGCCGGCGGCGGCTTCAATCCTTCTATCACGTCCTATCCCGGCGGCCCCGCCATAACGGTCACCAATTCGGGCACCATCGATCTGACCAAGGGCGGATCTCAGACGACAAACAGCCTCACCATCGTCGGAAACTATGTCGGCTCGGGCGGCACGCTCGTCCTCGATACCGTGCTCGGCGACGACACCTCGGCCTCCGACAGGCTGGTGATCGATGGCGGGACGGCATCCGGCTCGACAGCCATCACCGTCAACAATTTCGGCGGCAGCGGCGCGGCCACCATGCTCAACGGCATCAATGTCGTCGAGGCCACGAACGGTGCGACCGCCAGCAGCGGTGCCTTTTACCTGAACGGAAGGGTCGCGGCGGGCGCCTACGATTACTACCTCTTCAAGGGCGGCGTGACCGCCGGCACGAGCAACAACTGGTACCTGCGCTCGGCCTATGTCGCGCCGGTGCCGACAGCGAGCGATCCCGACCCGGAAGCACCCATTTTGGCCGCGCCACCGACGGGCGGAACCTCGGGGATCCAGCCGCCGTTCGCGACACCAGACGATCCGACGCCGGAGCCGCCAAATCCGGGCGCGACACCGATCTCCCCCGCCATCACCAGCATCGGCGGTGTCGAAGTCGCGGTCATTCCCTTGATCCGGCCGGAAGTCGCGACCTATACCGCCGTTCCGCCGGCAGCACAGATTGCAACGCTTACCACGCTCGGGACGTTTCATGAGCGCCGTGGCGAGCAGAGCCTCGTCACATCGGGCGATACGGCTTCGGCGGCCTGGGGGCGCGTCTTCGGAGAACATGTCGAACAGGGATGGTCGGGCTCGGTGTCGCCGTCGATCGACGGCTCGCTCTGGGGCCTGCAAACCGGCGTGGACATCCTTCGCCATGAGAGCAGCGGCGGCCATCGCGACATTGCCGGCCTGTTCTTCGGCTATGCCGATCTCAGAGCCGATGTCACCGGCCAGGCGGTCGGCTGGAACAACGTCAAGACCGGCAAGTTCAATCTCGATGCGACGAGCCTTGCCGCCTACTGGACGCATATCGGCCCTTCCGGATGGTATCTCGACGGGGTGCTGATGGGCACCTGGTTCAGCGGCGACGCCAATTCGATCGGTGGCACCGGGATCGACATTGGAGGAAGCGGGATTACCGCCTCGCTGGAAGGCGGCTACCCGATTGCCATCGGCGGAAACTGGTCCGTCGAGCCGCAGGCGCAGCTGATCTGGCAGGATATCTCGCTCGACGACAAGCGCGATGCCTTTTCAACGGTTTCGTTCGGCGGCGACTCGAGCTGGACCGGGCGGGTCGGCGCGCGCCTGCAGGGCAATTTTCAAACGTCGGGCGGTCTGCTTCAACCCTATCTGAAGACCAATATCTGGCACAATTTCGACACCACGGATACGGTGCGTTTCGGTGCGGACTCGATGAATACCTCACTCAAGGGCACGTCAGTGGAGCTTGGTGGCGGCGTGGTCTACGCCTTCAATACGTCGCTGAGCGCCTATGCGACGGCCGATTACCGGTTCGACGTCAGCGGTGAGCATCAACGTGTTTTCCAGGGCAATATCGGACTGCGCTTGAGATGGTAGATCAAATCGCCGGCTGAGCGGCTGCCAAAATTCCGGCAGTCGCCTGATTCAGCAGTCGGACGGGCGACCGTGTAGTGCCTTCGTTCCGTCAGCGTCTTCCAAACGCCTTGTCTCAGTCCCCTGCCCGAATGCGCAGGTACCAAGGCTGCACCTCGCGCTTCCTCGACAATTCCGGCGAATACGGTAGCTGATCACATATCGGCAGCAACGACGATGCCCCTCGGGCGACACAATTGAAATCATTCAGCAAAAATCCCGTCGCACACGTGGCGTAGAATTCCTGCGCAGCCCGCGAATCGTCGCGGCTATGAAGCTAAATTATTGAAGTTAAACGATAAATATTTTTGGGATCACGATAGCCTCATGAAGACGCGCCGCCCTGAACATGGTTGACAGGTGCGCCTGGGACGCGATAGCCGATAGCATGGAGAGTTGAATGAGCATTTTGCCGAACGTCTTTTCTTCGCGCTCCCCCGCCCGAAGAGCACCAGCCGCGATCAGTCAATCATCCGATGAATTTCGGTGGGTGACCTGGATCCTTGCGATATATTTCGCAGTCCAGGCCGTCGTGCGGATTTCTCTTTCGAGTTCGGTGCGAATAGACGAAGCGCAGCAATTCGTGGTCAACCAGTGGCTGGCCTGGGGGTATGACGCGCAGCCGCCGCTCTACAATTGGCTTCAATACGGCGTGTTTGACCTCTTCGGCACAAGCGTCGCATCGCTTGCCGTTTTGAAGAACATCCTGCTTTTCCTCGTCTATTTCGCCTATCACAAACTGGCGCGACTTCTTTTGGAGGACAAGCGCCTGGCCGCGGTCGCGACACTATCGCTTCTGACGATCCCCCAGATGTTCTGGCAGGCGCAGCGAGATCTGACGCACACCGTCGGTACGCTTCTCGCAGTGATCGCTTTCATCTATTTCGTCGTGAAGACCATTCGCAAGCCGACATTCACCTCCTACGCCATGATGGGTTTGTGGGCAGGGATTGGAATGCTCACGAAGTATAATTTCGTGCTGATCATCGCGAGCGTCTTTGCAGCGGTCGTTTTTCATCCGCAAGGGCGCTCAAGGCTGCTGGACAAGCGCTTTGTCATGACGTTGGCTCTGGCCATTCTCGTGTTCCTGCCGCATGCGGTATGGATGCTGTCGAATATGGACCTGGTCGTCACGTCCACCGTCGCAACCATGTCGGAACAGGGGCAAGGGGGAAAGCTTTCCGATATCGGCCATGGCGTTGTCGAACTGATCAAGACCAGCATCGTCATCATCGCTCCCACCTTTGTGACCTTCCTGATCGTCTTTCGCCGGTCGTTTCTGCAGTCGCTTCGGTTTAAAAGCGAATGGGTCAATTTCTTTGAGAAAATATTCCTGAGCACGGCGGCCATATTGTTCGCCCTGATCCTGATCACGACGCTCACAGAATTTCGCGACCGCTGGCTTCTGCCCTTTCTGTTCCTGATGCCGCTCTACTTCTGTCTGAAGCTTGAGGCCGCCGGCGTACAAAACCCGTCCGATATAAAGAGAGCCTTCTATCTGCCTTTCGGCCTGATGATCGCCCTCCCCCTCATCCTGACGGCAGGCACTGTCTTCCCGAAGCTGTTCGATTCATATCAGCATCTGAATACGCCCTACGGCGCGTTTCTGAGCAAGGCGATCGCCGCGGAAGGCAAGCGACCGGTGGCGGTGGTGACGACAGCATGGCTCAAGGCGGGAAACATCCGTGCCAATATGCCGGATACGGCCGTAATATCCACGGCATATCCCGCATCCGATCTTGATCGCCAGGCTTTGGGAAACGGGCCGATCCTGCTGGTCTGGAATGAGCGTGACGGACACGCTTCGTCCATGCCCGACGAACTCAAGCGGTGGCTGACGGCGAAATTCGGCAGCTCGGTGACCTTGCCAGCCCAGAACGATGCCGCCATGCCCTATTACTACGGGAAAGATCCGGATCGGTTCCATTTCGGCTATGCGTGGTTCTATCCGGCGGCCGGATAGGGGAACGCGCCCGGCCCGTTTCCGGGACAGGCGCCTGGAATACATAATTCTTCATGATTGCCGATAACCTCTTCGGTGCCGGCATCGCCGATCGCATCGCGGAGACGACGATGCGTTAGGGCAGGTTTTCGTCCCTCCATCAGAATAGCTTCCAATGTTCGCCCTCCCCAGAACAGACCGCGGATGACGTCATGCGGATGCCCATGGCAATTTCTCCCAGCCGATCGACGCCTGTCGCCAGCCACCCATCGGTGCGACGCCATTCCGCCAATTTGAATGCAGCCGCCAAATACGACGTTCGGCAATCATCGCTGACGGATCGCTTGCTCGATACTGGCAGGTTCCGATTTCTCGCAGCTGAAGGCCGAATCGAGGACAAAAATCAGTATAGTTTGTAATATAGACTTACTATATGGTCGATTTTTGAAGGAAATAACATACATCTCGCATGTTTATTTAGTATATCCCGTTAGCATGCTTATGATTGGCTCGTCTATATTGCTGGATTCTGATGTATTTTTGCATCTATGACGCTTTTATGTCTGGAACTACAGAAAAATGCGAAACTATTGTATTCCGATGCCGGCGTGGCCTCGCTAGTTTGCGTGCGCGGACATCCTGTGACGTCCCGCAAGAGGGAACAGCCGGATAGATGGAACGTAGCGGGTAGTCACCGACATTGTTCTGATCCGGCAAAGCGATTGGAGAAAAAATGAATATCAAGAGCCTTCTTCTCGGCTCCGCTGCTGCACTCGTAGCAGTTTCCGGTGCTCACGCAGCAGACGCTATCGTAGCTGCCGAGCCGGAGCCCCTGGAATACGTTCGCATCTGCGATGCTTTCGGCGCTGGCTACTTCTTCATCCCGGGCACGGAAACCTGCCTCAAGATCGGCGGCAAGGTTCGTACCGAAGGCAAGTGGTACGACGCCTACAGCCCGGACTCGCATTACGGCACGCTGTGGCACACCCGCGCCGAGCTGCAGCTGCAGACGGCAACCGACACTGAATATGGCCCGCTGAAGACCAACACCGAAATTCGTTGGGATTGGCAGGAAAATAATCCGACCAAGACGAACCTGCTGCACGCCAGCATCAGCCTCGGCGGCTTCACCGTCGGTAAGGAAGACTCGCAGTTCAACGTCTTCACCGGCTATGCCGGCGACGTCATCAACGACGACGTGATCGGTGATGGCCCGTACGAACTGAACCAGATCACCTACAACTACGACGCCGGCAACGGCTTCACGGCTGTGATCTCGCTCGAAGACTCCAACTCGGGTTCGGGCGCAACCGGTTCTAACGGCGAAGACAGCTCCGACCACTACGCTCCTGACGTTGTCGCAGGTGTTGGCTACAAGGCCGGCGCATGGGGCTTCAAGCTCGTTGGTGGTTATGACTCGATCGTCGAAGAGGGCGCTGTCAAGGCTCGTGTCGACGCTGACTTCGGTGTATTCTCGGCCTTCTTGATGGGCGGCTGGAACACCGACAGCGACAAGCTCAACAAGTATGCGAATGGCGACTCGATCGGCCAGAGCTGGGGCGATTGGGCTGTTTGGGGCGGCGTTGGCGTTCCGATCAACGAAAAGCTGAAGTGGAACCTCCAGCTCGCCTACACCGACAACAAGACCTTCGCTGCTACGACGAACGTCAAGTGGAACCCGGTCAAGAACCTCCTGGTTCAGCCGGAAATCTCCTACACCAACTGGGACTCCATCAATGAGGACCAGTGGGCTGGTATCCTGCGCTTCCAGCGCAGCTTCTAAGCCTATCCAGATCTAATCTGATCTGAAATAGACCTCCGATCAGAATGGGAAGAAGGTCCGGTTTCCCTCCGGACCTTCTTTTTTGCATTCTAAAAATCATGATATCCGCGGCTGTCTCTTCGAAAGCCGGCGGTTTTCCGTCCGTAGTTGCGAGACAACAAAGAGATGGAGCGGTTCAGGGATTCTGAGAAAACTGAAGCGCTCCAGGCGCGCGGGGCGCGCTCAAAAAGGCAGCGGCATGGCCGCAAATTGATGCTTTCCACCGCCACCAACCTTGCCGTATCCGTTGAGCAACGAGACGCTGGCGAGAGGATATGGCCATGGCGAAGCCCTTCTATTGGAATGAACTCAACACATATGATTTCGCCGATCTCTCGGCCGACACCACGATCGCCATCCTGCCGATCGCCTCGACGGAGCAGCACGGCCCGCATCTGCCGATCGCAACCGATGTTGCGATCGCGACAGGCATGCTGGCGGAACTGAAGGTCCAGCGCCCCGACGATCTCGATTTCCTCGTGCTGCCAATGCAGGAAATCGGCAAGGCCAACGAACATATCTACGGTCCCGGCACACTTTCACTTAGCGCGGAGCTGCTGATCCCGGTGTGGACGGCAATCGGCGCAAAGGTCGCCGAGGCCGGCATCCGCAAGATGGTCATCGTCAACTCCCATGGTGGCAATCTCGACATTATGGGCATCGTCGCGCGCGAACTGCGCGTGCGTCATCAGATGGCCGTCGTCGCCACGCAATGGACCCGCTTCGGCACACCCGACGGCATGATCGACGAACATGAACAGCGCTTCGGCATCCATGGCGGCGATGTCGAAACTTCGCTCATGCTGCATTTCCGGCCCGAGCTCGTGCGGATGGACAAGGCTGAGAATTTCGCCTCCAGGGCGGAATGGATGAAGGAACATTCCAAATATCTGCAGCCGCTGCCGCCCCATTCGCTCGCCTGGATCGCCCACGATCTCAATCCGAATGGCGTCGTCGGCAATGCCGCGGCCGGCACGGCGGAAAAGGGCGCGCTTATCTGCCGACACCAGATCGCGGGCTTCATCGAGATGCTGCGCGACCTGCGCGATTACCCGCTCTCCAACCTCTACTCGAAATAGGCGTCCGAGCGGCGACGCTCGGAGGGTAGCATGATATGCCCCTTCGCCTGCAGCTCCTCGACCATCCCCGCAAGCTCGGCAAGCAGATATTCGACGAAGAGGCTGGTGGCGGCGTCAAGCGGCGCCCGCGTGCGGGCGACGAGCTTCATCGGCTGATGCCGCGAATGCGGCTCGGCGATCGGCCGGAAGACCAGCTCTCCCCGGCGGCACTCCGTCAGCACATCGAGTGGGTTGAGCAATGTCAGCCCTGCCCCGCATTTTACCAGCTGTTTCAGCATTTCCGACGCATTGCTCTCCAGCACCGGCTCGACCTGCACGGAAAGACGCGAAAGCATGAGATTGATGACCTCTCGCAGGCTCGTCCCGGGCTGCGCAAGCAATAGCCGCTCCTCCACGACATCGGCGAGATTGATGGGCCCTGGCCCAATCAGAGGATGGCCGGACGGCAGGACGACGCCGATCGGGATGTCGAAATTGGCAAGGGAGCGAATGCCTGGTGCAGCCGGAATGTTGAAACCAAGCCCGAGATCCACTTCTCCGGAAACGACAGGAGCCATCGTCGTCGATCCGGCATCGTTGCGCAGCTGGACGAAGACCCTGGGATGCTCGGAAAGAAAACGCGCGATGATCTCGGGCAGCGGACCTGACGCCAAACCCACGGTGGCGACGATCCTGACCTTGCCGGCCTGCTGCATCTTGAGACTGCGAATGCGCCCCTCCAGTCGCTCGTAATTCTTCAATACCTCGCGGATATGCTCGATGCAGAGCTCGCCCGCCGCTGTCAGCCGCAAGCCACGCGGCAGACGCTCGAAGAGCGGCGCTCCCATTTCCTCCTCCAGCGCCAGTATCTGCCGGTTGATCGCCGATGACGCCACGTTGAGCCGCGCCGCCGCCTTGCGGATCGAGCCGCAGCGGGCAATTTCGTTGATGTAGAGAAGCCGTCTCGAGTGCAGCATGTGCGTTCCCATTGCTTAATTTTTGCCCAGGCCGCACAATTTAGGCACAGGCCCAGGGAGAGATGCCGAAAAGGCATCAATGCGCACGAATTTTGATGCTTTTCAAAGCGCAAAGCAACCGCTCAAATGCGGGAAATGGGCTTCAACAATGACGTCCCATGGCAGATAAGGGGAACAGTCAGCCATGTTTAATGCATTGAAGACAAAAGCATTTTTTGCCTCCATGGGTCTGGCCGCCGCAATCGTCGCGGCGGAACCCGCAAACGCGCTCGACAAAGTCACCTACGGCACCAACTGGCTTGCCCAGGCCGAGCATGGCGGCTTCTATCAGGCCATCGCCGACGGCACCTACAAAAAATATGGCCTTGACGTCACCATCGTTCAGGGTGGCCCCAATGCCGCCAATTCGGCCTTGCTGATTTCCGGCAAGCTCGATTTCTACATGGGTGGCCCGCAGCAGGAGATCGATGCGGTCAAGCAGGGGATTCCGATCGTCGATGTCGCGGCGATCTTCCAGAAGGATCCGCAGGTGCTGATCGCCCATCCGGATGCCGGCGTGGAGAAGTTCGAGGATCTCGCCAAGCTGCCGACGCTGTTCCTCAGCAAGGACGGCTACATTACCTATTTCGAGTGGATGAAGGCGAACTTCCCCGGCTTCAAGGACGAACAGTTCAAGCCCTACAATTTCAGCCCGGCGCCCTTTCTCGCCGACAAGCAGTCGGCGCAGCAGGGATATGTGACCTCGGAACCCTATGAGATCGAGAAGCAGGCTGGCTGGAAGCCGAAAGTCTTCCTGATCGCCGATGCCGGCTATTCGCCCTATTCGACGATGATCACCACGCAGAAGGCGCTGGTCGACAAGAACCCCGATCTCGTGCAACGCTTCGTCAGTGCCTCGATCGAGGGTTGGTACAACTATCTCTACGGCGACAACAAGGCGGCCAACGAGCTGATCAAGAAGGACAATCCCGATATGACGGATGGCCAGATCGCCTATTCCATCACCAAGATGAAGGAATATGGCATCGTGGAATCCGGCGCCGCCCTCGATAAGGGCATCGGCTGCATCACCGAGGCGCACTACAAGAAGTTCTTCGACGAGATGGTGCAGATCAAGCTCTTCGATGCCGATATCGACTACAAAAAGGCATTCGACACGCAGTTCGCCTGCAAGGGCGTCGGCATGTCGCTGAAGAAGTGAACCCTGGCACCTCCCCCTTGAGGGGGGAGGTGCCGCAAAGCGGCGGGTGGGGGTGACATTCTCGGACTTCCAAGGATCACCCCGCCCCGGAGCTTCGCTCCGACCCTCCCCCTGAAGGGGAGGGTGTATCAACAAAGAGCCGAGCCATGCCAGTGTCTGAAGCCACCAAGTTCACCCAAACCGAGACACGCAAGCGGCCGCTCGTCGTCATGGAGCAGGTCTCCAAGATTTTTTCCAATGGCACGCTGGCGCTATCAGGCATGTCGCTCCATGTGGAGAGCGGCGAGTTCATCAGTCTGCTCGGCCCTTCCGGCTGCGGCAAGTCGACGGCCCTGCGCATCATTGCCGGCCTCGGCGGCGCTTCCAGCGGCAGGATCGATTGGCCGAGTTCGCGCATCAACACCAAAGGCCTGCCGGAGGGCGATATCGGCTTTGTCTTCCAGGAGCCGACGCTGCTTCCCTGGAAAACGGTATTCGGCAACGTTCACCTACCCTTGAGGCTGAGGGGAATTTCGAAGGCTGCCGCGCACGAACAGATCATGGAAACATTGGCCACGGTCGGCCTGCAGGACTTTGCCGATGCCTATCCGCGGGAGCTGTCCGGTGGCATGAAGATGCGGGTTTCGATCGCCCGCGCACTGGTGACGAAACCGAAACTGCTTTTGATGGACGAGCCCTTTGCCGCGCTCGACGAAATCACCCGGCAGAAGCTTAACGACGACGTGCTGCGCCTCTGGCAGACCACAGGCATCACCGTCATCTTCGTCACCCATTCCGTCTATGAATCCGCCTATCTCTCCAATCGCATCGTCGTCATGAAGGCGCGGCCGGGCCGCGTCCATACCGACTTCCCCTTGCAAACCAGTGGCGAACGCGATCCGCTCTATCGCTCATCGGAAGAATACCGGCAGGTGTGCGAAAAAGTATCCCGCTCCCTGATCGAGGCCATCGGCTGGCCGGAGGCCCATTAATGAGCGACAGCACAAGCCTATCAGCCACTCTTTCCGCTGACGCAGTCGATGCGCCAGCTGCCGCCACCGTCGGACAGCGCAATCTCGAACGCGCGCTCGGCGTCTTCGTGCCGATCCTGACCGTCCTCGTGCTGCTTATCCTCTGGCAGCTTCTGGTCGTCGGCACCGGCATTCCGCAATATATCCTGCCAAGCCCGATCGCCGTCGCCAAAGCGCTCGTTTCGGACTGGGGCATTCTCTGGCCGGCTCTGTGGGTGACGACGCAGATCACCTTCATATCCCTTGTCCTCGCGCTGATCGGCGGCGTCGGCTTCGCCATCTTCCTTGTGCAGTCCCGCTGGATCGAGCTCGCCTTCTATCCGCTTGCCGTCATCCTGCAGGTGACGCCGATCGTCGCGATCGCGCCGCTGATCCTGATCTATGCGCCGACACGCGAGGCGGCGCTTCTGATCTGCGGCTTCCTCGTCGCCTTCTTTCCGATCCTGTCCAACATGGTGCAGGGATTGAAGAGCGTCGACCACAATCTCCTTAATCTCTTCGACCTTTATGGCGCCTCGCGCTGGCAGGCATTGCTGCATCTGAAGCTGCCGGCCGCCCAACCCTATTTCATGACGGGGCTCAGGATCGGTGGCGGCCTGTCGCTGATCGCATCGGTCGTCGCCGAATTCGCCGCCGGCTCCGGCGGTCCCAACTCCGGCCTGGCTTTCCGGCTGCTCGAAGCGCAATACCGCCAGAACATGCCGCGCCTCTTTGCAGCACTCTTGCTTCTGTCGGCGCTCGGCGTTGCGATCTTCGCCTTCACCTCCTTCATCTCATGGCTGAGCCTCCATCGTTGGCATGAGAGCAGCCTCAAGCGGGAGAACTGATGTCCCACGCCTTCATGTCGCCGCCGAACGCTGCCCGCTTCGTGCTCAGCAATGCCACCGTTCCAGCCGTGACGCTGTCCGGCTTTCAGGCACCTTCCAGCGAGGGTCTCGTAAAGGCCGACATCGTCGTTGCCGACGGCCTCGTCAACGATATCCGCGCGCCCGGCACGGCGCCGGTCGAATATGCCAAGGTCGACATGAAAGACGGCATGGTCTGGCCGACTTTCGCCGACATGCACACCCATCTCGACAAGGGCCACATATGGGAGCGCCGCTCCAACCCGGACGGCAGCTTCATGGGCGCGCTCGATGCCGTCCGTACCGACCGCGAGGCCAACTGGTCGGCCGACGACGTGCGCAGGCGCATGGAATTTTCGCTGCGCTCGGCTCACGCCCATGGTACCGGCCTGATCCGCACCCATCTGGATTCACTGGCGCCGCAGCACCGCATTTCCTTCGAGGTTTTCACCTCGGTCCGCGAGGCCTGGAAAGACAAGATCGTTCTGCAGGCTGTCGCCCTCTTCCCACTAGATAGTATGGTGGACGATGCCTTCTTCAAGGATCTGCTCGGCGTCGTGCGTGATGCAGGCGGCCTGATGGGCGGCGTCACGCAGATGAACCCGGACATCGACGCGCAGCTCGATAAGCTGATCCGTGCCGCCGCAGACAACGGCCTCGACATCGATCTGCACGTCGACGAAACCGAAGACCGAGAAGTGCTGACGCTGAAGGCGATTGCCGAAGCTGTGCTTCGCAACGGTTTCACGGGCAAGGTAACGGCCGGCCATTGCTGCTCGCTCGCCCAGCAGGACGAGGATGTCGCCCGCGCCACCATCGATCTCGTCGCCAAGGCCGGGATCTCCATCGTCTCGCTGCCGATGTGCAACATGTATCTGCAGGACCGCCATGCCGGCCGCACGCCACGCTGGCGCGGCGTCACGCTTCTGCACGAGCTTGCCGCTGCCGGTGTTCCCACGGCCGTCTCCTCCGACAATACCCGCGATCCCTTCTATGCCTATGGCGATCTCGATCCGGTCGAAGTCTTCCGCGAGGCCGTGCGCATCCTGCATCTCGACCATCCTCTCGATACAGCTGCAAGGGTCATCACCACCTCTCCATCAGCCATTCTCGGCCGCCCGGATATCGGGCGGATAGCGGTGGGCAGCCCGGCCGATCTCGTGCTTTTCAGCGCCCGGCGCTGGAGCGAATTCCTTTCCCGTCCGCAGTCCGATCGCGTCGTCCTTCGCAAGGGCAAGGTGATCGATCGCAGCCTGCCGGATTATCGTGAACTGGACAGCGTCATTGGAGCCTGACATGCCGGATTACCAGCGCATCAAGAAAGAACTCGAAGGTATCGCCGTCGAAGACAATCCGGCGCTCGTGCGCCAGAAGAGCCGGGATTTCTACTGGTATTCGCCGATCCTCAAAGCCCAGCTCGATAATGTCACCGCCGATCTCGTCGTCACGCCGAAGAACGAAGAAGAAGTGATCCGCACTTTGAAGGTCGCCTATGCCCATGACGTACCCGTCACGCCGCGCGGCGCCGGCACCGGCAATTACGGCCAGGCCATGCCGCTCTCCGGCGGCATCGTGCTCAATCTCGCCGCCATGAACAAGATCAAGGAAATCCATCCCGGCCGCGTTATCTGCGAACCCGGCATCGTCATTGCCGAGCTCGACCGCCAGACCAAGGCCCATTCCGGCCAGGAATTACGCTTCCACCCCTCGACAGCGCAGATGGCAACGATCGGCGGCTTCATCGCCGGCGGCTCCGGCGGTGTCGGTTCCATCACCTGGGGCGGCCTGCGCGATCTCGGCAATATCCTGCGCCTGCGCGTCGTGACGATGGAGGCCGAGCCTCGCGTTCTCGACCTCACCGGCTGGGACCTGACCAAAGTCAGCCATGCCTACGGCACCAACGGCATCATCACCGAGATCGAAATGCCGCTGGCGCCGGCCTATGACTGGGTCGACGTGCTGGTGGGCTACGACGATTTCATGGATGCCGTGCGCTTCTCCGACGCCCTTGCCAAATGCAACGGCATTCTCGTCAAGGAGATTGCTCCCATCGCAGCACCCATTCCGCATGAATACTTCACCCGCCACAAGCCTTACATTCGTCAGGGACAATCGATCGTGGCGCTGATGATCGCGCCGCATTCGATGGACCCCTTCGTTGCCTTTGCCATGCAGCAGAAGGGCGAAATCACCTTCCGCTCGGATAAGGTGGAAAGCATGAAGGGCATCCCGCATGCCTATGAGCTCGCCTGGAACCACACGACACTGCGCGCCATCAAGGTCGATCCGTCGATCACCTATCTGCAGGTGCAGTATCCGGGTCCGGACCATGTCGCCAAGGTCCGGAAGATGGTGGAAATCTTCGGCGACGAGGTACCCGGCCATCTCGAATTCATCAAGTTCGACGGGCAGATCCAATGCTCGGGCCTGCCGCTGGTGCGTTATACGTCAGCGGCGCGGCTTGAGGAGATCATCAAGATCCATCAGGACCATGGCTGCCCGATCTTCAATCCGCATCGCTATACGCTGGAAGAAGGCGGCATGAAGCAGACGGATGCCGTGCAGCTTGCCTTCAAGAAGGAAACAGATCCGAAGGGCCTGCTCAACCCTGGCAAGATGATCGCCTGGGACGATCCGAATTTCGACTTCAAATCCGGCAAGAACTATCTCTTCCCCGGCCTTGCGGCTTTGATGGAGGCCTCATGAAGGTTCTCGTCCTTCATTCGCATCCGGTCGAGGAAAGCTATGGCGCAGCACTGCACCGGCAAACCATCGACAGCCTGAAGAGCGCCGGCCACGAGGTCGACGATTGCAATCTTTATGCCGAGGGTTTCGATCCCGTGCTGTCGCGCCAAGACCGCGTGATCTACCACGATTATCCCGACAATACCGAAGCGGTGAAATCCTATGTCGACCGGCTCGCGCGTACCGAGGCCCTGGTGATCGTCACGCCGGTCTGGAACTTCGGCTTCCCGGCCATCCTCAAGGGCTATTTCGACCGGGTCTGGCTTCCCGGCGTCTCCTTCGAACTCGTCGACGGCAAGGTACGCTCAAAGCTGCAGCACATCCGCAAGCTCGGCGCGGTGCTGACCTATGGCGCCGACCCATTCCGCGCCTTCATTGCCGGCAATCCGCCAAAGAAGATTGTCAAGCGCGTGCTGCGCGCACAGATCAAGCCCTTTGCCCCGGTCGTTTTCCTTGCCCACTATGACATGAACCGCTCGACCGACGAGACGCGAGGGCTTTTCCTTGACAAGGTGAAGCGGGAAATGGCGCGCTTTTGAGATTGAGATGCGCTTGTTACAGTCGGTTTCTGAGCATATCCGCGGTGACGTTCCGGCCGCGCCGGAAAACACCCAAAATCGTCACCTGATCGTCTTCGACGACGAAAGCAATCGACGCGGTGCGGCGGTAGCCGACAATACGCAGCCCGGCACCGGCCCGTCGCGAATGGTCCCGCGCTCCGCAAATGTTGCAAACCACTCAATAAGCTCATAGATGCCGCCGACATAGTTGCCGGCGATCACTGGCCCGGCATTGGCAGCTATGTCGTCAAAAATCTCATCAAGCTCGACCTCGGCAAGCTTATGCAGCCTGATGCGATAATCCATCCACTACTTGGCTTTCGCCAGCGCGTCGCGATGCTTGCGTTCGAAGCGGGCCTGTGCTTCCTCGAACGGAACCGCTTTGGACGGATCACGCTTTAGCTCAGCGTAGCGGCCGGGAATTTCGTTGTGAATCCAGCGCTCAAGTCCATCTTCGAATTCCTCCAGCATGCGCAAGCCGGCATGAATGACCTCGTTACGATCGTGATAACGACCAGATTCAAGTTGGCGCCGGATGAATTGCTCGTCGTGATCGGTTAAGGCTTGGCGGTTGCGCATTGTGGTCTCCTTGCCCTGATTATGGGGGCGCAACCGGATTTCCGCGATGGCTCTGCCGCACCGGCAACCCATTAGGAGCTTGAAGAGCGCTGGCCACGAGGTCGATGATCGCAATTTCTACGCCAGCGCATATGATGCCTGCTCCGCCCGCAGATGCTCGAGCATCCGCGCGATCCCCTCCTCCAGGCTGATCGAGGGGGTTAGCCCGTAGGAGCGCTGCAGGGCCGTGTCGCCGCAGCGGTAGAAGACACCTTCCGGATGGCTCGATCGCCCGATGACGGCAGGTTGCCAGCCGATCTGACGGCTGATGGTCTCGGCCAATTCGATGAAGGAGGTGGCGGTGCCGGTCGATAGATTGAGGCATGCGCCGTCCGGCAGCAATTCCCGCGTCTGCCAGATGAATTCGATGCAGTCGGAAATATGGATGAAGTCGCGGCACTGACGGCCTGAGCCCCAAACGAAGACTTCCGCCGCGCCTTTTTCCGCCAGCAACCGGCGACAGATCGCCGGGAAAGGATAGGCGAGATCCTGATCTTCGCCATAGCCGCTGAACGGTCTGTAGGCGATGGCGCGTCGGCCATAGCGCTCGACATAGAGTTTCATTAGATATTCGCCAGTGAGTTTCGCCCATCCGTAGCTGAGATCGGGCACGCCGACGACGGCGTCGAAATTGATCATGTCCTCCGCCAGCAGCCGATGATTGTCGACGGTCTGCAACGAGACCGGATAGGCAGCACTGGAGCTGAAAAATATTACCGAACCCGGCTTGGCCCGCGATGCCCACTGCCATAGTTCCGCATCGACCGACAGATCCTCGGCGACATCGAGCGCCCGCGTTTCAAGCGTCACGCGGCCGCCGACCAGGGCCGCCAGATGGAAGACATAGTCAAAATGCTCCGGCGTACGCGTGAAGAACGTGCGGCAGTCTTCCTCGCAAAAGCTGAAGCGGGGACGCGCAAAGCGCTGCCACAGATCAGGATGAAGCGCCCCTGTTCCCGCAACCAGTGAATCGACGCAGACGACATCCAATCCCTCCGCGAGAAGCCGCTGGATCAGATGTCGACCAACGAAGCCGCAACCGCCTGTCACCAAAGCGCGCATTATTGTTCCCCCCAACCTAATGTTCCGAAAAGCTGCCCCGCCCCATATAAATATCCACCATACGGCGTCCCCATTCCGCCCTGCTCGGCGCGATATGCTGGCCGAGGGCCGATGCCCCCTCGCTCAGCCGCCGCATCAGCCGGTCGTCATCGGTCTGCGCCAATTTCTCCGCCAGCGACGCCGCATCGCCGCTCGTGAAAACCAGGCCCGCGCCATGTTTCTCGACCTCTTCCGCGATCAGCGCGTTGCTGCTGACGATGACCGGAATGCCGGACATCAATGCCTCGGCCGCGACCAGGCCATATGGCTCCGGCATGCGCGACGGCATGACGAAAACACGCGCTTCGCCAGCGATCCTCGCGACCTCCTCGTCGCTCAGCCAGCCGGGCACGAAACAATGCGGCAGAGCGCGCTGCATTTCCTCAAGCAAAGGTCCCCGCCCGATGAGTGCCGCGGTTCTGCCCGTCTGGTTGAGGGCATCCGCCAGCGTTCGCACCCCTTTTTCCCAGCACATGCGGCCGAGAAAAACAGTGCGGTGGTTGCGCCAGGCTTCCACCGGCGTCCGCGTCAACGGCTCCGTCGGCGTGCGCAATGTCGTGAAGTGCTGCAAGGGGCCGGTGCGCAGATGTGCCTCCATGTTTTCATGGGCGAGCACAATGCCGACGCGGCCCCAGAACTCCTCGCCCACGCCCTGCTGCGTCAAGGTGCGGCGGAAACGCCAGAGCTTGTGAAAATAATTGCGCTTGTCGCAATTGGTCGTGAGGCACGCGGCAGACAGCGGTTTGAGGTCGCAAACGTCGCCGCTGTGAAAATTGATGAGCCCCCCGTTCGGACAGTTCAGGAAGAAATCATGCGCCGTGACGATGACTTTGACCTCATGCTTGGCAAGCGCATAAAAGATCGACGGCGACAGGATCTGGGACCAGCCGTGCACATGGACGACGGTCTCCTCATCTGATTCCCGGAGCAAGCCCTCCATTGCCTCATGGGCGCGCCGATTGTAGTTTTTCGCGAGGATATCGCCGAATGCCGGGCCTTCCCGAAGGGGCCGTTCGCCAAGTGCAACTGTGCGGATGCCGGCGAAGCGCGGCTTGAGGCCTTCGCCGTCATCGCCGACCAGTATGGCGCAGGTCAGACCCGCATCCCGGCTTGCTTCAAGACATTGCAACGCCACCTTGGTGGCGCCGCCGCGAACTGTCGAGACATCATTGACAAGGATGAGACGCATGAGATCGGCAACTCGTCCGCTTGTGTTATCCGGGTTGAACGAAGAAACCGCCCTTTCACGTTCACGCCCGCTACATAAAGCGCCCTATTACAACGACTTTTCAATTCATCCATTCGCACGAAGGGCATCCCGCTTTTAGATTGAATCCACAGGATTTCATCGTTTGAAAGGACAGGGATCCCGCCAGCGCGAGCTTACCATTGCGCTCGGTTCTGCTGAGCTGTTCGCGCTTGCGAGAAGATAGCGGGATCAGATGATGTCGGTTTTGCGCAATCCCTCGATGGCGGCGCGCATGCGCCACAATATTCGTCGCCAGTTCCTAGTGGACACTGGGCATTTTCACGACTGCGGCGAAATCCTCCGCCACCAGTTCACTGATAGCGATCAGAACCTCCTCGGCCGTGAAGCCGGCGGCGATCGTGTCGTTTATCAAATCCTGCAGATCGGGCTCGATGACGTCACGGCAATCTTCGAGCCGCTCATCAGAGACCGTGATATTGTTCAGTTCTTCCATCTCTCGCCCTCTTCAAAAGATATTCGGCGGCGGGTTCAATGTGCCGGCCGCCATTCCGTGACTATCGAGCCGACGCCCGGCGCTTCGCAGCCGGCAGAAGTCCCTCGCGTTGCAGCTTCTTGCGCGCAGCCTTGCGCTGCCGGGCGACCGCCTGCGCTTTTTCGCGAACCCGGCGCTCGGAAGGTTTTTCGTAAGCGCGGCGATCCCTCATCTCCCGAAAGAGGCCTTCCCGCTGCATCTTCCGCTTCAGGGCGCGCATGGCCTGTTCGACATTGTTGTCTCTGACGATGACCTGCATCTTCTTCTCCTTGTCGTCGTTGTTGAATTCAGCCGAGCTGATCGGCAATGATGGCCTGAAGCTCCTGCTTCGTGAGAAGGCAGGGATATGGCTTCCAGTTTTTATCCGGCCGGTTGATGGCTTCGCCGCGTTCGCGCGGCTTTACCGCCGCCGGCACGGCGGCAGTGTTTTGCATGTTCAATCGAATTCCTTGGCCGCTCGAGGCGGCGAAATGGCTCGGCAGCGCTTGACGCGCAATTATTGACGTCCTTGAAACGTCTGCCGCAGCCGCGTGTGAAATTTGGGTGATGGCCAGAAGATAGGAAGCAAGCGGACGTATTGCAAGGCACGGCGCAATACCGCTACAAAGCGGAGGTAAGAAACATGACCCGGCATATATGGATTGCCGTCTGTGCCGTATAACACTATCTTTCAGCCAGGCACATTTACAACAAAGGAGGTTGCCTATGTCATCGCGGGACGCCTGATCCAGCAATATCGAAACTTCTGCCTTTCCAAAGGCATCGACTTCACACGCATAGAATCCGTACGGCCGCACGATAATACCACGCTCTTCTGCAGCGCTGGGATGCAGCAGTACAAACAGCTCTTCTCCGAACCCTCCCACATTGGAACCGTCGCCAACGTCCAGGCTTGCCTGAGAATGGGCGATCTCGACGAAATCGGGGATGGAACGCATTTCCTTCATTTCACGATGCTCGGTCTTTTCTCCTTCCGAGAAATGACCGTCGGCGACGCCATCGATTTCTGGATCGAGTTTCTCGGCTCGATTGGCCTGGTGCCGGACTATGTCACGATCCATCCGGACCGCTTGGAGGAATGGTCGCCGCTTTATCGAGACCGCATCCCCATCGTACCGGATGCCGAGTGCGTCTGGAGCGACGGCAGCATCAGCGGATACTGCACCGAGTTCTACAAGAACGGCATTGAGATCGGGAATATCGTCAATCCGCTCGAGACCTGCATCGACGTCGGTTTCGGCGCCGAACGGCTCGACATGATCTTGAATGGCACGCCACCGGCCGATGCCTTTGGCACGCTAAGCGATACCGTCATGAAAATCGTCGAGAGCGGCTACCGGCCAGGAAACAAGGAGCAGGGATATGTGTTGCGAAAACTCCTTCGCCGTATCCATGTGATGGGCGGAACGCTGGACCACCCCTATTTCAAGCAGGAAGTCGAGCGCCAGGAGCGATTGCGTTCCAAATATCTGCGTCTTCGCGACAAATATGCCGAGATGAGCCCGGAATGGTGGTTCGACACGCATGGGATCGACCTTTCAGACATGCCGGCAAGGAGGCCGGGCTAGTCTGACCGGTTATGGGGCGGCGAAGGATTTCATCACCGCCCCAGCGCTTCTCTCAGCACGCCCACTGACCAGACGCATGCGTAGCCGCCATCCGGCGGAAATGGCCGAAGGAAAAACCGCCAGCTCGCCGATTCATTTCAGCGTGCCTATATTGCCATCAGTGGTTGCTTTGCGATAGACCGGCTCTATCTCACCCGTGTTCAGATTCTCCGGAGCATCCAAAATGCGTCTTGAACCGCAGCAGCGAATTTATGTCTGCTTTTTCCTTTTTGCGGTATCGATGGGCGCATTGCTGTCGCGCCTTCCCGACCTCCAGGACGCCTTGCAGATCAACAAATCGGAACTCGGTTTGACACTGATCGGCGCGGCCATCGGCGCATTGATATCGCTGACGTTTGCATCACCGATCGTGGCGCGCCTTGGCGCGCGCAAGACCGCGTTCGTTACCGTGCTCGGAACATCGGCGTTGCTGGCGCTCGTGCCATGGATGGGCGCGGCCCCCCTGGTCTTCGCCGTGCTGTTTTGCGAAGGCCTGCTGGCGGGCGCTCTCGAAATCAATCTCAACGTCGAAATCGATCGCATCGAGGCGCAGCTCGGCCGGGGCGTGATGAACCGGGCGCATGGCTTTTGGAGCCTCGGCTTTTTCGTCACCGCTCTGATATCCTCGGCGGTCCGGCAGGCAGGCGTTCCGATGCAGCTGCATCTTGCCCTGACATTCGCCTTTGTCCTCATCGTTGGCTCCATCACGATCGCCGGCATGCGGAATGCACCGGCGCGCGCGACGCATGACCATGCGGACGCAGGCCATGTCGCGCTTCCGACGCTCGGCCTGCTGCCTCTGTGCGTGATCGGGATCGCGGCATTCCTGGTCGAGGGCGCCGGCATCGACTGGTCGGCAATCTACATGCGCGACGTCTTTCACGCCGAGCCGTTCATCGGGGGTCTCGGCCTGACGCTGTTCACTTTCTTCATGGCGCTGGCGAGATTGTTTGCGGATCCGTTTGTCGATCGCTACGGCTCCAAGGCCGTTGCGCTCTTCCTGCTGCTTCTGTCGACCGCCGGGCTTTGCGCCGTTTGGCTCGCTCCCTATCCCAATGTGGCTCTCGTCGGATTTGCCTTCATGGGCGCCGGCTGCAGCGCGGTCTATCCGCTTGCGGTTTCAGCCGCCGCACAGCGCACCGACCGCCCGGCGCATGTCAATGTTGCCGCTCTCGGGCAAATGTCTTTCGTCGTGTTCTTCCTGGCCCCGCCGCTGCTTGGATTCGTTGCCGAACATGCGGGCATTCGCACAGCCTATCTCGTGTGCATCCCCGTCATCCTTGCGGCCTTGATGGGTATCGGGTCGCTCTCGGCGCGTCGCAACGCCTTTGCGACCACTTAAAATTCGCGGATCAAATCAAGCAGCGGGCTTCACAGGTTCGACCTGCGAAGCCCGCTGCCTGTGAGGGGATACGCTATACAGTTTCCCCTCTCCCGCAGGCGAGCTTGGGGCATCGCTCGCCTGCGAGGCTTTCGCGAGCCGAGAGGCGGAAGCCCCGCTTATCGCAGCGAGCGGAATGCCGCCCTGACCTCGTTGGTGAAAATCGCCGGCTGTTCCCAGGCGGCGAAATGCCCGCCATTCTCGGTCTTGTTGAAGTAGATCAGATTGCCGAAGGCACGCTCCGTCCACGACTTGGGTGCCTGATAGATTTCTCCCGGAAAGACACTAACCGCGACCGGCACGGAAGGAATCCTTTCGAGGGCGTTGAAATTGTTGGTGTGGTCTTCCCAATAGATCTGGGCCGCCGAGGTACCCGTCTCCGTGAACCAATAGAGAGAGATGTCATCCAACATCTCGTCGCGACTGAGAACCTTTTCCGGCTGCTTGTTGCTATACGTCCACTCGGCGAACTTGTCGTACATCCATGCGGCCATTCCGATCGGTGAATCGACGAGCGAGTAACCGATCGTCTGCGGACGCGTAACCATCATTTGCGCGTAGGCAGCGCTGTCTCGGTAGAAAATCGCGAGCTTGTCGAAGCAAGCGCGTTCGTCCGCAGTGAGACCCGCGGGCGCAGGGGCACCTGCAGCCAAGATCGGCACGATTTCTTTTGGAACGATCGCAGGCATGTTGAGATGAATGCCCAGCAGTCCGGGCACCTTTTGGTGGGCCATGCGCTCGGAGATGACCGAGCCGCAATCACCGCCTTGCGAGACGAACTTCTCATATCCGAGCCGATTCATCAGCGTGCCCCAGGCACGGCCGATGTGATCGGAGCCCCATCCACGGACGCTGGGTTTGCCGGAGAAACCGAAACCCGGAATCGACGGAACCACCAGATGGAACGCGTCCTCTTCCTTGCCGCCGTGGGCGGTTGGGTTTGTCAGAGGATCGATAACCTTGAGCATTTCCAATACTGATCCCGGCCAACCGTGTGTCATAATCAACGGTAGGGCGTTCTCATGTTTGGAACGGACATGGATGAAGTGGATGTCGAGACCGTCGATTTCCGTGATGAACATCGGCAGGGAATTGAGCTGAGCCTCGATCTTGCGCCAGTCATATCCATTTGCCCAGTAATCAACCAGGCCGCGCATGCGCTCGAGCTGCACGCCCTGGGAATCATCGGCGACATTTTCCTTGAGCGGCCAGCGTGCCGTCGCAAGCCTCTGTTTCAAATCGGCAATCGCGCTGTCGGGGATATGAACCTTGAACGGCTTGACGCCATCAGGCAAGGCTTCCGAGCCGGCAAAAGACATCGCAGGCTTGAGCAGCGCCGTGGCACCAGCGACGGCAGCCGCGGTGACAAAGGCGCGTCGATTCAATGAGAAGGATGAAGGCGACATCAGGAGCTCCATATTTGGGAGGTTTGTTGAATGCCGCGAAGTTCTGCTTTCCGCGTGTATCCCCGTTGTGTCTTCAACCGCGTCGAATTGTATCCCTCCGTATCAAGACGGAGGAAGGCTACAATGGATTACAGGAACTCCGTTTTCAGGTTCTGCCGGCAAAGGTGAAAAGCACACGAGGCATGGTGCCTCCGGCCGGATTGGCCGGCGAGAGGATGTTCGCCGGAAGGGCAGCCATATGGAAAACGTGCGCCGCGCCATACATGACGTCGTGGCGAATATCAGGTTTCGGTGGGGAACAAGACCCAGCGACGGGAATGTCAAAGCCTGGAAGATCATTGAAGTCGTGAGGGCTTGCTACAGCCGTCTCCCAAAATAACGGAAATAGCCCCAATGGCTGCGCGCCAGGAGCGATGGGTCGATACCGATGATCGATCCGGTCTTGATGGGGGCGGCTATCCCGGCGGGAGGAGGAGACCGTGGATAGCCGGCCGGCCAGATATGAAGAGATCGGCCGGCAATTTCCAACTGCGCGACGTCGCCGCGCTTATGGCGCATAACGCGTGAAGACGTAGTCATGGTCCTTCACATTGGCGACATGGCAGCTGAGACAGGTCTCATGTTGTGCGATATCGACCGGCTTGCCATCGATGAAACGTCCGAAGCCCCAGCCGTGGCTGTCGGGATATTTCTTCGAGTCCTTCACCATGACCTGCACCGTTGTCGGCGCTCCGGGCACTGTCGCCGGCGCAAACTCTGTCGATTGCTTGCGCTTGTAGGCCAGCTTGACCAAGATCGAACCATCGGGAAAAGGCAGGGTCCCCTTCTTGTAGGCGTCGATGGCAATATCGTTGCCGAGCACCGCGCGAAGCTCGTCGAGCGGTGGAGCTTCCTGCGCCGGCGCGATGAATTTCCAGTCTCTATAGCCTTCCGGGATGGTCACGCCATAGATCGGCGAGGCATTTTCCGGCGGCGTTGAGGGACCTGCCGATTGCGAAGCGGCAACGCCGACGGCAAGGCTTGAGACGGCAAATGCTCCAAGGAATGCGAGTTTCATTTTGGACTCCTGCCTAACCGATGATCTGGCGGGAAGATCGCGCCGGATTGTATCTGCCAGATTTCAGGAAACAGCCAGATTGTATCGAAGTGTAGTCTCAACGAGCGGCGGCAGGCCGTTACCTGGCTAGCGAACCGAACATCAGTCCCCCTTCCCGTCGCGCCCGAGAGACGCACGGAACAGCCTTGGCGTCGTTCCCGTTCGCCGCTTGAAAATGTCGTAAAACCGGCTGCTGGAACCGAAGCCGCAGTCATAGGCAATCTGGAGGATGGGCGCATCCGTTTCAGCAAGCTGCTGCATCGCTCGCGCCAGACGATAGCGTGTGAGATATTCGTTGACCGGAATGCCAAGGATGCTGCGGAAGATTTTGTTTGCCGTGCTCGGATGCATGCCGGCAAGCCCGGCCAGCATCGGCAGGTTGACCGGCTCGGAATAACGCGCATGAATGAGGTCGGTCAGCGTTTCGGCCCGACGCACGGCAGCGCTGGCGCCCGATGCCGGGGATTGACGGGCGGCCGAATGATCGCCGATGGGAGCATCGAGGACGAAGCGCCGTATTCTGAGTTTGACCTCATCCACAATCAGCTGGCGCTTGGCCGCATCGCCATACTGCCAATCTCCCACCCACTGAGGCAAAAGAACCGCATCGGCGGCATAGGCGCGCGCATCAGCGGAAAACCGTCCTTGCATGATCGACTGGCGGACGCCGCGATCGATCGGCAAACCGAGGAAATCGACGAGCGGAAGATAGATGCAGACGAGCGGCGCGTTCGGCGTAACCGCGATCGTTCTATGGGGAATGGCTGCCCAAAAGAGCACCAGCCGCCCCGCCTCGACCTGTTCCTGCCTCCCATTGAAGACGTAGGTCATCTGACCTTCGAGCAGATAGTTCAGCTCGACATGATCGTGCCAATGCGCCGCGTTCATGGCGTCGGCGATGTGGCGTTCGATCATAAAGCCGCCCTGGGATGCGAAAAGAGCGCTCCGCTCGGCGGATATGCGAAATTTTGACATGGTCGCTCGCTCTTACGCGCGAATCTGGGAATAATCTCTCCATTAGCAGGAAGAAATCCCGATTTGAAAGGTGCAATTGGCTCTACAAACATCTCTTGTGGAGGCTTTTCCATGCCAAAGATCTGCCTGATCGGTGCCGGCAGCACCGTCTTTGCCCAAAACATCCTGGGCGACGTCCTTTCCAGTCAAAGCGGTGGCGACTATGCCATCAGTCTCTTCGACATCGATCCGGAGCGTCTGAAAACATCCGAAATCGTTGCGCGGCGTATCTGCGAGGCACTTCAGCTCGACACGGTGCGCGTCGAGGCGACGCTCGATCGCCGGCAGGCACTGCAAGGCTCGGATTTCGTCATCCTGATGATGCAGGTCGGCGGCTACAAGCCGGCCACCGTCACCGATTTCGAAATTCCGAAACGGCATGGGCTTCGGCAGACCATTGCCGACACGCTTGGGATCGGCGGCATCTTCCGCGGGCTTCGGACCATTCCCGTTCTCGAAGCGATCTGCCGCGACATGGAAGAGGTGTGCCCGAACGCCTTGTTGATGCAATACGTCAACCCGATGGCGATCAATTGCTGGGCGATCAAGGAGATCGCCCCAAGCATTCGAACGGTGGGGCTCTGCCACAGCGTACAACATACGGCCGCCCATCTTGCCGACTGCCTTGGCGAGGATGTCGCCAACCTCAATTATCTCTCGGCCGGCATCAACCATGTCGCCTTCTTCCTCAAATATGAAAAGCTGCGGGCCGATGGCAGTCGCGAGGATCTCTATCCGCGCCTGCGCGCCCTAGCCGAGGAAGGGCGTATCCCCTTGGACGATCGGGTGCGTTTCGATGTCCTGAAACGGCTCGGCCATTTCGTCACGGAATCCAGCGAACACTTCTCGGAATATACGTCCTGGTACATCAAAGAAGGGCGTAACGATCTGATCGAGCAGTTCAACATTCCCTTGGACGAATATATCCGCCGTTGCGAGGTGCAGATTGCCGAGTGGCATGAATTGCGCCGTGACCTTGAAGGCGGCAAGCCGATCGACGTTTGCCGCAGCAACGAATACGCGGCCGGCATCATTCATGCCGCGGTCACCGGCCAGCCCTCGCTGATCTACGGAAATGTCCCGAACAACGGGCTCATCCAGAATCTGCCGGACGAGTGTATCGTCGAGGTGCCTTGCCATGTCGATCACAACGGCATTCAGCCGATCCGCATCGGACGCATACCCTCGCAGCTCGCGGCAGTGATGAGTTTAAGCATTTCCGTGCAGGGGCTGACGGTCGAGGCGGCGCTGACGAAGAAACGGGACCGCATCTACCAGGCCGCGCTGCTTGATCCGCACACCTCGGCGGAGCTCTCGCCCGATCAGATCTGGAGGCTCGTGGATGATATGATCGAGCAGCACGGTAATCTTCTGCCTGCCTATCACTAGTCCGCATTCTACGCCGAACAGTGATCCATGGAGCGCGGTTTTCTCGTGAGAGGAAGCCGCGCTTTTCATTAACAGGGTCTTTCAAAACCAAATTAGATCAAAAAAAATCAGAACACTGATTGACATTGATCTTATTGGATGGAAATCTGAGCGAAATAGAATTTTTTGTGGAAAAGGAGCCTTCGTTGAGCCAGGCCGGGGGAATGAAAGTCGATCGTCTGGACGCCATTCGCAGCCATTTATATGCGAACGGATTTTCAACGATTCAGGCGCTTGCCGATGCCATCGGCGCCTCGCTGGCAACAGTGCGCAGAGACCTTCAGGTTCTCGAAAGAGAAGGCGCGATCGATCGCGTGCACGGCGGCGCCCGGATCGCTGAAGGTTCTTCGGTGGAGCTTGCCTTTCACGAGCGAGCCAAGCGGCACTTGTCGGCCAAACGCGCGATTGCGACTGCCGCCTACAATCTGCTGACGCCGCGCACCGCCATCTTTCTCGATGCAGGCACCACGGTGTTGCAGCTTGCGCGCCTTATCCGTCTCAACCCGATGCCGCTTCGCATTTTCACCAACGGCCTGACGGTGGCGCAGGAATTCCTCAACATCCCCAATCTGGACGTCGTATTGCTCGGCGGGCAGCTGCGCAGCGAAAATGCCTCGCTCGTCGGGCCGCAGGCCGAAGCGATGCTGGAATCTATCTGGTTCGATCAGCTCTTTCTCGGCGCAAGCGCCATCAGCCCCGACGGCGCGATCTACAGCGTCGACAGCGCCGAGGCGAGCCTCAACAAATGCATGCTCAGCCGCTCGGCTCACCGCTTCGTGCTGGCTGATTCCTCGAAATTCGGCACGATGGCAACGTACAAGGTCGCCCCGTTGAGCGCCGCGAGGGTGATTACCGATGCGGGCCTTTCCACGCATTGGCGCGGTGAACTTGCCAATCTCGACGTCGAAACGACGATAGCGGATCTCGGAGCGCCGGAATGAGCGACGATCTGATCCTCGGCATCGATGGCGGCGGCAGCAAGGTGCTGGTCGCGCTTGCGGATCGAGCCGGCAATGTGCTGCGGATGTCGCGCAGCGGCGGCGTCAATCCGATGGACAATCCAAACTGGCGGCACGAACTGGATCTTGCGCTCCGCCCCTTTCTGGAACGGGAGCAGTTGGCGGCCGTCGCCGCCGCACTGCCCGCCTATGGCGAAGTGGTGCGGCTATCGGAACAGCAGCGCGAGGCGATAGAAAGCAGCTTTCCTGAGGTGCAACGGCATATTCTCAACGATGTCGATGCAGCCCATCTCGGCGCCTTTGCCGGCCGGCCCGGCATTCTCGTCCTTTCCGGCACCGGTTCCATGGCCTGGGCGCGCAACAGCGCCGGCCTGTCGGCGCGCGTCGGCGGCTGGGGTGATGTCATTGGCGACGAAGGTAGCAGCTATTGGATCGGACGGGCAGCGCTCGGCCTCGTCAGCCAGAGCCTCGACGGGCGCGCGGCCCCGACCGCGCTGGCAAAGGCCATGTTCGAATTCCTGAGCCTCGACAGCTTCGATCCGGTCAACGCGCTGGGAGGATGGGTGAGTGAACTCGAAAACCCCCGCGGCGATATCGCCGCCCTTTCGGTTCTCGTCGACCGCGTCGCGCGGGCCGGTGATGGCGCGGCGAAGCAGCTGATCAAGCAGGCCGCATCCGAGCTCGCAAAGCATGTCGAAGCCATAGCACCGCATTGCGATCCGGCCACCGACTGGACCTATGCGGGCGGAACATTTGCAAGCCGCTCATTGCTTGCCGCACTCGAACGGTGCATCGGCCGGCCGGCCGCGCTACCGATGCTTCCTCCCATCGGCGGCGCCCTCCTGGCAGCCGCGCGGCTCCTCGACTGGCCGGTGGATGACGGCTGGATCACGCAAGTCGCCGCCACGGCAAAGACCGCAGCGGCGCATTCAGGTGAATGCAGACCTCAATAACCTCGATAAAAAGGAAGAAGGGAACATGCGTAAATATACTCTGTCATTCGTCGCCTTGGCGGCGCTCGTTGCCGCCGCTCCGGCTCTCGCTCAGAATGCGAAACCGCTGAGCGGCCAATCGATCACGGTATTGATGCCCTCGCCTCAAGCCCCGAATATTCCCGGCGATTTCGAAGCTGAGACCGGCATCCACGTCAATATGCAGACGCTTTCCTGGGACGATATCCGCCCGAAACTCGTCACCTCGCTGATCGCCGGCACCGCGCCGGCCGATGTCACCGAATTCGACTGGTCTTGGACAGGCCAGTTCAGCGCCGCTGATTGGTATCTGCCGCTCAACGACATCATCGATGCGGACACGGTCAAGGATATCGGTGTTTCCAAGATCTTCACGGTCAACGGCAATCTGCTCGGCGTGCCATACACCAATGATTTCCGCGTCATGCTGGTCAACAAGAAGCACTTCGCAGACGCCGGCATCACCAAGATGCCGAAGACGCTCGACGAGCTTGTTGCCGCGGCCAGGCAGATCAAGGAGAAGAAGGTCGCGACCTATCCGATCGGCCTGCCGCTTTCGGCGACGGAAGGTGCATCGACCAGCTGGTATCTGCTGACGAAAGCCTTCGGCGGCGAGCTGTTCGACAAGGATTTCAAGCCGCTCTTCGTTTCCAAGGATTCCGCCGGCTATAAGGCGCTCGCCTTCGAATTGATGCTGCTGAAGGAGGGACTGGTCGACCCCGCCTCCACCGGCCTCAAGGATAGCCAAATCAATGAAAGCATGTTCGCCCAAGGCGTCACCAGCATCATGATTTCCGGGGAGCCGGGCAGGATCGGTCAGATGAACGATCCCAAGCAGTCGAAAGTGGCCGGACAGGTCGAGGCCATCCTGGTGCCGACGGCAAGCGGCGAAACCCGCAGTTTCGGCCTCCCGGAAGCGCTCGCCATCCCCCGCGTTTCGCAGAACAGGGAAGCTGCCATCGCCTTCGTCAAATGGTTCACCGGCAAGGAGTTCCAGAAGAAGAACGCGGCCAATGGCGCATTGCCGACCCGCACTTCGGCGCTGTCCGAGCTCAATGCCGCCGGCCAGCTGCAGAGCGGCGATGCGCTGGTGGCACAGTCGAAGACCGTCGAGCCGCTGTTCCAACAGGGCACACCTCCGTGGTATCCGGAATTTTCGAGCGCGGTGAATACGGCGATCAATAGCGCCGCGAAAGGTCAGGTCACCGTCGATCAGGCCATGCAGAACATTGCGCAAGCGGCAAAACAGGCATCGGCGCAATGACAATCGCAATTTCTGCCGGTGGCAGGAGCAAGCGTAGTGCCGGCGTCAACGCCGACACTACGCTCGGGATCCTGCTTGTTTCACCGATCCTGATCACGATGGCAGCCCTGGTCTTCTTCCCGATCGGAAGAACCGTTTGGGACAGCCTGCACAGGATCAATCCAATGCAGGCCGGGACGCCCTTCATCGGCATCGAGAACTACACCCGCATGTTCTCCGACGCCCAATTGGGCACGACCTGGATCAACACGCTTCTCTACGTTGTGCTCGCGGTCGTGGCCGAAACGGTCTTCGGCGTGCTGGCCGCCGCTCTTATCAATCAGGTCAAGGCCGGCCGGCAATGGCTGCTCGCCGCTGTCGTCCTGCCTTGGGCGCTGCCCGGTGTCGTCAACGCGGTGATATGGCTCTGGATCTATCAGCCCGGTGCGGGATTGTTGAACGGCATTCTGTCAGCGGCGGGCGTGCCCTTTGAAAACCACGTCTGGTTCAACGATCGCACCAGCGCCATTATCGCGGTGACCGTGGTTCACGTCTGGCGGATGATGCCGTTGACCGTGGTCATCGTGCTTGCCGCCATGCAGAGCATTCCGGCACATCTTTATGAGGCGGCGCGCATCGATGGTGCCACGCGCACGCAGATGTTCGCCCTGGTCACGCTTCCGCTGGTGCGCAGCGCAATCGCCGTTGCCATGACCAATGCGACCGTCAATGCATTCAACCTCTTCGACGAGGCCTGGGTCTTGGCGGGCTCCAGCCTCGAGACGCGGCCTGTCCTCGTCCAGATCTATCTCGAGACGTTTCAGAACCTGCGTTTCTCCTACGGCATGGCGCTATCACTCGTGATCACGCTGGTCTCGCTGCTGGTTTCGCTCGTCTATGTCCTGCGCGTCTATCGCAACACCCGGTTTGACTGATGAAACAGAGCCTTTCCTATCGTTTGCTGATTTGGGCCGGCGTCGCGCTTCTGCTGATCTGGTCGCTCGGACCGATCTATTGGACGCTGGCGAGCTCGATCACCCCGACCGAGGACTTCTCGACACGCCCGATCCATTTCTTCCCGCAGCACTTTACGCTCGATCATTTCTCGCGCCTGTTCGGCATCGACGTCGCGAGAATTGGCGGGGTGCAGGTCTGGTCGCAGTTCCGTGCCGCGCTGATCAATAGCATCGTGACCTCGGTTGCCGCAACGCTTCTTTGCGTCGCGATCTCCGCGCTTGGGGCCTACGCCTTCACGCGGATCCGGTTTCCCGGCAGGGGCTTTCTGTTTGCCGCTGTCGTTGCGACACTCGCAATCCCCGGCTATGCGGTGCTGATCCCGCTTTACCGCATCATGATCAGCCTGCATCTGGTCGATACCTATGTCGGCATCGCGCTGATCTACGTCTCGGCCTACCTGCCTCTATCCCTGTGGCTGTTGCGGAGCGTCTTCGAGGCGCTGCCGATCGCGCTTGAGGAGGCGGCGCAGCTCGATGGCGCCGGCAGGCTCTACATCTTCTTCAACATCGTTCTGCCGCTCGCCGGTCCCGGCCTGACGGCAGCGGCGATCCTGACATTTCTTGGCGCATGGGGACAGTATCTCGTGCCGCTCATCTTCTCGCCGCAGGCGACGAAGCCGTTGACGGTGCTGATCCCCGAATTCGTCACCAAGAACTTCATCGACTATGGGCTGATCACGGCAAGCGGATCGATTGCCATCATCATTCCCGCCCTGGTCGTCATCTTTCTCAATCGATACCTCGTCAGCGGCTTGCTGGCCGGATCGGTCAAGTAAATCGGAGCTAGTATGAATACGACGGAAAAGGTGATTTTCGAGCAATTCTCGTATTGGGAGAAGGCGATCGGATCAATCTCCGCCCCGCATGATGCCGAACTGACTGTTTTTCTCGGCTGCGGCACATCCTACAATCTTGCCCTGTCGCTTGCAGCACATGCCAATCGCGCCGGCTATCCGGCGATTGCGGTACCGGGTGCGGAATGGCTGAATCGACCAGCCGCCTTCTGGCCGCGCTGGCAGAAGGTCCATCTGGTGGCCCTTTCCCGCAGCGGCGAAACAACGGAAACCGTTGCCGCCGCCAAGGCAAGCCGCGAAGCCGGCGTTTTCGTCACCGCCATCACGGTCGAGCCCGAAAGCTCGCTTGCCAAAAACTGCGACCGGCTGATCGAAGCTCAGACTCATGACGACGAAGGAATCGTCATGACGGTCTCGGCGAGCCTGATGCTGCTTCTGGGCATGCAGATGGTCGGGGTGCAGGTCCCGCCATCGATTGTGCAGTCCGCCCGTCGTCTGGGCGATCAGCTCGATGCGGCTCTTCCAAAGATCATCGAAGGTCGCTCGCATTTCGTTTTCCTCGGCAGCGGAGCGCTCTACGGCATCGCTCTGGAAGGCGCGCTGAAGCTGATGGAAATGAGCCAGATCGTGACGCAGGGCTTCCATCCGCTGGAATACCGTCATGGACCGATCAGCCTCGTCGATGAAAAGACGGCGGTCGTCATGCTCTACAGCGCCGACCAGAAGCCCGCGGAAGCTTTACTGGTCGAAGAGTTGCGGGAAAAAGGCGTGGCCGTCATCGGCTTCGGCGGCCCGGGCGATCTGGAACTGACAGTCGATTGCGACCCGGCACTTGCCGGTCTCTGCCTCCTGCCGGCTCTGCAGGTGCTTGGCGAGCGCGCAGCGCAGGCCAAGGGCGTCGACACGGTATCGCCCCGTCATCTGACCAAGGTCGTGATGCTAGGATGAACGCCTCCGTCGAACACAATCGCCATGCTGCGCTGAAGCAGCTTCTCGGCGACCGCGCCAAGATATTACCGCGCGGGATCACCTCGGTCTGCTCCGCGCATCCGCTTGTCATCGAAGCGGCGCTCAGGCGTGCGGCCTCCGACGAGGCGGTCGCGCTGATCGAGGCGACCTGCAACCAGGTCAATCAGGACGGTGGCTACACCGGGATGACGCCGCGAGACTTTCGGCGTTTCGTCGAGGACATCGCCGCAGCGGTCGGCTTTCCCGTCGAGCGCATCATCCTCGGCGGCGATCATCTCGGGCCGAACCCATGGAGGAAACTGCCCGCAGAGGAAGCGATGGCGAAGGCCGAGGCGATGATTGCAGCCTATATCGAGGCAGGTTTCGAAAAGATCCATCTCGATACATCGATGGGCTGCGCCGGCGAGCCCGTCGCCTTGGCGGACGAACTGACGGCCAAGCGCGCAGCAAGGCTGGCCCGGGTGGCGGAAGAGACCGCTCTTCGCTCCAGCCGCCGGCCGCCCGTCTACATCATCGGCACCGAGGTGCCGCCGCCAGGCGGCGCTACCCATGCCCTCGACGAGCTTGAGGTGACGCGACCCGAAGCGGCCATGAACACGCTGGCAGTGCATCGTGCCGCCTTCACAAAGGCCGGTGTCGAAAGTGCTCTGGAGCGGGTGATTGCCATCGTCGTGCAGCCCGGCGTCGAGTTCGGCAATGCCAATGTCGCCATCTACAAGCCTGATCGGGCGTCCGCTCTGATTGGCGCGCTGGAGCAAATGCCCGGCCTGCTTTTCGAGGCTCACTCCACGGATTACCAGCCCGCGGAGGCGCTTGCCGCCCTCGTGGATGATGGATTGGCAATCCTCAAGGTCGGCCCGGGTCTGACCTTCGCCTTGCGAGAAGCGCTTTACGGCCTCGACGCCATCGCGTCGGTTCTCGCCGGAGGGGCTTTGCCTGATACCATCTATGCGACCATGGAAGCCGTCATGCTCGAAAATCCAGCTCACTGGAATTCGCATTATGGCGGCTCAGTCGAAGAACAGCGCTTGCAGCGCCACTTCAGCTATAGCGACCGCATTCGTTACTATTGGCCGGACAAACGGGCAACAGTGGCAGTCGAGACCCTGCTTGCACGCTTCGATGGCGATATTCCCGAAACCCTCATCAGCCAATATCTCGGCCGGGTCTATCCAGCAGTCGCCGCCAAAAAGGTTCCGCCTCGCGCGCGCGACCTCTGCATTGCGGCGATCGATGCGGCCCTGGCTCCCTACTCCGCCGCAACGATCGCATAGGTCGATAGAGCACGGGCGCTCAAACAACACGCTTTTCTAATTGGAGATCATTATGGCATCGGTCAGCGTGACGAATGTCCGCAAGAGCTACGGTCACTTCGAAGTTCTGCATGGGGTGGATATCGATATCGAGGACGGCGAATTCGTCATTCTCGTCGGGCCTTCAGGCTGCGGAAAATCGACACTTCTTCGCATGATCGCCGGGCTCGAGGAGATCAGCGGCGGCGATGTCGCCATCGGCGGCAAGGTCGTCAACGATGTCGAACCCAAAAGCCGCGACATCGCCATGGTGTTTCAATCCTACGCCCTCTATCCGCATATGACTGTCGAGGCGAATATGGGCTTTTCGCTCCGGCTGGCGAAGGCGCCGAAGGAGGAGACCCAGCGGCGGGTGCGCGACGCGGCGCAGATTCTAGGGCTCGAAAACCTGCTCGACCGCTATCCGCGCAACCTGTCCGGCGGCCAGCGCCAGCGTGTTGCTATGGGGCGCGCGATCGTGCGCCAGCCACAGGTGTTCCT
The DNA here is from genome assembly GCF_056755475.1 of Rhizobium sp. KNZ2-6A. Lineage (NCBI taxonomy): Bacteria > Pseudomonadati > Pseudomonadota > Alphaproteobacteria > Hyphomicrobiales > Rhizobiaceae > Rhizobium > Rhizobium sp. KNZ2-6A. Next base: position 161,451 of record NZ_JBNDIC010000005.1, on the reverse strand, counting down.
GTTCGACGAGCCACTATCCAACCTCGATGCCAAGCTGCGCGTGCAGATGCGCTCCGAAATCAAGCAGTTGCACCAGCGCCTGCGCACGACGACCATCTACGTCACCCACGACCAGATCGAGGCCATGACGATGGCGGACCGGATCGTGGTCATGCGCGACGGTTACGTCGAGCAGATCGGCTCGCCTCTCGAGCTTTACGACCGGCCTGCCAACCTCTTCGTCGCGGGCTTTATCGGCTCCCCCGGCATGAATCTCATTCGTGGCAAGGTCAGCGCCGACGGACCTTTGGAGTTCATCGCAGATGGCGGCGGACGCCTGCCACTGCCGGAAAGGCTCGGTCTCTCGCGAGGGGCGGAGGTTGTCTACGGCATTCGGCCGGAGAATATCTCGATCGGCGAAGGCGGTATCGATGCCGAAGTCGTGGTCGTCGAGCCCACAGGCGCCGAAACGCTTATCGTCTCGAACATCGGTGCGGACAATCTGGTAATCGCCTTGCGCGAGCGCATCGGATCGCGCGCCGGCGACGTCATTTCCCTGAAGCCCGATCTTGGCAAGCTTCACCTTTTCGACGGGGCGACAGGCCGACGGATCGGATACGACGGAGATTGAGCGCCTCATTCATCCGAGCAGTTCATCGGAAATCGGGTGGCCGCCGTTCCGGTTTGGGAGCTAGGATTCAAGCTCTCGCGACGCCGGGGGCATCGAAGCTCCCAAAGCCGCCCAGACCGAGGACCTGACATGAACACACCGACATCCATTTTTGCGCCAGCCGCCATGGAAAACCCTGTCGAGGGGCGGGTCGACGCCTATGATTGGAAGTCGCTTACGGGAGAGCTCGACGGCTTTGGTTGTGCCGTCCTCCCACAATTGCTCGCGCCTAAGGAGTGTGATGCGATCTCCAGGCTATACCCGCAGGAACGCCACTTCCGCAGCCATGTCATCATGGCGCGTCACGGCTTCGGAAAAGGTGAATACCGCTACTTCAACTATCCGTTGCCCGGACTTCTCGGCGGATTGCGCACCGCGCTTTATCCACATCTGGCCGGGGTCGCGAACGGATGGAACGAACGCATGGGCGCCGAGGAACGCTATCCCGATGAGCATGCAGCCTTCCTGAAGCAATGCCATGAGGCCGGCCAGAGACGCCCGACGCCGCTATTGCTGCAATATGTGCCCGGAGACTTCAATTGCCTGCACCAGGATCTCTATGGCGAGCTTGCCTTTCCCATCCAGGTCGCAATCCTGCTTTCCGAGCCGGGCCGAGACTTTACCGGAGGCGAGTTCGTTTTGACCGAGCAGCGGCCGCGCATGCAAAGCCGCGTGGAGGTCGTGCCGCTCCGGCAAGGAGATGCCGTCGCCTTCGCAGTTCATAACCGCCCTGTGCAGGGAACCAAGGGGAACTACCGCGTCAATCTCCGGCACGGGGTTAGCCGGGTTCGCTCGGGCATGCGTCACACTGTCGGCATCATCTTTCACGATGCCCGATGACGGCTGCACACCAGTTCTTGAAGCATGTCGTTATCGCAAAACCGCTGCACACTTTTGCGCGACATGCTTTAGCCGACGAAGCCAGCATAGCTCTCGCCGGTAATCCTGCGCATTATAGAGGTATAGGCCTCGTGATTTTGATCTCCCGCCGAAACGCGGCCCAAGGATGGCTGCGCGAAGGCGGCGATCGGCAGCAGGGCGAGCGGCGTCGAGACAGGCGTCAGATGCGATCCCTGACCGGCGCGCAAGGTCGTCAGCAGGCCAAACATCTCGCCGGTGATGCTGGGCCTCGACAATATCGCCATGCGGTATTGTCCGGAGGAGTTCGTCACGAGATAGATATGGCCCGACAAATGCGGAACGGAGACCGAGCCCTGTTGCGAAAATGAGGCGTCGCTGCGCTCGCGCTCCCTGAAGCTCAGACAGGTGCGCTCACCATCCCAGGCGATCTCGGTGCAATAGGCAAAAATCGCATTCGGATCGCCGAAGGACGGACGCAGCGTCAGGTAAGTGCCCTCAAGCCATGAGACCGAAGCGCGGGAATAAGCGCCAAGCTCTTCCGGCGCATGACCGGGCTTGTCGTTGATGACAGCCGATTGCGCTCCGCCCGCATCGCGCAGGACGACTCCCATTGCCTGCTCCAGGCGGATGAGGGTCGCAAGCGTGAAAGGCCGGTGCCCGGAAAGAGCCTTTTCCAAGGTCGAAAGACTGATGCGCGCATCGTTGGCAAGTCGCTGCCTGGAAATGCGCCGCCGGGCAATTTCCTCCCGCACCCGCTCCGCCACTGCACTGTTCTGATGATCGGATAGATACGGGTCGCCCTGGACCATTCATTCGTTTCCCGATTGCGTAATTTCCTTCACAATTCCACACATGGCCGCCACCGGCAAGACGGTTTGCGGCAAGATGCGGACGAAACGGGGCAAAGCTTACGCTGGCGAGAAAATAGCCTTTGTTCACAATGGCTTCAGTCATTCCTCAGCGAACAAGGAGCCTGTCATGTCAACCTCGCCAAGCCTTTCACACAACCGAAATCGGCGCGCCGTCCTTACGAAGGTCGGCCTGTTATTGTGGTTCAGCAATGCCATCCTGCTGCCGGTGCTGGCCGTCATTTTTGCACTGCTGCATCCCCTGGAGTCGCACGCGCAACCTGCCGCCTTCGTCACCCCAAACGAAATGGGTGCGGGCAGCCTTCTTCTCCAGACGACGCAAGACGGCAAATATATCGAGGCGCCGCGGCTTGCGACCGATGTCGACCTCGACGTCAACGGCCCGACGGCAAGGGCCGTGCTCACCCAGGCCTTCGAGAACTCGACGGACAAATGGGTTGAAGCCCACTACGTATTCCCTCTTCCGGAGGATAGCGCCGTCTATTCGCTGAAGATGATCGTCGGCAACCGCGTTGTGGTCGCCGACATCAAGGAGAAGCAGGCTGCCCGTACCATCTACGAGAAGGCGCGCAGAGAAGGAAAGAAGGCGACGCTGGTCGCGCAGCAGCGGCCGAATGTCTTCACCAATGCGGTCGCCAACATAGGTCCGCATGAAAAAATCGTCGTCCAGATAGAATATCAGCAGGCTGTACACCTGGCCGATGGCCGCTTCTCCTTGCGGGTTCCTCTGGTCGTCGCTCCCCGCTACACGCCGCAAAATGCGGAAGCCATCACGCAGCAGGCCGACCTGAAGGCCGGCTGGGGGCAGAGCAAGGAGAGCTCGTCGCGCAAGTCCGTCGACAAGCCCGTCGCCGCGCCTCTGTCGGCACCCGACAGCAATCGCACCAATGCCGTGACGCTGAAGGTCAATCTCAACGCCGGCTTCCCGCTCGACGATGTCAAAAGCCTCTATCATGCGGTCAGGATCGACAGGCTGAACGACAGCGCGCGGCAGATCGTACTGGACGGCGATGCGACGGCTGACCGCGACTTCGTGCTCGAATGGAACGCAGTCGCAAGCAATGTGCCGAGCGTCGGACTGTTCCGCGAACATGTCGGCAAGGATGACTACGTGCTTGCCTATGTGACGCCGCCGGCTGTGACGACACCGCAAAAGGCCGGCCGCGAAGTGGTTTTCGTCATCGACAATTCCGGCTCCATGGGCGGTACGTCGATTGAGCAGGCAAGAGCGAGCCTCGACTATGCCCTGTCCCGGCTCGAGCCGAACGATCGCTTCAACGTCATCCGCTTCGACGACACGATGACGAAATTCTTCCCGGATTCAGTCATGGTGACGCCTGACAATATCGCCTCCGCTCGCCGCTTCGTCAGCAGCCTGGAGGCTGCCGGAGGCACCGAAATGCTGCCGCCGCTGCATGCAGCCCTCGATGACAGCCATCAGGCCAACGGGTTGCGTCAGGTCGTGTTCCTGACCGACGGCGAAGTCAACAACGAGCAGCAGCTTCTCGATGCCATCGCCCAATCGCGCGGACGCTCGCGCATCTTCATGGTCGGCATCGGTTCTGCGCCGAATACCTACCTGATGAGCCGCGCCGCCGAACTCGGCCGCGGCAGCTTCACCCATATCGGATCGGTTGCCGAGGTGAACGAACGCATGCGCGCCCTCTTCGACAAGCTGGAGAACCCCGCCGTCACCGATGTCGCAGCCAACTTCTCGGAAAAGAATGTCAACCTGTCGCCCAACCTCCTGCCCGACATCTACCACGGCGAACCGCTGGTCCTGGCCGCGCGCATGGGGAAAGCTGCCGGTACACTGACCGTCAGCGGCATGGTCGGCGACCGCCCGTGGACGATCTCCTTGCCGCTCGATCAGGCAAGCGACGCCAAGGGCATCTCCAAGATCTGGGCACGCCGCCAGATCGACGATGCCGAGGTCAATCTCACGCTTGGCAAGATCACGCAGCCGGAAGCGGACAAGCGCATCCTGCAGCTGGCGCTGAATCATCATCTGGTGACGCGCCTGACCAGCCTCGTCGCAGTCGACAGCAAGCGCCTGCGCCCGGCAAACGCACCGCTGACTGCGGCCGACATTCCGTTGCAGCTGCCGGCCGGCTGGGATTACGACAAGCTCCTCGGCATCGATACGACGCGGGAAGCGAAGGCAGACCACAAGCACCACCGGGCGAGCGACACGTCGCAAGCCGTCGACGGTGATGCGGATATCCAGGAGATCTCGGCACCGCCTTCCGCAAGCCCTCCCCTGCCGCAGACGGCAACGCCCGCAACGCTCCTCATCCTGCAGGGATTGCTTGCCCTGCTGTTCGGAACGTTGCTGCTGGTCTCCGTATCGAGAAGGAGCAAGGCATGATCGCCGCCGCTCGGATCCAATCAATCGGGAGCGCGCCAGCGCGCTCCCTTCTCTTCCTGGCCGCCGGCATTTTGATAGCCTCAGGCCTCTTCCTCGCCGCTCAGGGGGGATGGATCTATGCGAAAGCGGCCTTGGCGCAGGTTCTGCTGGAACGCGCCTTTGCCGAGAGCGTGACGTCCGGCGCACCGGTCAAGCCCTGGAGCTGGGCCGACACCTGGCCGGTGGCACGCATAGAGGTTCCACATCTCGGCGTTTCCGCCATCGCGCTCAACGGCGCAAGCGGCCAGGCGCTGGCCTTTGGCCCCGGTCATCTCGACAATACGCCGGAGGCCGGTGACGAGGGTACGGCGGTTTACGCGGCGCATCGGGATACGCACTTCAATTTCCTACGAAATATCAAGGAAAATGACCCGATCAGGATCACGCGTCGCGACGGCCGTATCTTCGCCTTCCGCGCGACGCATATGGCCGTGGCCCGCTGGGATGAGGCCGAAATCGACTCAGATGCGCGTGGTGTTCACCTTGTGCTTGCGACGTGCTTTCCCTTCGACGCCGTGACATCGGGTCCGCTTCGCTATCTGGTCTTTGCCGATCTTGAAGAAAGTGCCGCGCCATGACGGTTTGTGTGAAATGGCTCGACTTTATCCGAAGAGCGTGCCCCAGCGGTACCTCGGAGAAAACAAGGGCGAAGGCAGGGAAATCGGCCTTCGTTCCATTGAGTGCTTTTTGAACTCTTAAGTCCCGAAACGTTCAAAACGAACCGTTCAGCCAAAGCATTGTCTGCGCGCCCAGGATTACCGCGGCAATCGCCACCGAAACCGCCATCTTGATCGCCTTGATGCGCCGTGTCCTGACGCCGCTCCAGTCATAACTCACAATCACTAACCCTTGCAAATCATTAGAGATTCGCAAACTAGAGCCGATCGGCCCTTCGACAAGGGAAGCATGTGATTCGTCCACAGGGGATATTTTTGAAGACTTTGCCCGTCATCACGGACGGCATCAGCCGCATGCTAGAGTGGTTCAGCTTTTCATGGAATCTCTGAACCGCTCTAGCCCTTTGTTTTCTCGCAATTCCGGACGGAAAACCGCTATGCACTTTTCCTGGAATTGCTCTAATGCGCCAGTTCGGAAGCGACCGCCGCCTGCATCCCATCCGTCATCATCCTGCCAAGCCGGGACGACACGGCGTCCAGCCATTTGGGGTCGGAGCGAAGGCGGTCGGGAAATAGCCCTGGAAGAGCGTGCAATGCCCTGGCTAGGTCCGGCGGCGAACCGACGCCTGAAACAGCTTTGGCGATATCGGTCTCGCGCGGGTCGTTGAGCGCATAGACCGTGCCATCGTCCAGGCGTCCGAGACAATAGCGCATCCAGGCGGCAACGGCGAAGGCAAAGGGCTTGACATCCGCGCCCTGGGCCAAGAGTTCAACGGCCGGTGCCAGCAGGCGCTGCGGCAACTTCTCGGTGCCATCCATCGCAATCTGACGGGTCTCGTCGGCAATGGCGGGATTGGCGAAGCGGGTGAGAATATCCGCCGCATAGGCGTCAAGCTCTATGCCGGGTAGCGGCTGAAGCGTCGAGGCCACAGCGCTCAGATGCCGCATGATCAACGGTCGGAAACCGGCCGGGCCGACCGTATCGCGGACATAGCGCCGGCCGGTCAGGAAACCCGCATAAGCCAGCATCGAATGCGATCCGTTGAGCATGCGCAGCTTCATCGTCTCATAGGGACGCACGTCTTCGACAAACAATGCGCCGCCCGCCTCCCAGGCCGGGCGTCCGCTGGGAAAGCGGTCCTCGATCACCCATTGCCGGAAAGGCTCTGTTTCAATCGCAGCCTGGTCCAGGCAGCCGGTCATTTGCTGGGCATCGTCAAGTGTCCGCTGGGTTGCGGCAGGCGTGATGCGGTCGATCATGCTCGACGGAAAGGCGACATCGGTTGCAATCCAGTCGGCAAGCGCCGGGTCGGATCTGCGAGCAAAATCGATAACCCCTGCCCGGACGAAGGCTCCATTGTCAGGCAGGTTGTCGCAGCACAACACGGTAAAAGGTGCAATGCCGGACGCGCGCCGACGCTTCAGCGCCTCGGTCAGAACGCCGAGCACGCCGGTCGGCTGCGCGGGTTTTGCCAGGTCCACCGCAACGGCGGAATGGTTGAGATCGGCCGTCATCCTGGCGCGATCGATGCCGTAGGCCTTCTCCGTCACGGTCATCGACACGATGCGCGTCTGCGGATCCACAAGCGCCTGCATCAGCGCGGCGGGCTCGCGGCTCGCGGCGATGACGCGCTCGATACTGCCGATGACCCTTGCGCGTGCTCCGGCAGCATCGCGTTCGATCAGCGTGTAGAGGCCGTTTTGCGGATTGAGGGCGTCGGCAACGTCATGGCCGCGAAGGCTCACGCCCACGATACGCCAATTACCGCCGCGAGCCGCAAGGGCCGCATCCGCGTAATCGGCCTGATGAGCGCGATGGAACGCGCCCACCCCCAAATGCACGATGCCGCAACCATGACGGCCGGGCTCATAGCCGGGCCTCGACGCAACGCCGGCTATCTCGGCGAGCGAAGACAGGCGCTTTCGATCGGTCACGGTCGCAGCCCTGCCGAGGGATGAGACAATGCCGTCTCGATGCCGCGCAGTTCGGCAAGGCCCTTGAGGCGCCCGATTGCCGGATAGCCGGGTTGACCTTCGCGCTTGAGGTCATCGAGAATATCCTGCCCGTGATCCGGCCGCATCGGGATTTGCCAGTCAGCGCGCCCGCTAGCAGCGCGACGCCGCTCCTCGCGCAGGATGGCGGCAATCATCGCCACCATGTCGGTGCCCCCACCAAGGTGCTCGGCCTCGTAGAAGGAGCTGTAGACATCGCTGGATTCGCGCTTGACGTTGCGCAGATGCAGGAAATGCACGCGATCTCCGAGTCGCTCCATTATGCCGGGCAGGTCATTGTCCGGCCGGGCACCCAATGATCCGGTACACAGCGTGATGCCGTTTGCCGGACTGTCGACGGCTTTCATCAGTGCCGCATAATCCGCCTCCGTCGACATGATGCGCGGTAGGCCGAGAAGCGCGAACGGCGGATCATCCGGATGACAGCATAGCCGCATGCCAAGCTCTTCCGCCATGGGAACGACTTCGGAAAGAAAATCTATCTGATGAGCCCGGAGCCGGTCCGCCGAGACATCATCATAATCCTCCAGATGGGCACGCACATCCGCCAGCGTGAAGTTTTCGGCGGCACCAGGCAGGCCGCAGACGATATTGTTTGCGAGTTCCTGCCGTTGCTCCTGGCTCATGTCAGCATGCCTCGCGCGCGCCTGCTCCACCAGCCAGTCGGGCAGTTCCTGCGCGGCAGCGGCTCGGGCGAGGATAAATAGATCGAAGGCGGCAAAATCGACCAGATCGAACCGCATGCAAGTGGCGCCGTTGGGCAGGCGCCATCGCAGATGCGTTCTCGTCCAATCCAGCACCGGCATGAAATTATAGCAGATCGTTTCGATACCGGCATCGCGGAGATGGCCAAGGCTGAGCTTGTAGTTTGCGATATGCTCGCGCCACTCGCCCTTCTGCTTCTTGATATCCTCCGAAACAGGCAGGCTTTCGACCACGTCCCAGGCGAGACCCGAGGGGCTGCCATCCGTCATGCGGCCTATTTCGGCCTTGCGCTTTGCAATCTCGATTGCGGACCACACGGCTCCGGTGGGGACGTGATGCAGTGCGCTGACAACACCCTGCACGCCGGCCTGCAGCATATCGTCGATCGAAACCTGATCCCGCGGTCCGAACCATCGCCAAGTCTGCTTCACGATATTACTCCCTTCCGAGACGGCATGATCTGCCTATGCAACTGCATTAGCATGCAGGATTGTGATTGACTAGTATGGTAGTCCACTATATGCCATTGCGTTATGGCGACGATGGAACCCCCAATCCGAACAACGGCGCAACGCACGGGCGAGCCCCAGTCGACCGTGTGGACGCTGGAAGCGACAGCCCCCGTGGGACCGCAGATCTATAAGGCGCTCCGCCGGCTGATCGTGCGGGGCGAGTTCAGCCCGGGCACGGCGATGTCGGAAGTGGATATTGCCGGACGATTTGCCACGAGCCGCCAGCCGGTGCGCGAGGCCTTCATCAAGCTTGCCGAGGACGGTCTGCTCGAAGTCAGGCCGCAACGCGGTACCTTCGTTCGAAAGATCAGCATCGCTCAGGTGGTCGACGCGCGTTTCGTGCGCGAGGCGATTGAAACCCATATCGTACGCGAGCTTGCGGCCAAGAGCGATGCCCGCCTGATCAGACATCTTCGCCTGCAGCTGGAAGAGCAGGCGGCAATCCCGATCGACAGCCCGGACGACTTCATGAAATTGGACGAGCAGTTTCATTGGACCTTGGCCGATGCGGCGGGCCGGTCCTATGGCTGGAAGGTCATCGAGGACGTGAAGCTGCAGATGGACCGCGTGCGTCACCTCACATTGAGAAGCTTTCCGCAGCAAAAACTCGTGCGACAGCATACCGCCATCGTCGACAGCATCGAACGCTCCGCCCCGGATGAGGCCGAGCGCGAGATGAGACAGCACCTGCAGCTCATCCTGGAGGATCTGCCGTCGGTCGAGGCGCAATATCCCGATTTTTTCACGCCATCGACTTAGCCGTTTGCCAATCGGCGCAGCCAGAACAGCGGCGGCGGATGGCTGCGCCGTCCTGTCTGACCGGAGATAGCGTCCCAGAAACACAGGAGGGAGCTCATGAAGACGAGAGCTTGCGTGCTTCACGCCCAGGGCGACATACGCATCGAGGAACGCGATATCGGTGCGGTCGGCGATGGACAAGTCCTGGTGCGTGTTGGAGCCGGCGGCATCTGCGGATCGGATATCCATTATTTCTGGGATGGCGGGATAGGCACGATCCGCGTCACCGAGCCGATCATCCTTGGTCACGAGGTCGCCGGCACCGTTGAGGCGGTCGGCGCAAGCGTTGGAAATGTGAAGCCAGGGGATCGGGTGGCGCTTTGCCCGAGCCGGCCCTGCGGCCACTGCCGCTTCTGCCAGATCGGACAACAGCAGCATTGCCTGAACATGCAGTTCTTCGGAAGCGCAATGCGCAAGCCGCACTGCGACGGCGGCTTTCGCGATCTCATCGTCGTCGAGGACTTTCAATGCGAGCCCATCGGCGAGGCAGGCCTGGACGAAGCAGCCTGCGCGGAGCCGCTGTCGGTCGGCCTTCATGCCATCAACAATGCCGGCAGCCTGCTTGGCAGACGCGTGGTGGTCATGGGAGCAGGCCCGATCGGCGCCCTCCTGATTGGTGCCGCACGCATGGCAGGCGCACGCGAAGTCGTGGCGGTCGACCTGGCGGAAGCCCCATTGAAGGCGGCGGAGAAAATGGGAGCCGCCCTGACCATCAATGGCGGCGACGGCGACAGCCTCGCCAGCTATTCCGAGGACAAGGGATACTTCGATGCCGGTTTCGAATGTACCGGATCGGGCATCGCGCTGAGCAATCTGTTTCCGATCGTGAAGCCGCGCGGCACCATCGTCGCGGTCGGTGTCAGCAACGGCTCGCATATCCCGTTCAATGCCCTGGTCGGAAAGGAGATCCGGCTGATCGGCACGCATCGCTTCCATGGCGAATATGCCCTCGCCGCCCGGATGATAGCGGAGCGACGCATAGATGTGCGGCCGATCATCACCTCGACGGTGCCGATGGAACACATCCGCGAGGCGTTCAATATCGTCCGCGACCGAACCACTCAAATGAAGGTGCAGCTCAGCTTCGCGACATAAGCAATCACGGCGCAATGATCGACAATGTGGAGGAGGAGTGAATGGCAGTAGTTGATACTCATGATCCGGCAACCATACGTAAATTGTCGGATGAAGCGACGAGAGTCCTGTTAAACAAGCCCAATACGATGTCCAGCACGCGCGGCGGCTGGATGATGATCGCAACTATCCTCATCGAGGCCTGGGATCTTTATGCCATCGCGTTTGTACTGATCTTCATCAAGACGGATTTCAATCCGACGGCGGCGCAGCTCGGTCTCGCCACTGCTGCCGTCCAGGGCGGCGCCTTGATCGGTGCGCTGCTCGGGGGGATCTTTGCCGACTATTTCGGACGAAAGAAGGTTTTCATCGGCACGATGATCCTCTTCATCGTGCTTGCGCTCGCGCAGGCCTTCGTGCGCGACATATGGGAGCTGATCCTTATCCGCTTCCTGATCGGCATTCCGCTCGGCAGCGACATCTCCAATGGCTATGCCTACATCATGGAATCGATGTCCAAGGGCAAGCGCGAACAAATGGGCAGCCGCTGGCAGTTCATGTTCGGCCTCGGCGAAGTATTCGCCATTATCATCATCACGGTGATGTACATCTTTGGCATGGACCATTCGCTGTTGTGGCGCGTCGCGCTGGCACTCGGCGCCGTTCCGGCGGCGATCCTGCTGTTTTGGCGCCTCGACCTGCCGGAGACGCCGCTTTCCCTGCTGCAGCGCGGCCATTTCAGAAAAGCCAAGGAAGTTTCCAAGCGGCTGTTCGACGATCCGCTCGACATGCTTCCGAACGAGGATGTGCAGCTCCCCAAACCCAAGCTCAGCGATTTCCTCAAGGTTATCTGGGCGGATCCGATCAAGAAACGGGCGACGATCTTCTCGTGGATTTCCAATGCATGCCAAGGCGCGGAATTCACCGCCTGGGGCTTCTACCTGCCGGTCATCCTAGTGCTGAGCGGCGTCGGCGTATCGAGCGACGGCAATATTACCGGCACGAACATGGTGACCGCGCTGATCTTCTGCCTTGCGACCGTTTCCGGTTATGTGGCGCCCCTTATGCTTCCCAGAATCGGTCATCGCGGCGTTGCCATGTGGGGTTTCGGTCTGGCTTTCTTCGGCCTCATCCTCGGCGGCTTCGCCATACAGTACGACTGGAAGATCATCATCGTCGTCGGCGCCTGCATTCTCATGTGGGGCCATTATTGGGATGCGTCCAATGGCATGACGATATCGTCCATGGTCGCTCCAAGCCGGTTCAAGGCCACGGCTTCGGGGTTTGGCTATGTATTCGTCAAAGCAGCATCATTCTTCGGCGCGTTTGTGTTTCCCATCCTCAGCGAGCAGTTTGGCAAGGCCGGCGCGACCTTTTCGGTGGCGATCCTATCGCTGACCGGGTTCCTCGCGGCCAAATTCATCCTGCCTGAAGTCTATGGCTACGTCGAAACCGAAGAAACGTCCGATCCCCGATAGAGAGTTGTGACAAAGAATGCCACCGGGCCTGAACATCCGGTGGCATCTTGCACAGTCGTAGCATCCCATTCTTGCCGACAAAGTTCGGGCCTGCCGAGCCATGCCGGCCCCCTTGCCCATCGGTAAGGTGTTTCGACCATCTATTCCGATATGGCGCGTGAGCAATGTGGATCAGCCCCAACCTGACCGCCGGACTAAACCTTTTGAAAGCCCCATCCCGGGATTGACGGAGCGACGGAAATCACGACAGAGTGCGCCTGCATAACCCTCTCCATCGAGTTGCCCTGGCGTTGGAAGGGCTCGACAGAACCTCGTAGCGAGCAGGAACGATAGCCATGCCCAAGCTCTCCGATATGACGAAGCATCGCGGCTTTCCGTCCGGCATGCCGGGAACAGGCATCCAATTCACCATTCGCCGCGCGAACCCCAGGGGTGTGACGCCGATCAAGCAGCTCCCTCGCCGTGCGCGACCGGGATCGCAGGAACACCGGGTCGATGCGGCCTTCCTGCACGCGCTCTGGCACCAATTCGGAGCCGAGCCTTTCGAGCGCGGCAACCTCGACGCTGCCCGCTTGAACCTTCTCTTTGGGCGCGAGGTCATCGCGGCGGACAAGGATTTCGATCCGATGTCCTATGAGGCAATGCTTGTCATCAATGAGAAGCTGGCTCGTGAAAATTTTCCGGAAGCCTTCGAAGACGTCATGGAAGTCTGACGAGGTTCCGAAGCGATTTGTCGGAAATTAGGTCCCTGCGCGGATCGTTCACGGCCTGCTCCCGCAAAAGCTGGCGCCGCTCGAAGAAACCGTTCGGAATCAACCTTCAACGGATTTGCGAAGACGGTGTCGGCTGGCCCTCCCGGCAGCGTTTGGAAAAATCTTTCCGCAAGGAAAGCATCTGTCTGGTTGCCAAAAAACCATAATTGTTCCACCTAAGATCATACATTCAACACTCAACGATCCAGAAGCGGACCAAGATTTGATGCGTATGAAATATGGTTTACTCTGCCTTTTCCTGGCAATTGCTCCGTCGGCATATGCTCTGGAAGCAGGTTCGCCGCCAATTTTGACGCCACTGCCGCAACAGGCGCAGGCCGCGCATTTGAGCGCAGAATTCCTCACCCGTTTCCATTACAGGCCGGTTCCCCTGGACGATGCTTTGTCAGCCAAGGTCATGAACCGGTTCATCAAATCCCTAGACCCGGACCGGATCATCTTCTCGCAGGCCGATATCGATAAGTTCATGGCCGGCAGCACCAAGATCGACGACGCCATCAACCAGGAAGATCTGAATATCCCGTTTTCGATTTTCAACGTCTATGAGCAGCGGGTGGTCGATCGCATGAGCTATGCGCGCAGCCTGCTCAAGCAGAAGTTTGATTTCAGCGTGCAGGAAGACTATCCCCTGGTGCGCGACAAGCAGCCGTGGCCGCAATCCGAAGCGGAAAGCAACGACCTGTGGCGTAAACGCGTCAAGAACGATTGGCTGCGCCTGAAATTGGCCGGCAAGGACGATGCCGCCATCCGCGACACGCTCGACAAACGCTATGAAAACTCGCTCGAACGCGCCTACAAGTACAAGAGCGACGACGTGTTCCAGTCGTTCATGGATGCCTACACGACCTCGGTCGACCCGCATACCGACTATTTCGGCGCGACTGCATCGGCTGAATTCGATATTTCCATGAAGCTCTCGCTGGTCGGCATCGGCGCGGTGCTGCAGGAAAGGGATGATTACACGACGATCCGCGAGCTCGTGGCGGGCGGCCCGGCGCAATTGTCCGGCAAGCTGGCGGTCGGTGACCGCATTATCGGTGTCGGCCAAGGCGAAAACGGTGCGATTAAGGAGGTCGTCGGGACGCGCCTCGACGAAATCGTGCAGATGATACGCGGCGCGAAGGGTTCCGTCGTGCGTCTGGATATCCTGCCGTCGGATACCGGCCCCGATGGCAAGCATCACGTCATCAGCCTGGTGCGCGATAAGATCAGCCTTGATAAGCAGGCCGCCAAGAAGACCATCCTGTCGGTCAAGGATGGCGATGCCAGCCGCAAGATCGGCGTCATCACCCTGCCGGCATTCTACGAAGACTTCGAAGCGCGGCGAAAGGGCGACAAGGATTACCGGAGCGCAAGCCGTGACGTCGCCAAGCTTCTCGATGAGCTGAAGCAGGACAAGGTCGAAGGCGTTCTGATCGACCTGCGAAACAACGGCGGCGGCTCGCTCGCCGAAGCGATCGATTTGACGGGTCTGTTTGTCGGTAAAGGCCCGGTGGTTCAGCAACGCAATGCGGACGGCCAGGTGGAAGTGGAAAGCGACGATCTTTCCACCCCCGCCTGGACCGGCCCGGTCGGTGTGCTGATCAATCGCGGCTCGGCCTCGGCTTCCGAGATTTTCGCCGCGGCGATGCAGGATTATGGCCGGGGCGTCATTGTCGGCGAACCCAGCTTTGGCAAGGGCACGGTGCAAACCGTTGTCAATCTCGACCAGGTAGCCCATAACGCCAAGCCGAAATTCGGCGAACTGAAATTGACCGTGGCCCAGTTTTTCCGGGTCGATGGCGGGACCACGCAGCTGCGCGGCGTGACGCCCGACATCAGCCTGCCGGGTCTTTCGGACCCCAAGAGCTTTGGTGAATCGAGCTATGACAACGCCCTGCCATGGACGCAGGTCAAGCCGGCAAAATATGCGCCCGCCGGTAACATCAAGGCATTGCTGCCGCAGCTGCAGAGCCGCCATGATGCGCGGGTGCAGAACGACAAGGACTTCCAGCGCTTTGTCGAAGACATCGCCATCCTGAAGGCACAGCGCGACAAGCAGGTCATTTCGCTCAACGAAACCGAACGTCGCAACGAAATGGCCGCTCAGGCAAACCGCCTCAAATCGCGCGACCAGATCAACGATGGAGTGGACACGGGCGAGGACGATGGCCTGCAGGCCAACGAACGCAGCCTGAGTGCCGATATCGCCATCGAGAAAGCCCGCAAGAATGCAAAGGACGTGCTGCTGAACGAAGCTGCCGCGATCCTCGCCGACGAGGCGAACCTGCAGGCGGGAGCGCCGAGGACGGCGGCGCAGTAGTCAAAAACGATGGGTAAGGCGGCGGCTTGCACAAGAGATGTCGCGATGAACCGCGATATCTTTCTTTGACCAGCGAGCAACCAGAATAGTTTCAGGGCATTCCCTGGGGCAAGCCAGATGAAGCGGCCTGGATGGATCTGGGCGCCCATCCGGAAAAAGCTGCCGAAATCGACGAGACGCTGGTCGTTGCGCCCGAATGATACACTGTGATGAGGCTGCTGCATCGCCGCCAGCAGCGCAGCGTCACGCCAGAAATGCTCTCATGCCGGACCTGCCGCTGGCACAGCTGACCACTCAATTCCGCTTAGAGCCGGATGTCGCCCGAAAACCGCTCACACTTTTCGGCATCCCGCTCTAGCCTGCTTGTCAGTGCCGGTTTCGAATGCCATTGCTCTTGGAACCTCGGATGCCGGATAGCAGCTTTAAATGAAACTGGATGCAATCGACCTGCGGATACTGGATGCCATTCAGCGCGATGGCCGCATCACCAAGCTTGCGCTCGCCGAAAAGGTCGGCCTGTCGCCGACGCCATGCTGGCTGCGCCTTCGCAAGCTGGAAAAGGCAGGCATCATCACCGGTTATCACGCGCGCCTGTCGTTGCGCCGGCTCGCTCCGATCGCCAATGTCATGGTCGAGCTTACGCTCGCCAACCATCGACAGGCCGATTTCGAGCGCTTCGAGCGGGCTGTCGTGACCATTCCGGAAATCGTTGCCTGCTGGGCCGTCGGCGGCGGCGTCGATTACATTTTGAAGATCATGGCAGCCAATATCGATGCCTATCAGCGCCTGATCGACGATCTCCTCGATCGCGATCTCGGCATCGAACGCTATTTCACCTACATCGTCACCAAGACCGTGAAGGAGGAGACGGTGCTGCCCGTCATCAACCTGCTTGCCCCGGATGTGCCCGACGGCGAATAGAGAGATTCTCTACCGACGCCTTTCTCTTTAGCTCCTTTCTCTCTTCCGACCGCCAGCAATGGACAATCTCTCGCGGCATTCCGTGACAGCATTGGACCATCTGGAAAGAGAGATCCGATCATGACCGCGCTCCACGCCCGCGCCACCTATCATGAAGCCCTTTCAAGGCTGAACGATCGCCATTTGCTGCGAGACCTCTCCTATGTCGCCGGCCGTTGGGTCGCCGCCAAGGCCGATCGGGGTTTCGAAGTCACCGATCCCGCATCCTCCGCAACGCTCGCCTGGGTCACCAGCCTCGACCAGAGAGAAGCCTTCGGGGCCATTGATGCTGCGATGGACGCCTTTGCAGCCTGGCGCGCGCTCTTGCCGCAACGGCGAGCGTCGATCCTACGCAGGTGGTACGAATTAATGATCGACGCTCGCGAGGATCTGGCGCTGATCATGACGTTGGAACAGGGCAAGCCGCTCGATGAATCCCGCGGCGAGATCGATTATGCCGCAAGCTTTGTCGAGTGGTATGCCGAGGAGGCCAAGCGGATCAACGTCGAAAGTGTGACCAGCCATCTGCCCGACACCGAAATGTTCGTGCGCAGGGAAGCCCTTGGCGTCGTCGGGATCGTCACGCCCTGGAACTTTCCGGCCGCCATGATCACGCGCAAGGCAGCCGCGGCGCTTGCCGCCGGCTGCACCGTCGTTGCCCACCCGTCGTCGGAAACGCCTTTGTCGGCGCTGGCGCTCGCCGAACTCGGCGAACGCGCCGGGCTCCCCGCCGGTGTCTTCAACGTACTGACCGGCGATGCCGCGACCATCGTCGGCGCCTTCTGCGACGATCCGCGGGTCAGGGCATTGAGCTTCACCGGCTCGACCGAGATTGGCAAGCTGATCGCCGGCCAATGTGCCGCAAGCATGAAGCGGCTTGTGATGGAACTTGGCGGCCATGCGCCGCTGATCGTCTTCGACGATGGCGATCTCGACCGCGCCGTCGACATCGCCATCAATGCCAAATTCGCAACCTCCGGCCAGGATTGTCTCGCCGCCAACCGCATCTTCGTTCAGCGCCCGATCATGGAAGCCTTTGTTACGGCGTTTGCCAAGCGCATCGAAGCCCTGAAGGTTGGAAACGGATTGGAGCGTGCCGTCGATATCGGCCCGCTCATGCACGAACGCGCCATTGCGAAGGTCGAGGAGCATGTCGCCGACGCATTGAAGCACGGCGCGCGGCTTGTGACCGGCGGCAAACGTCACCCGGCCGGTCCGCTGTTCTTTCAGCCGACCTTGCTCGTCGAGCCCTCGCCGGATGCTCTGATCATGCATGAAGAAACATTCGGGCCGGTCGCCGCCGTGAGCGCTTTCGATAGCGAAGACGAAGTCATCGCGCGTGCCAACGATACCGAATACGGCCTTGTCGCCTATGTCGTCACCGCGAATGGCGCGCGGCAGATGCGGCTCGGCCGGGCGCTCGAATACGGCATGGTCGCCGTCAACCGGGTGAAGATTACCGGCGGCCCGATCCCCTTTGGCGGCTGGAAGCAATCAGGCCTCGGCCGCGAGGGCTCCCGCCACGGCATCGAGGCCTTCACCGAGCTCAAATATCTCTGCGTCGACACGACAGCCTGACGCCTGGAATAGAAAAAGAAGGAATAAGAATATGCTGGATAAGCGCAACGAACTGAACGCCTGGGACCGGGACCATTTCTTTCACCCCTCGACCCATATGGGAATGCATGCGCGCGGCGAAACCCCGACCCGCATCATCGCCGGCGCCGAAGGCGTTTATATTACCGACACCAACGGCAAGAAGAGCCTTGACGCCTTTGCCGGCCTTTACTGCGTTAACGTCGGCTATAACAGGCAGAAGATCGCCGATGCGATCGCCGAGCAGGCAAAGAACCTCGCCTATTATCACGCCTATGTCGGCCATGGCACGGAAGCTTCGATCACGCTTTCGAAGATGATCATCGACCGCGCGCCTCAGGGCATGAGCCGCGTCTATTTCGGCCTTTCCGGCTCCGATGCCAATGAGACCAACATCAAGCTCATCTGGTATTACAACAATATTCTCGGCCGGCCGGAAAAGAAGAAGATCATCTCTCGCTGGCGCGGCTATCATGGCTCCGGCGTCATGACGGGCAGCCTCACCGGCCTCGAACTCTTCCACAAGGCCTTCGACTTGCCGCGCGCGCCGATCCTCCATACGGAAGCGCCCTATTTCTTCCGCCGCGCCGACCGGTCGATGAACGAGGAACAGTTCGCGCAGCATTGTGCCGACAGGCTCGAGGAAATGATCCTTGCAGAAGGTCCGGAAACGGTCGCCGCCTTCATCGGCGAGCCAATCCTCGGCACCGGCGGCATCGTTCCGCCGCCGAAGACCTATTGGCAGAAGATTCAGGCCATTCTCGACAAATACGATATCCTGCTTGTGGCCGACGAAGTCGTCACCGGCTTCGGCCGCCTCGGCACGATGTTCGGCTCCGATCACTATGGCATGAAGCCGGACCTGATTACTATCGCCAAGGGTCTGACCTCGGCCTATGCCCCGCTTTCAGGCAGCATCGTTTCCGACACGATGTGGCAGGTTCTCGTCCAGGGATCCGATCAGCTCGGCGCCATCGGCCACGGCTGGACCTATTCCGCCCATCCGATCTGCGCGGCTGCCGGCATCGCCAATCTCGAACTGGTCGATGAACTCGGCATCGTCGAAAATGCGGGTTCCACAGGCGCCTATTTCCGCTCCGAACTTGCCAAGGCCGTCGGCGGCCACAGGCATGTCGGCGAGGTCCGCGGCGATGGGCTGATGGCTGCTATCGAATTCGTCGAGGACAAGGACGACCGCAAGTTCTTCGACCCCGCGCAGAAGATCGGACCGCAGGTGGCGGCGGCGCTGCTCGAGCGCGGCGTCATCGGCCGTGCCATGCCGCAGGGAGATATCCTCGGTTTTGCGCCGCCACTGTGCCTGACGCGCGAGGAAGCAGATATCGTCGTCAAGGCTGCCGCCGGCGCCATCGAAAGCGTGCTTTCAAGCCGCTGATCCGGTCGTTGTCGGTTTAACTCCGTGTGTTCTACGCGATGAAGCGCGACCCGTTGTTGACAATGGGCCGCGCTATTGCATTCGATCATCGCCATCCAGCATTGGATGGTGTACATGGATCTCGATAATTGTACCGGATCAATCCATGTATCGTCATGATTCCAAAGACCAGGACAATGGCGCCTGGAAGCCTGTCCTTCAGCATCGCAAGGGCGTGACCAAGCACAAGCTGCTTACCGACAAGATCATTGCCGATATCGATGACGGCATCCTGCCGGTGCAGGCACAGATGCCGACGCATCGCGATCTCGCCCATGCGCTGGGAATTTCAGTCCAGACCGTGAGCCTCAGCTACAAGGAGGCCGAACGCCGCGGCTATCTGCGCGGCGAAGTCGGGCGCGGCACCTTCGTGCGCAGCCGGGTCACCGAACGCGCCGACAGCTTCATGCTCGATCGCGATCCGAGCGGCAGCGCCGATCTTTCCATCATCCGTGCTGTTTATACCGAGGCGCATGAGCGGTCGGCCCGCGAACTCATGCAGGCTTTGGCCGAAAGCGACAATAGCAGCTTCATGCGGCCCTGCCGGCCGATCGCCGGCCTCGATGCCCATCGCGCTGCGGCGCAGGTCTGGCTCGCCGGCTTATCGGTCAAAACCGATCCGGATCGCATCCTCATCACAAATGGCGCCGCTCACGGCCTCTTCCTTGCCGTCGCTTCGGTCGTTCGTCCGGGCGAAGTGGTCCTGACCGAGAACCTGACCGATCACGGCATCATCGGCCTTGCCAACGTCCTGGGCTTTACACTGCGCGGCCTTCCGACCGATCGCGAGGGTATCCTGCCCGAGGCCTTCGAGGCCGCCTGCGCGATCGGTGACGTGTCGGCATTGGTAATCGTTTCCTCGCTCGGCAACCCCACCAGCCATGTCATGGGGACCGAGCGCCGACGCGCGATCGCCGACATAGCCCGCCGGCACAATATCTTCGTCATCGAGGATGAGGTCTACAAGCCCATGCTGCGAGATCCCCTTCCCTCGATGGCGGATCTCATACCCGAGCTCGGCTTCTTCGTGACCAGCTTCACCAAATCCGTGATGACGGGATTGCGCATCGGCTATCTTGTCGTACCGGCGCATTATTCGATCCGCGCCGCCTCGATCCTGCGCGTGACCGGTTGGAGCGCCACCAATGTCGTGGCCGAAATGGCCTCGCGCTGGGTTCTGGATGGAACGGCCGAAGCCCTGCTTGCCGTCCAGCGAAGCGAGGCGGAGGCCCGGCAGGCGATCGTCTCCGGCGTGCTGGCGCCGTTCGTCGCCGGCAGCCATCCCCTGTCGCTTTGCGCATGGTTGTCTGTTCCCGAGCGCTGGACGGAGGAAGGACTTGTGCGCGCCCTTGCCCGCAAGGGTGTTGCGGTCACGCCGTCCGATCCGTTCGTCGCCGGCGGAGAGCGGCCGGTCGGCGGTATCCGCATCTGCCTCGGCGGCCGCCTGTCCCATTCCGCCCTTCGCTCGGCGCTTGAGACAGTTCGCGGCACCTTCGAACAACTGCCCCCGGTCTTCGACGTCGGCTCAATCGTCTAGCCTTGCCGCAGCCCAATTCCGTCAAAGTATCGAGCCCAGAAACTCCTTGGTGCGCTCTTCCTTGGGCGCACTGAAGATCTCTTCAGGCTTGCCCTGTTCGCAAATGCGGCCCTTGTCGAAGAAGCAGACACGGTCGGACACTTCGCGGGCGAAGCGCATCTCGTGCGTGACCAGCAGCATGGTCAGATCATGCTCGTGCGCGAGATCGCGGATGACGCCGAGCACCTCGCCGACCAGCTGCGGGTCGAGCGCCGATGTCGGCTCGTCGAACAACAGGACTCTTGGGCGCATGGCAAGCGCGCGGGCGATCGCAACACGCTGCTGCTGGCCGCCGGAAAGCTGGCTTGGATAATGATCCTTCTTTTCCGAGAGCCCAACCATGCGCAGGAGGTCGACGGCGCGGCACTCGGCTTCCGCCCGGCCAAGCCCGAGCACGCGCGTCGGCGCCTCGACGACGTTGCGCAGCACCGTCATGTGCGGAAACAGATTAAAGCTTTGGAACACCATGCCGACATGGGTGCGGATCTGGCGCAGATGCGCCTCGCTGGCGAGGAAGCGTCCCCGCCCATTGTCCTGATGGTAGGACATGCCGGCCAGATGCAGGGTTCCTTCCTGGAACGGTTCAAGCGTCATCAGAATGCGCAGGACCGTCGATTTTCCTGAGCCGGAAGGGCCGATCAATGTCACCTTCTCACCGGGGGTGACATCGAAGCAGAAATTGTCGAGCACGGTCAGGTGGCCGTAGCGTTTGGTCACATCTTGAAAGCGGATCAATGGTTGCGTCATCTCAGAGCAATTCCGTTTTTCGGCAGCGCCTTTTCGAGCCAATGAATGGCTGCCGAGCAGACGAGCGTGAGGATGAGGAAGATCAGGCCGACGAGGGAAAGCGGCACCAGATACTCGAACGTCCGATCCCCGATGAGATTGGCAAGGTTGAGCATGTCGACCACCGTCACGACGGAGAGCACCGGCGTCTCCTTGAGCATGGAGACGAGATAGTTGCCCATGGCCGGTATGATGCGCGGAATGGCCTGCGGGATGATGATATCCCAATAGGTACGGCCGCGGCCGAGATTGAGCGCCGTCGCAGCTTCCCATTGCCCGAGCGGCACCGCATCCAGGCCGCCACGATAGACCTCCGACGTATAGGCGGAATATTGCAGCCCGAGCGCCAGCGCGCCGGTCAGGAAGGCGGGCAGCACGATGCCGTAGATCGGCAAGACGTAGTAGAGAAAGAAGAGCTGGACGAGCAGCGGCGTATCGCGCAGGAACTCGATGACGAAAGCCGTCGGCCAGGAGATCGCCACGAAACGGCTACGCCGCAGCAAAGCGAAGACCAGGCCAAGAACAAGCGCGATCGCAAAGCCGGCGGCTGCCGCCTCCAGCGTGACGATCAGGCCGATGCCGAGGATCGGCAGGATCGACAATGCAAAGGACAGGGTGGTCGACGTGTCCCAGGCGAAGCCATACATCATGCCGGCGCCCTCCCCGGGAAAGCGACGCCACGGCTAAGGACCGTCTCCAGCCAGCGCATGAAGGCAACCAGAATGAGCGCCATGATGAAATATCCGACGAGCGTCAGCGAATAGATCGTCACGCTGTCCAAGGTGATGTTGCGCAATTGCTGCGCCTGGAAGGTCAGATCGCTGATCGAGATCAGTGAGACCAGCGCCGTATCCTTCAGATTCTGGACGGCAAGATTGCCGAAGGCCGGCATCATTTCGACCACGGCCTGCGGCAGGACGATATGGAAGAGCGCCTGGCTCTGCCGGAAATTCAGGGCTCGCGCCGCCTCATGCTGGGTGTCGGGAACCGCCTGCAGCGCGCCGCGCACGACTTCGGCCCCATAGGCGCCGATGTTGAGCGCCAGACCGGCTATGCCCGTGGTAATCGGGTCGAAGGAGATTCCGATCAGCGGCAGTGCGTAATAGAGCCAGAAAAGCTGCACCAGAAGCGACGTGCCGCGGAAGATCTCGATATAGACGATCGCGATTGAGGACAGCAGGCGCCCGCCGGCGAAGCGCGCGAGGCCGGCTGCAAAGGCGAAGATCGCACCAAGAAACATGGAGGCGATGGCGATGAGCGCCGTCACCTCCGCGCCCTTCAGCAGCGCCGGCAGATAGTGTGTCCAGCTCATATCCGGGTCACCTCCGTTCCAGGATCGAAGGGGCCGAACGACCTGGCGATCGTCCGCAGACGGCCGCCAAGTCGTTCTCGACTATCGATAGAGTCACTTGCCCGCGCACAGGTCTTCGGTGCTCTTTGTGCGTGCAGCCTCGACGCTTTCGGCGCTGAGACCATAGGACATCAGGATCTTCTTGTAGTCGTCCGTCTTCTTGAAGGCTTCAAGAGCAGTGTTGAACGCCTTATAAAGATCCTTGTCCTCAGGCCGGAAATCGAAGCCGCCATAGCTTCTGACCGATTTGCCTGCGATCACCGGATCGGTGAACGGCTCCGCGTGCTCGACATTCGTGCTGCCCTGAACCAGCTTGGCGACCGTCAGCTCGGTTGCCGCATAGGCGTCGGCACGGCCAGTCTGGATCGTGGAAAGCGCGTCCGCATTCGCCTGGATCATGACGATCTGGGATTCCGGAATGCCGAGACCATGGAAGAAGTCGAGCTGATCGGCACCCGACACGATCGCGACCTTGAGCGACGGATCCTTCTTGATGTCCTCATAGGAATGCAGCTTCTTCGGATTGCCCTTCGGCACCAGCAGTCCCTCGCCGTAGCTGGAGTTCGGCGTGGTGAACTGCACCTGCTTGCAGCGTTCGGGCAGGATGTTCTGCTCGGCGGCAACGAAGTCGAAGCGCTTGGCCTTGAGGCCGGGAATGAGCGATCCGAATGGCGTCACGGTCCAGTCGACTTCCTTGACACCCATCGACTTCAGGACGGCAGCCGCGACATCGGGACCGATGCCTTTGGCCGCACCGCTCTCATCCATATAGCTATAGGGAACCTCATTGGCGCTGGCACCTCGGATATAGCCATCCTTCTTGACCTGTTCGAGGCTGGCGGCATGGGCGGATGCGGCCAGGCCGACGGTCAGGCCCATGGTGGCAAGGCTGCGGTAAAAATTCGATCTCATCGTTCACTCCTCTGTGGTTGAAATCCGTCATCGGCTGTCTGGTTTTCCGGATCTTTGCCGTTAACAGGGTGGTGATCCGCGCCGCGCTGTCGCGACGCGGCAATTCAAGGGCCTTCCGTCAAAGTCGCGACGACGGCGAGGCAATCCCCGGTCTTGATCAGCCCGGGGAAATGACGTGCGGCAAGAACACCGTCCAGCGCCGCCCGATAGTCAAAGGGTTCGGTTCCGGTGCGGCCGATCGGATGGATGCGGGCGATGATCTCTCCCTGTGCAACCGTGTCGCCCAGATCCTTGAGCGGCTCAAAAAGCCCGTCGGCCTCGGAAAAGACGAAGCAATCCGACGACGGCATATCGAGCCATTGCGTCGCTTCGATCTCCGGCGCGCCAGAGACAATTCCCGCATGCTTCAGGACATTCAGAACGCCGCGCTTAGCAATGGAAGCCGTACGCGCCGATATGGTTCCACCGCCGGAAAGCTCGGTGGTCACAAAGACCTTGCCCATCTCCTCGGCTGTCGTGTCATACATCCCGACGGCATCGATCTCGATCATCCGCATGGAATAGGGTGCGGAAAACGCGGCGACGCCATCGAAGCAAGCCTTCTCCTGGCCCTTGTCCGGCAGAGCGTGTGCCGCGGCATAGGGCAGGAAATCGAGGGTCCGGCCGCCCGAATGGAAATCGAGCACGATGTCGGCCAGCGGCAGCAGGTAGCGGGTAAAGTAATCGGCGATCTTCTCGGTGACGCTGCCGTCGGGCTGGCCGGGGAAACTGCGATTGAGGTTGCCCTTGTCGATCGGAGAGGTGCGGGTACCGGCTCGAAAAGCGGGATAGTTCATCGCTGGAACGATGATGATCCTCCCCTTGATCTCCTCCGACGTCAGTGTCCGGGCGAGATCGAAGAGCGCAACAGGACCCTCATATTCGTCTCCATGATTGGCGCCGGTCAAAAGCGCTGTCGGCCCTTCGCCGTTCCTGATGACGCAGATCGGGATCATGATCGAACCCCAGGCGGAATCGTCGCGCGACCAGGGCAGTCGCAGGTGACCGTGCTGGATGCCATCGCGCTCAAAGTCGACGGTCGGGGTAATCGGCGATGGTCGTTTGGAAATGCTCATGCTGTTCATCTCAGGCAATCACTTCACGACCAGCCGCCGGGGCACATTGGAGAGGCATTCGACGCCGGTCGCGGTGATGACGATGCTCTCGGTGATCTCCATGCCCATGTCCTCCAGCCAGAGGCCGGTCATGAAATGAAAGGTCATGCCGGGCAGGAGCTCGGTACGATCGCCGGGGCGCAGGCTCATGGTCCGCTCGCCCCAGTCAGGCGGATAGGAAAGGCCGATCGGATAGCCGGTACGGTTATCCTTGACGATCCCGTATTTCTTCAGGACCGCAAAGAAGGCATTGGCGATATCCTCGCAGGCGTTGCCGGGCTTGGCGGCGGCAAGGCCGGCCTCCATGCCCTCGAGCGTCGCCTTCTCGGCTTCGAGAAAAGCCTGTGTCGGCTTGCCGAGGAAGACGGTGCGCGACAGCGGGCAATGATAACGGCGATAGCAGCCGGCGATCTCGAAGAAGGTGCCCTCGCCGCTTTTCATCGGCTTATCGTCCCAGGTCAGATGCGGCGCGGAGGCATCGGCACCCGATGGCAACAAGGGCACGATGGCCGCATAATCGCCGCCGAAGCCATCGACGCCGCGAATACCGGCATCGTAGATCTCGGCGACGAGATCGGATTTGCGGATGCCCGGCTCGACTTTTTCGACGATCCGCTGGTGCATGGCTTCGACGATGCGGCCGGCCTTGCGCATATAATCAAGCTCGGTCGGGCTTTTGACGGCGCGCTGCCAGTTCACGAGCCCCTGGGCATCCCTGAAGCGGGCATTCGGCAAGTGCTTGACGAGCGAGGCGAAGGCTGCGGCGGTGAACCAGTAATTGTCCATCTCGACGGCGATCGAGGCCTTGGCCCAGCCGCGTTCCTCGATGATCTTCGAGAGCAGATCCATCGGGTGGCGCTCGTTGGACTGCACATAGTGATCGGGATAGCCGATGATGTTGTCGTGGGAGAGATAGGCCGTGCGCTTCGCGCCATTGGCATCCTGGCCACGCCCGTACCAGATCGGCTCGCCGGAGCCAGGGACCAGCACGCATTGATGCACATAGAAAGACCAGCCGTCATAACCGGTCAGCCAGTGCATATTGGACGGATCGGTGACGATGACGAGATCGACACCGGCTCTTTCCATGGCGCGGCGCGTCTTGGCGAGCCGCTCGGCATATTCGGCGCGGGTGAAGTTGAGGGTCGGTTCGCTCACGCTGGGTCTCCTGATGCTTTTGTCGTTTCGATCGCCTGTCCCACGCCCGCCGAAACGGCGCGGCGATGGGCAAGCGTGGCAATGGCGGTATCCTGCACGCCCGTCCCGGTCAGATCGCAAAGCGTGATTGCCTCGCGCGACCGGCGACTTTCCACCTGGCCCGAGATGATGGCGCCGAGTTCGGGGAAGTCGGTAGCGTCCCTCACAAGTCCCGCCGCGATCGCATGATGGAGCTCGCCCAGCCGCCGCGTCTGCTTCAGGCTATCGGCGACATAGAGCGAGGCCTTCGGAATAGCGGCCGGATCGATCTCGTTCTTGTGCTCGGCGTCGGAGCCCATGGCGGTGACGTGCTGGCCGGGCTGCAGCCAGGCGGCGTCGAGGATCGGCTTGTCCGAAGGCGTCGTCGTCACGATGATGTCGGCGCCGCTGCAGGCCTGCTCGGGATCCGCTTCCACTGATACGGGAAAGCCGAGCTCTGCCGTCATCTCTCTCGCGAGCTTCTCGGCCTTTGCCAGATCTCTTGCCCAGATCCGGGCAGCCTCGATCGGCCGGACGAGCGTGAGCGCACGCAATTGCAGGCGGGCCTGCATGCCCGCGCCGAGAATTGCGGCGATCCGGGCGTCCGGGCGGGCAAGGTGTCGCGCGGCGACGGCACCTGCCGCGGCGGTGCGCACATCCGTCAGATAGCCATTGTCCAGCAGAAGCGCCTCGACTAGGCCGGTGCGCGCGGACAGAAGCATCATCAATCCGTTGGTGCTCGGTAGCCCAAGCGAGGGATTGTTGAAAAAACCGGGGCTGACCTTGATCGCGAAACTGTCGAGATCAGGCACATAAGCCGTCTTCACATCAACCTCGCCGCGATGGGCGGGAATATCCAGCCGCAGGATCGGCGGCATTTCCACGGCCTTTGTCGCGAGCGCCGCAAAGGCCTGCTCGACGCAATCAACGGCATCATTGTCGAGCTGGACGATCTTGCGAAGGTCGGTTTCCGTCAGGATCAGCACACGGGTCATGGCGCCACCACCTTGAGATCATCGATGATCGCCTTATGGACCGCCGGATCGATATTGCCCCCGGAAACGACAATCGCGGTCGGGCCATCGGGCCTGATCTTACCGGCAAGCAAGGCTGCGATGCCGACTGCACCCGCCCCTTCGACGGTCTCGCCCTCGATCCCGGCCGCATGGCGAATGCCTGCGGCAATCTCGTCTTCACTGAGCAGGATCACATTGTCGAGAAGCGCGCGGCACATGGGGAAGGTCAGGCGATTGTCGAGCCCTATGCCGCCGCCCAGCGAATCCGCCAGGGTCTCGACCTCCTGCACATCGATCGGCCGCCCTGCCGCAAGGCTCGCCGCCATCGCCGCACCGCGCTCCATCGACACGCCGACGATTTTGGCGGACGGCAGACGGCCCTTGATCGCGGCGGCGACACCCGAGGCCAGCCCGCCACCCGACAGCGGCACGAGAACGAGTGTCGCCTCCGGCAGATCGTCGGCGATCTCGAGCCCGAGCGTGCCCTGGCCGGCAATGACGGCAGCATCGTCGAAGGGAGGAATGAAATACATGCCCTCTTCACGGACCAGGCGCTCGACCTCCCGCATGGCATCATCCTGCGAATGTCCGACGATGCGAACATCTGCTCCAAGGCTTCGGATCGCCTCGACCTTGTTGGCCGGAACAAGTGCCGACAGGCAGATGGTCGCGCGTGCGCCCATCTGCCTGTCGGCATGGGCGACGGCCCGGCCGTGATTGCCGGTCGATGCCGTCACCAGTCCGCGCGAACGAGCCTTCTCGTCCAGGCACAGAAGTGCGTTGGTGGCACCACGCAGCTTGAAACTGCCGGTCTGCTGACGGTTTTCCAGCTTGAGATGGATCGGCACGCCTAGGCGCTGAGACAATGCATGTGAAGGCCGCAGCGGCGTGCGCTGCACATATCCAGCAATGCGCCGCTGCGCTGCCTCGATATCCTGCAGCGTCACCATCATCGTCATGGCGCGCACCGGTGCCTTGCTATCGATCTGAGCGATACCATCACGATTTTCATTCCTCTCTCGCGCTGGATGTTCATGACATCAGCGTGAAAGAGGCAATGGATCATGTCAATCTGTATATTGTTTCATTACAATTATAAGTGTTCTTTTCGAAGCTGTCGGTGCGTTGCGGCAGCCCATGCCGACGATGACGATTGCTGAACACCATCGACCTGATGAGACATTCACGACCCGGCTCGCAGCCGCCCCGCAGACGCAAGCGGGACCCCGCGTGAGTGAGATATCAACTGACAATCTGGTTGGGGTGAATGCGCTCGACTGCAACAGCAAATGTCTGCGCGGCTTTTGGTTCTATGGTGCGTCGTGCCGGTCAATATGCGACGCGATCACGGGCAATGGTGAAGCTGCGGGTTCGCATCTTCACCATTGCCCACGCCATTTTCAGCGTGATACTGTCTCGATCGGCGAGCGGCCGACTTGCAAGCATGAAGCTCTGCCGCCCGCCCGCTTATTTGTGAACGATGAATCTCGCTCTGCAGAGCGCTCCGATGGAGAGCGCAGGCTTAGTTGTTCAAAGCACCACCGATGATGGCACCGAGCGCAAAGGCGGCTGCGGGATACCAGAGGCCGTCGTTATGACGACGATAGCCGGGACGGCGATCGCGATAGCCCCGATAGCCGTGATAATAGCCTGCGCGGTCCCTGCCGCGATATGGCCCCCATCCCGGACGTCCATGATCCCGCCGCGGCATCTCGCGATGGACGTCACCGCGGCGATCTCGATGATGACGGGGCCATTCCTGTGCGTCGGCCAAAGGCGCTGCAAGCGTTACCGTGGCCATGGCGATAATAAAGATCTTCTTCATTGGGCTTCCTTCTCAATCGTCAGGGGACCTTAGTAATTGCACGGTGAATAGAGCGTTAACACAACACCACCTTAAATAGCCGGTTGCGCGAGATATCAGCTTTCGAAGTCAACGCTTGTCGTCACCTCGGTCAGGGCTTCGAATTCGGCCTTCAGCGTCTCCAGCCGTGCCTTGGCGACCTTCAGCGCGGATGTCCCGAGGAGAAGTCGAAGCGGCGCTTGCTCGGCTTTGACCGCATTCAAGATCGCCTGCGCCGCCTTCTTCGGATCTCCCGGCTGCGAACCGGAAACCGCGCGCGTTGCGCTCCGCCTTTTTCCCGCCGTCCCGGCATAGTCATCGATGACAACCGGGGACTCGACCATGGAGCGTCCGGCCCAATCGGTGCGAAAGGCGCCGGGTTCCACGATCAGAACCTTGATGCCGAGCGACCCGACTTCATAAGACAGCGATTCCGAAAGCGCTTCGACGGCAAATTTCGTTGCGTGATAATATCCGGTCGCCGCGAACGCGACCAATCCCCCAAGCGAGGAAAGATTGACGATGCACCCGCTTCGCCTTGCGCGCATGCCCGGAAGCACAGCCTTGACGACATCAAGCAGACCGAAGACATTAGTCTCGAATTGGGCGCGTATCCCGGCATCTTCTCCCTCCTCGATCGCCGCGAGATAGCCGTAGCCCGCCGCATTGACGAGCACATCGATCCGACCGAAACGCCGCTCTGCCTCGCCGATCACCTGCTTGATGGCTGCGCGATCGGTCACGTCAAGCCTCGCGGCAACGACCTGATCCGGAAATTTTTCAATGAGTTCGCGGAGCGTTTCCGGGTTACGTGCGGTGGCAATGGCGATATCGCCTGCCTCCAGCACCGCCTCGGCAATCGCATATCCAAGTCCTGATGAAGCTCCCGTGATGAGCCATATCGATCGATGATCTCTCATTCTCTTATCCTTCCAAATGCTGCGGTCATGGTGATCTCGCTTGCGGAAGAGATACGCTTGGCAATGGCGTCGGCTTAGGCCGATCCTTTCGAAGTTTTGCACAATCCTACCATCCTGGCCTATCTTGATCTCGACAATGCGAGAAGACGGGAAGAGCGATGGAAACCACACGACAAAGCTTGATCGAACTGATGCGCTTTCATTGCACTGTGCCCAAGCAAAAAACGCCGGTTCCCGGTTTGACACTCTTTCGCAGCGATGCACCGACCGAACCAGTCCGCAGCCTTTACGATCCGCGTCTTTGCGTCGTCCTGCAGGGTCGAAAGGAGCTCGTTCTGAATCGGGAACACATTGAAATCGGCCCGAGTGATTATCTCGTCGTCGTCCTCGATCTTCCGGTGACGGCGCGTGTCGCCGAGGCTAGCCCTCAGCGCCCGCACTATGCGATAACGCTTGACCTCGATCCGGCAATCATTGCCGAGCTGGTGGCGGATAAGAGCGAACGAGGATCGGCGAACAAGACGAAGGGCGCCGCAATTGCCGGCCTCACCGCCGACATTTTGGAACCCCTTGAGCGACTGGTGCGGCTATTGGATCGGCCCAAGGACATCGAGATGCTTGCGCCGCTTATTCAACGCGAGCTTTTCTACAGGCTCATCCAGGGCGGCCTCGGCGACATGGTCGTCGAACGCGGATTAGGAAGTTCCCGCCTGTCACGCGTCGCCCGCACGACCGCCTGGATCAAAGCCAACTTCGATCAGCCGGTCGATGTCGCGACCTTGGCCGATATCGCCGGCATGAGCCAGACCTCCTATTATCGCGCCTTCAAGGCCGCCACCGCGATGAGCCCCTTGCAATTCCGGACACGGCTGCGCCTGCACGAAGCACGGCGACGGCTGCAGCTGGGTGTCGGCAAAATCGGATCCATCGCATTTGCGGTCGGTTACGAAAATCAGTCGCAGTTCAATCGCGAGTACCGGAAACTATTCGGGAGACGGCCCAGTGCAGACCTTTCTCGCTGAAGCACGGACCAGCCGTCCATTCGGGTAGGTTCACTAAATTCTCGTGGCCGCTATTGTTTCAGCTGTCGGCTCGGACGCCACCCCCGAGCCGATCACTACAGCGTCCGACGAGACTGCATGCCCTCGCAGTGTCGTCGGACACCCCAAGGGGAAATGAATGCCGGCGCCAAGGGCTGCAGCCCACCGCCGACATCGATGGCCTCGTGCGGGATCAGTCTTTACCGGAAACACCGGCTGCGAAAACGTCGATCCTCACGCGGCCCGCCCGGCATTGCGTCCGGAAAAAATGCAGCCTCCCAGGAACGTGCCCTCCAGCGCATTGTAGCCGTGGTATCCGCCGCCGCCGAAACCCGACGCTTCGCCGCAGGCGTATAGTCCTGGGATAAGCGCACCGTCATGCCCGAGCGCCTGGCTGTTCAGATCGGTTTCGAGCCCGCCCAGAGATTTACGGCTGAGGATGTTGAGACGCACGGCTATCAGCGGACCCGCCTTGGTATCCAATATCCGGTGCGGTGGCGCGGTGCGCATGAACCGATCGCCGAGATAAGCGCGTGCCTGTCTCAAGGCAACGATCTGGGCGTCCTTGGCGAACGGATTGTCC
This sequence comes from Rhizobium sp. KNZ2-6A, assembly GCF_056755475.1. Taxonomy (NCBI): domain Bacteria; kingdom Pseudomonadati; phylum Pseudomonadota; class Alphaproteobacteria; order Hyphomicrobiales; family Rhizobiaceae; genus Rhizobium; species Rhizobium sp. KNZ2-6A. The sequence continues at coordinate 130,048 of NZ_JBNDIC010000005.1, read as the reverse complement.
AATTCGCGGTCACGGGCTTCGATCTGGGTGCGCAGATGGGCAAGATCGACCGGATGATCCCCGATACGGTTCATGCCGGCGACCAGCTCTTCCAGCGTTTGGGCGACGATGAAATCCTCGCCCTTCTCCTTGAAGGCTTCCACCGGCGGAGGGGCCGAACGGCCGAGCCGGCTGCGCAGGAGCAGGCCGATGTCGCGGCCCGTAAGGTCGGGATTCTGTTCGGACCCCGAGAGCGCGAACTCTTTCTTGATGATCTTCTGCGTGGTTACGAACCAGCTGTAACTATGCCCGAGCTTGCAGATATGCCCCAGCGTCGCGAGGCTGTCGAAACCCGGCAGGCAGGGAGCAGGCATGCGATTGCCGTTGGCGTCGAACCAGAGCGACGACGGTCCGGGCAGGATGCGGATGCCATGGTTCGGCCAGATGGGATCCCAATTGCGGATGCCCTCGGTATAGTGCCACATCCTGTCGCCGTTGATGAGCCGTGCGCCCGCCGCTTCGGCATGGCCGATCATCAAGCCATCGACATGGTGAGGCACCCCGCTCAGCATCCGTTCCGGCGGTGGGCCGAGGCGTTCGACAGGCCAGGCGCGGCGAACCAGCTCCGGATTGCCGCCAATGCCGCCGCTCGCCACGATCACAGCGCCCTGAATGCGGAAATCCCCGACGACATCGCGGTTCGATTGCTGACCACGCCGAATATCGTCCTCGGCCAGGATCTCTCCTTCGACGCCGGTAATGCCGGTGCCGTCGCCGATCAGCCGCGTCACTCGCCGGCGGAACATCAGCTCGATCTTTCCCTCCTTCTCGGCTGCCAGCACCCGCCTCACGAATGGATCGATCACGCCCGGACCCGCACCCCATGTGACGTGAAAGCGCGGCACGGAGTTGCCGTGCCCATGAGCGAGGCTTCCGCCGCGCTCGGCCCAGCCGACGACAGGGAACCAGCGCATGCCGAGCCCGTGCAGCCAGCGACGCATCTCGCCGGCGGCAAAATCGAGATAGGCGTCCGCCCAGGCGCGCGGCCAGAAATCCTCGGCCCGGTCGAAGGCGGCCGAGCCCAGCCAATCCTGACGAGCAAGTTCGATGCTATCGCGAATTCGCATGCGCCGTTGTTCCGGCGTATCGATCATGAACAGCCCACCGAGAGACCAGAAAGCCTGGCCGCCGAGGCTTGCCCTGGGTTCCTGCTCGACGAGGATCACCCGCTTTCCGCGCTTAATCAGCTCCGAGGCAGCCACAAGACCAGACAGGCCTGCCCCAACGACGACGACATCCGCATAACTGCCCATTCGACCTCCCAGCGAATAGATATTTGCCGGGAATTCTAGCGACACTTACGTAAAAGTAAAATGGCGGCCATTTTTCTCGCCGTTCGTCGATCGAAGCCGATTTTCGCCGTCAGCTTCTCTGCAGCCTCCACGTCCGGATCTCGAACGGCATGATGTCGGCTGCTCCCTCGCGCTCGATCGGCTCTTCAAGGATATTCAGTGGTCCCGACGCTTTCCATCCCGACGTTAGGTTCAACGACAGGCGGCCACGTCGGCCGGCAGGCTCGTAGAGCCGCAGGACAAGGCCCTCGCCTTCCTCCGCCGGTTTCAATCCCGAGAAGGCGACGGGTATACCCTCGACGCCGAGGGGTGAGAGCGTGCCTTCCGAGAGGCCGCTTGCCTCCATGGTGACGAGCGGTTGGTTGAGATCGATCGCCTCCGACAGAACGCCGCCCTCATGCCAGGCGCCTTCATGCGGCATCACCGCATAGGTGAAACTCTGCTGGCCTTCGTCGGCAAGCGGATCGGGATAGATCGGCGACCGCACCAGGCTCATGCCGATGACATTGCCGCGGGCGCTGTGCCCGTATTTGGCGTTGTTGAGCAAGGCGACGCCAAAGCCTGGCTCGCTGAGATCGACGAAGCGATGGGCCGCCGCCTCGAACATCGCCTGCTCCCAGGGCGTGTTCGTATGCGTCTGCCGCTCGACGATGCCGAAAGCGCATTCGAAAGTCGCTGCGCGCGAACGCACGGCAACCGGGTTCAGGGTCCGGAGCAGGGTGCGGCGGTCATGCCAGTCGATCGTCGTCTCGATATCGAGCCTGCGGGCATTGGCTGTCAAAACATAAAGCTGGGTGACGGTCGAGTTGCGATATCGATGGACAACACGGATCGCGGCGCGATGTGGCCCTTCCTCGACCAGAGCGATGCTCTCGGGCTCATCAAGGCGGATGCCTTTCTCCGCATAGTCGGCGTCGACGTCCCACGCATCCCAGTTGCGCGGCTTGTCGGCGGGATAGACCCAGAGCTGGTTGGCAGCACCTTCGATTGCCTCCCGTCCCGTCGCTTTGTGAACAAGGCTCGACACAGACCCATCCTTGCCGATGACGACAGAGAGATGCTCGTTCTCGAGGCGATGGGCATCGGCTTTCAGCATGCTGGCAGGCTTAAGCGCCTTGCGGTCGAAGATCGCGACGGAAAGCGGTGCGACAAGATCGGCGGATGACAGAACCGTTCCGTCGGACAGCGCTGTCGTGAGCGGCCGCGGCGAAAGGGACGGGTTGACGACAATCAATGCGTCCGTGACGCCACCCGTTGGCAGGTGGGCCGATAGTGCCTTCAGCGCCTTGGCCTGCTCCGCCTTGGCATTGTCGATCACACCATCAAGTTCCCGTTCGGCATCGGCGTAGACCTCGCGAATGCTCGATCCTGGCAGAATGTCATGAAATTCGTTCTTCAGGACGGTGCGCCAATCCGCTTCGAGACTTTGAGGCTTGGCAGCGCCCAACATGTGGCCGAGCGAAGCCAGCGTCTCGGCCGTGATCAGCGCACGTTCGGCCTGGCGATGCTTGCGTTTGACACCGCTTTGCGTCGTCAGCGTCGCACGGTGCAGTTCGAGATAGATTTCTCCGTCCCAGACCGGCAGGTCCTTTTCCGCCGCCGTGCGATGCGCCTTTTCATAATAGCCCTTCACGGTGCCCCAGCGTGCCCTCGGGATTGCCGGGAAGTCGCGCAGCTGCACTTCGCGCTCGACCATTTCCGGTGTGACGCCGCCGCCGCCGTCGCCATAGCCGACGGCCAGCAGCGAGGTATCATGCTCTGTCTTGCCGCGGAAATTCTTCCATGTCGGCACGAAGCAATCCGGCTGCACAAAGCCGTTATAGCCTTGCATGGGATTGTCGAACGTATGGGTCAGCACCTTGCTGCCGTCGAGCCCCTTCCACCAGAAGAGGTCGGAGGGAATGTGATTGGTCTCGCTCCAGTTCACCTTGATCGTGAAGAAGCTGTCGATGCCCCCGAGTCGCAGGATCTGCGGCAGGGCACCCGAAAAGCCGAAGCAATCCGGCAGCCAGCAGACAGTATGGCGCAGGCCAAAATGCTTTTCGAAATAGCGCTGCCCGTAGAGCACCTGGCGGGCGAGGCTTTCACCCGTCGGCATATTGGTATCGGGCTCGACCCACATGCCGCCGACGGTCTCCCACTTGCCCTCGGCGACCTTCTTCTTGATCCGTTCGAGAAGCTTCGGATCATCCTCTTCCATCTGCGCGTAGTAATGGGCGGTCGATTGATTGAAGCGGAAATCGTCGGAGCGTTCCATCAATGACAGCGCCGTATTGAAAGTGCGGCGCATCTTCCGGCGCGTCTCGCCGTAGGGCCAAAGCCATGCGAGATCGATATGCGCATGGCCGGTCAGCAGCAGTTCGCCATTTTGCGGAAAGCGCTTCTGAAGCTCTTTCAATTGCTCAAGCAGCCGATCGTGAGCGGCTGAGGCAGAAGCGCTCTGCACCTCGCTGAGCCCAGCTGGATTGTCCTGGAGTTCCGGCAGTTCCCAGATCTTCTGCTGCATTTCCGCACCCGATATGCGCGCGATATAGGCAACCGTGTCGGAAGGCCAATCGAGGCTGCGCAGCGCCCGTTCCGCCGCATCGATCAAATGCGGTACGACGTCGTGACCATCGAGCACATCGGCGGCCTCGCCGATCTGCTGCAACAGGAGATGCAGCCGGTGGACCGGCTCGTCCAGCCAGATCAGCCGCGCCTTGTTCAGCTTCGGCGCCCTGTTCGGCTCGCCGAAAGGAAAGCGCGCGACGCTCTCGGTCGCGATCTGGAAGTCGCGCCCTTTGATCGGAAACTCCTGGTGATTGGGATCGAGCCCGAACGTCTCCGTTTCACCATTGGGATAACGCAATGTCAGCAGGCTCTCGCCGCCAAGATCGAGCTGCAGGCGCGTCCGCTCAAGCGGCCAATCATGCGGGGCGGTTACCGCTGCGGCGAAATGGACCGTTCCCTTGCGGTGCGGCCAATCCTGGCGATGCGCGATCGGCTCGCCGTCAAAAGTCCAGCCATCGATGTCGCGGCTCTGTCGGTCGCGCCAATAGGCGAGCTCGGCAATACGAACCTTCAGGCGATCGAGGCGTTGGGCAATGGTGAGAGACATGGCGGGTCCTATCGGGAAATGGGCAATTGATGGTGAGGAGAACATATCAGCGCGAATAGGTCGCAAGCCCCACGTCCCGTCTCCTCCAAGCGGGTCGCATAGCCAAATTTTAGATTGAGTAACTTTTGTACGACAAGTCGTTGTACTTGGTCATATCGTTCGATCATGCTCAAATTCCATCAGTGAATGTAGTGCGAGTAAATATCAGGGAAAGGTAGCGCCAAAAATTCTGAACTCGTGGACATTCGCTTCGCTCGGCGAGGACTCTTGCGCGATCGGCGCAGCGGCAATGCCCATGGCGGCAGCACTCATGCTTGCCTCGGCTGACCAGGTTTAACGCACGCGCTCACCACTCAGATTCATGGATCGCCTGAACAACTGACACGGCCGCGAAGGCTCGATCCCGATGGCATCGAGGTGGGCATCTTCGTGGTCGAATCGACGGGATCCGGGATCCATGGTCATTGCGCGTCTGGGCACGCAAACGATCACTTGCGTTTTCCGTAAACGGATCAGGGCCGCACCCGGCGATGTACTGCGGATTGCGCCGGCCCGTGACGCTGTCCATCTGTTTGACGAGGCCGGGCAGCGCATCACCACGGAAGAGACCAGTTAGATGGATTGGCGGAAATCGCTTACATCATTGCCCGTTATTGGCTTCCATTGCCCGGTATGCCGCGCTGAAACCGCCAAGGGAGATGGGTAGTTCCGCCATATTTCCCTGCATCATGCGGATTGAAACCTTTCCCGATTTTTCCTTCAGCAATGCATCGAGCATTCCAGGCGGACACAGGCCCTCCACGAGGCAGCCCTGGTTGGTGCAGCGCGACACCTTTGCCATCGTCGAATATTTGCCGCCAAAGCCGATCTTGACGCCGGCCTGAATGGAGAAGCCGAGCGGAAGGGCCATCTGCATGCCGACCTTGTTTTCGGCGGAGCGCGCCATGCTGATCACCATGAACACCTGCTTTTGATCCGGCGACGTCAACCGATACATGATTTGGCAGGAGGGTTTCAGCGCTTTGTCGGTGCTGCATTGTAGCGTCCACGCGTCAAACTTCTGTTCCGTGACTTGCGGTCCGACCGACGGGGTCGCTGGTGAGCCTGTCGACGGCGCGGAGGTAACGGGTGCCGGATTGCTCTTGTCAGGTTCGGCCGCTTTGGGGGGAGCCGATTGCGGTGTCACCGCATTGTCCCCGCCGAATGCCGAGGGCGCGACGGCCTGTAAAAGCAAAAATGCGATACAGCACATAGCTGACTGCCAGGATGGACGCATACACTCCTCCATAATTTAGTTTGCAATCCTATAATAAATGAACAATAATGTCGAATAAATCACGGAGAAATTGCAGTTTAGCAGAGTTAAATTATTATATTTATTCAAATTTATCGCGGAAATTCGAGAGAATTTGAATTTTATATTTTAATATACCTCCAAAGGAGTAATTCAGATGGCGCAAATGATCATTGCAAACCATGCTCTGGTCGTGTTGCTGGCACTGAGTGAGAGCGCTGTATTCGGTGAAAGCTACCTGCAGCAGGCACCTCCCCTGGAAACGAATCCCGCTTTCGTCGAGCAGCTGCCGGAGACTTCCGTCGTGCCCGCAGCGCGGCCGCCAGCCGACAACCGAAAGCTCTCGCATAGGCCAAGGCAGCAACCGCGAGCCCGGCCGCCAGCTCTCTTGGCAAACAGCCTCTTTCCGAGCGTAGGTGGCGGCGTCACGGAGCGATCCGCGCCTGGACCTGCGGACAATCGCCTGCCGACGGTGGGGCCGGGCACTGTGGGACATTGACGGCATTGCGATGGCCGGTCGGCGCAAAGGCGCCGGGCCAAAATCCTGAGGCTGCAGCCGGAACGATGCCGATGAAGGAATCCCCGGTGAATGGGGGAACTGAAAAGCGGCCATCCCGTTGAAATTTCGGGAGCGGCATGTCCAAGGCCAATGGCTCAACCTCGGCTCGCAGCCATGATCCAGGAGCAGCATCGAAATGGTAAATCCCAATAAAATCATTGCGGCCGCAGCCATCATGCTGATTGCAGGTGCGCTCGGTCCGGGGAATGCCTCTGCCAAGGACCAGCCCGTCATTCGGCGCCCCGGATTTTCAGAGACCCGTATTCCGCAGGTCAATGGGCGTGTTCCCATCAAGAAGAACGGTAACCTCGAAAAGGGAACGACCGCCAAGACCGCAGTCAAGCCAAGCCAAAGCGGAAACGCGCAGGGCGGAGCCGCCACCTGCGGACCCGATAACGCGCAATCCGAATTCTGCCGGAAAAAATGAGGCGGCGCGGCAGCAATCACGAATTCGTCGGCTTGCTCGTGATCGCGGGCGGACTTGATACCGCCTCGGCAGCCGGTTGCGCAGCGCTGACCGCGGCGGGATCGACAACTGGCGCGATCGGGCGACCATTCGCATCGAGCTTGTATGTCATCGCTCTTTGATGCTGCTCCAGATACCGCATGAATGCGGCGCCGGCGGCGGCATCCTCGAATTCCCAAAGCCCGTTCTTCACGCCTTCGAAGATCAGCGAACAGACTGCGAGCTGTATGCCTTCCTGGACCCCCAGGGTCGTCGGCGCATTTCGAGTTATGCCGCCTTCGATCTGCAGCAACTGATCGACGCCGACGAAGCGGAAGGCTGAGCCCTGCAACTGCACGGAATAGATGGTCTTGGTCGTGCTCACGGATGCAAGCACGCGACCCGTGCTGACACTCACCGCGCGTAGCGATACGGTCACGATATCCTTGCGATATTGCGTGTTTCCGCCGATCCCCAGGTAGTTGGCGCCGACGCCGCCGGTGGTTTCATTGGAATCATAGCCTATGACGCCGCCGTCGAGCAGCACGCCGGCAAAGCGAAGCGGCGGTATGCCACCCGCCTTTGCGCCATAAACGGCGGCCCGCGTGTTCTGGATGATCTGCCTCTCCTGCAGAAGCGACTGCAGGTCGGTGCGCTCGACGACGCTGAACCAATTGCCGTTTCCGGCCCTGGTCAGAACGTCCGTCAACAGTTGCGCGCCACCCTGCGTCAAGGCGCGGGAGTACTCGGCAAAGTTCTCATTGGGCTTGTTTTGCCCCGTGAGATCGGGAAACGAGTAAACGGCCACATCGAGCTTTTGCCTCGGCCGTGGCAGGCTTTCCAGCGCCACGCCGGTCTTCGTCGAAGGCATCAGCGTCGCTGGAGTACTCATCGGATCGAGACTGCTGCCCGCAGCAGCGCAACCGCCTAAACCTAATCCGCACAAAATGGCTGCAACGGGAAAACCGATACGTGACATCGCCGCTCGAATAAATCGCTCCCAACAGAACTGAATTGCTACGCAATCAATTTGGCTCAAGGATTGGTCGGCACCTGACCGTTTCCAATCACGATGATCGGAGACGTTCCGGTCGAGCCCGTACCCTGATTTACGTTTCCGAGATTGCCCAGCGCATCGTTGAGACCTGAGAGATCCGGCGTCTGTTGCTGCCCGGACTTGACGCCAGCGCCTTGCGTCTGCGCCGTCGATAGCAGGAATGAGCCATTCAACGGGTTGCCGCCGAATGTCGGATTGGTCGGCTGGTAGACCAATTGTCCCGCCAAAGCCGGCACTGCCATGACGGCCGCCAAACCAACTGCGACCACTGTCATACGTATCATCATTACCATTCCCCTCCCCTGTTTCCGGACGCCGCTGCGCCGCTCAACGCTTGATAAGCAAACCACCGCCCGGCAACCGCGCGATCAGGACATTGACCGGCGCGGAACCGGCGGGCTGAAGAACGCTTACGCTCAACCCCGCTCCATTCAGCAATACGACATTCGATTTCAGGTTATTTCCGGCCTGAAGCACATTTATATTGCCATAGTTCCCGATAATTCCCGCAGTTGAAGTATTGCTGGCTCCGGACTGAAGATGAAAAACGCTGTTGCGCACACCTATTTCCAGCGTTTGCGCCAGATTGGCGCCGTGCGTCGCGACGGGAGCCTCGGGCAAGCCCACGACGCCGGCCGAGGCATAATTCGCGGAGTGATGATATTGCTGTTGCGGCTGCTGGGGCATCACGCCGCTGAACGGCACACTCGTCGTCACATTGGCCGGGATCTGGGCCACATATGCGGTTTCGGCCCGGCATTCCGCTGCCGTCAAAGCAATCAACGCGACAACAGCGCTGAGCGCGTGTTTTGAACCGTTCAGGCATTTCATTCTGGTAATCCGCATTGTGATGTACCTCGATCGGTTTCGATCAATTACCTCGCAGTCAGCTCTGTCTGGTCCGTCGCATCGACCATCGTCGTCGCAAGAAGGCCATCCGAACCGGGCAGCAAGGAAAAACTGCCCTGCTGGATGCTTTGGCTCGTGCCCGCGGCGCTATGCTTGACGAGAACCAGCCTGTACCTTCCGGATACCGCCGCTTCGGACCTTGCGATGGCCTTGACGACAAGAAACGGTTCCTTCCTGTCCGTCTTTATCAAGCATTCGACACCGGCCTGCGATGCGGTCGGAACGGCGCATGAGAACAACAGGGTCGACAGGAAGAAAGGCTTCAGCAGCAAGGTGAACACTGATCGCCCGCAATCTATCCCGGCGCATGGAACTGGCTCAGTCGATGGGCAGGAGGAGGCGGACATTTGTTCTCGCCTCCTCCGTCTAATCACTCAGTGCTGGACCGTAACGGCCATGTTTCGATAGCCGAACTGCGCCGTGACCGACGTGTTCGTCAGTGCACTCTTGCTGTTCTGAGAGGTAACGGCATAGTTACCCGTACCGATCTGAATGGTTCCCTGGAGGTTGGAGCCTCCGTAGGGGAACACGGTCTGCACGCCGGTCTGAGATGCGATCGCCGTATTGCGATAGCCGGCCTGCACGATCATCGAATCGTTGGAGCCCAGCGGGTTGGCGATCTGAGAGGTCAAGGCGGTGTTGCCGACACCGAACTGCGCCGTCGCCGACTTGTTCACGCCGAAGAACGAGGACTGACCCGTAACGGCGAAGTTACGCCCGCCGGCCTGGAACGTGTCCTGTGAGTTATTGCCGCCCGCTTGATCGGCAAAGGAGATGTTGCCCCAGCCAAACTGCGTTGTCGAAGAGGAATTGCCGTTGCTTCCGATCACGCCCCCTTGGGAGGTTGCGGCGAAGTTTCCCGTGCCGACCTGCAACGTCGTCTGATCGTTGTTGCCGCCGTCCTGCCCCACGATCGCCCCGTTGCCCCAACCGAACTGCATGATATTGGACGTATTGGAGCCAGGCTTGCCGTCGGTCTGGGTCGTCGAGGCGAAATTCAGGCCACCGACCTGCAGCGTATCCTGGGAGTTGTCGCCCGTGGACTGATCCGCGAAGGCGGAATTTCCGAAGCCGAACTGGCTGATCGTCGAGTTGTTCTCCGCCCCATCACGCTGCAGGGTGGAGGCAAAATTCAGCGTGCCGACCTGCAGGGTGCTCTGATCGTTGGTCTTGCCCTTCTGGTCGGCAAACGCGAAGTTGCCGGAACCAAACTGCAGGATAGCGGACGTATTGGATTTGGCCGTATCCTGGTTGGTAACCGCGAAATTGCCAAAGCCGTTCTGCAATGTCAGCGCTTGATTGTTGCCGCTATTCTGGCTGACGAAAGCGCCGTTGAAGGCGCCCACCTGGCCGATAAATGATTCATTTTCCACCGGTGTCGGTGGGCTTCCGCCATGCGGGCCACCGGGGCCGGCAAGAGTCAAAGACGTACTTGCCAGCAAAATGGAGAGAGCTGCAATCGTCCTCATATGATCCTCCCTGTTGTCCAAGACGGGGCAAGCGACCATTCGCCGCCCTCGAGCTTGTTAATAAGCCGGCAGCGGAGAGCCGAACAAGAGAACCGTTCGTATTAGGACGACAACATAGGATAGCATCAAATATAAATGCCATACCTCAAAATGGGTACCGAATGAAACATGTGCCGACATGACATATCGGGTATACTCTTCTTTGATTAGACGAGACTACGCCATCGGAAAGGCAAATAAATACAATCCAAATGTGCGGCAATTCATGATACCCTCAAGGAGGCCCAGTGAAAGGCTTGCTACATTATAATGGATTAGTTGACAGGCATGACTACGTTTGACAGTCTCGTAGCATCCGAAGCAATCGTTAAAGTTGAGATTCAGCTTGGTGGAGGGGAGCTGCCCAAGCGGCTGCTTTTCGCGACGCCGAGCTTTGCATACTGGTTGAGCGAACGCGTAAGCAAGAACGAACAATCGTCGCTGGGCGCCGTCCTCACCCCGATCGAACAACTGGATTTTCTCTTTTATACGTTCGTCTCCGGGAAGCCGCTTATTCATTGCAGACAATTCCGGGCAATCCGGGTCGAACGAAATGCAGTTTGGGAATTGAAGACCGTTGATCTGCGCATATTCGGGTGGTTTGCCATGCGCGATTGCTTTGTAGCGGTTTTCGGAGACTGGGCCGACCATGTGAAGGATCATGATCTTTACCGTGGCTATCGGCTGGAGGTGCGCCGACTGCGCCGCGAACTTGGTGTGGGTGATGCGTTGTGCGTTGAGGGAGTAAACCCGGAAGATGTCATTTCGGTTTGAGATAGGCGCGCGTGCGCGTGCGGCCAGCCGCTTCATCGCAAACGTTCGCAGCGATCTCATTGCCGCCGCCGTCGAAAGGCGATCCCAAACAGGTTTTACGCAGCAACAGCTCGCGGAGTTGGTGGGCGTCAGCCGACAGGAATTGAACCGCTATTTTTGCGGGCAGAGAGAGCTTCCGCTTCGCTCAATCGCGGATCTGGCCTGGGCTCTCGACAAGGAAATTCACGTCGAACTGCGCGATCCGGCGGGTTCAACGGAAAGCGGTTGCCTTGCTCAACCCGAGAGATCGGCCGAGATACCGGCCGATCTGAGGGTCGAGACGCGGGCAGCCGTTCATCCCATTGGCTTCAGAGAGGTCATCTCCTGGAGCTCTTCGCGTGCGATCCGCACCATCATCGCCCGCGCCACCATTGATAGAGGCGATTGAAACGCATGCGTTACGGATATTGCATCTTTTGCGATGACATTCGCACCGAAGTCGGCGAAAAGCTGAGCTTCATCGGCGTCTATAGCGGCGTGCTGATGCTGCCGGAATTTCCGATTTCACTAGCCAAGTTCTGCGTGCATGTGAATTTGGTCACCTTGGCGGCGCAGCCTTACCGCTCCATCGTGCTGCGCTGCGTCGCGCCCGGAGATCAGCAGCCGCTTCTCGAGGAACGCCTGGAGTCAGCCCAGCTCAACGAGCAGAGCGACCTGACGGATGGGTACGAAACAGGCGACGGCCCCATGCACGTCGTGGTCGGCGCCAGCCTCGTCTTTTCACCGTTGAGACTGCGCCGCCCGGGGCTGCTGACGGTCAGCGCGATAATCGACGACAAACCGGCGGAAATCGCCTCCCTGCGCATAGCCCAGCGCTGAGCAAGCCCTCAAATTCCCTCGTCAATCGACACCGGGATCATCTGGCTGGTGCCCTTCCTCGAATCTTTGTTGCGCTGGGTACTTAAGGAGATATTCGTGCCGCTTCGCGCCAATAGAGCAATTCCAGGAAAAGTGGGCAAGCGGTTTTCCGTCCGGAATGCGTAGCAAAACAATAAGATAGGGCGTCTTCGCGATTTGAAGAAAAGCGGAAATGCTCCAAGCGCGTCGCGATCTTTCAGATTCGCTTTTCGCGCTTTAGGTCTTTGACTTTACGCATGTCGTTGTCGCAAAACCGCTACACACTTTTGCGCGACATGCATTAGCTAATCAGAGCCAAATACGAGACGGCCATATTGCGCGGCCGCCCGGCCGGATCACTCGGATCCTGACGGGACGGTTTAAGCTTGGCGGATGTCTGGGGCTTCGCGATATAGTCTTTCAGCGCCCGGGCGGGCGCCGTTGCTCTTCGGCAATCGGCCGCAATTGGCCAGCGCATGCGTTTGCCGGCCAATCTTTCTCACTCCTGCCCTGCCCCGATGCCGGGACTGGTAGCTGCGAAATACATCAAGCGGGCTCACCATATTGTTCCCGCGATGGGCGATCGACCCGGCGGAGCCCTCAGCGGACAAGTTCCCGGATCTTATAGGCGACTTCCGTTCGGTTCGTCGCATTCAGCTTCTTCATGATATTGCGGATGTGAACTTTGACGGTGCTCTCGCAAAGATCCATCTCATAGGCGATGATTTTGTTCGCCTTTCCTCGCCTCAGCGCATCCGCGACCACCACTTCACGCGGCGTGAAGAGGCTGTCGAGGCAGTCATTGCGGCTGGCCACGGGGGTGATCGCCTCCTTGGCGGCAAGCAGGCTGCTTGCCGGCACGAAGACGCCGCCTGCGCGAGCAAGAGCAACGGCTTCCGCGGCAACCCGGATCCCGACACTGGTCGGGATATAGCCGCGAGCCCCGCACTCCAGCGCATGCAGGAGCTGCGCAAGCTCGTCGCCATCTGCGCCGACGATCACTGGGCTTGTCTGGAATCTCTCCACCAGGGCACAGATCTTCGCGCTGACGTCGGTGTCGGATACTTTGCGGCCGCCGATCATGAAAAGAACCGCGGACGGCAGTACTTGCATGTTGCGCATCTGCCATTCGTCGAGCGACCCCACCGTGACGATATGCATGGCGTCGTCGTATTCGCTTAGGCTCTTCGACAGGCACTCGCGATCCAGGGCTCGGGAATCGACGAGAAGAATGTAATCTTCCCATTCGTCGACGCCCGGCGTGCCGGACGCAATGAACGGCCGCAAGGTGTCGGACGTCCGAACCGAAATAAGGCGCGCGCCTGCATCGGAGGTGAATTTCTCACTTGTGAGCATTTGTCCATTCATGGCCGGCATCCCCAACTCTTAAAGTGGCCTCTGTATTTCTTGTAACTAGCTCAGTATTGACTCCATACGGACAGCAAGAACTTTGTCTAAATTGAAACTTTTCTTTCGTTCTCATATCGTCCCCCTTGTTTTAGGTTTTTCTTACTGCAGTAATTGCTTATTTTGCTTTTACGCGCATTAACATATGTTAACAATGAATTTAAATATTGACTAAAAGAATTCTTTTCAGACTTTAGTCTGAATTTGATTCGCTTTATTCTTCAAATCATAGTTGTGTCGAAATAAGATTCGTCGAAATCGACGAGATCCATGAGGCGCGGGCGGTCAAGAAAAGCAACGACACCGTTGCGAAACGACAAGAGACCGGCTTCGCGCATATCCCTCAGCACGCGATTGATATGAACCGTCGACAAGCCGACGGCATCTCCGATGTCCGACTGCGTTAGTGGACAATCAAAGCATTCTGCATTGGGGTCGTCTTGCGCGGTCCCGATCCGCGTCCCGAGCTCGAGCAGCAGGTAGCCGGTCCTCTCCAGCGCATCACGCCGTCCTATGTTGGCGAGACTTTCCGACATGCGAGCCTGGCGCCTCACCAATTCGGCGATGGCAATTCGATAGAACAATGCTGGCGTATCAATTTTGGGAATGGAGGCGAAATCCGGAAAGGCCATCACGGATACATCGGTAATGGCTTGCACGGTCTCGCGTGAAAGCACCGTCAATGACGTCGAGATCATATCGCCGCGCAGAACGAATTCAGTCACGAAGCGCGTACCGTTCGGCAGCATCTTGCTGGACGCTGCCCACCCATCCAAGAGAAAGAGAAGCCGCGGCGCATTGCTCTCGTAGTCGCAGATCACGCTACCGGCGGCAAAGGTCCGCGCTGTGCCACCCATGCTCTGGATATGCTCGATCGAAATCTGCCCTGCCATGCTGTGATCCCCTCGGTCGACAAGCATATCCCGAATACCAAAATGACGATCATAAAATATAAACTTCGCTATCTCCAAGTATTGGATATCATAAAAATCCGCTGATGTCTTTAATGCAAATCAATATTCGTCATTCTGCTAACGGATGCCGTTGCAACCTACAGACTAATGCAACTTTAATGTATCAGCAATAATACTGAACTCATCTGCGCGTTACATATATTCCAATCAAGCAGTATTTTTTCCAGCGCGCCGGCTATATTCCCGATATGGCGCATTCGTCGCTTCCGACGAGATGACGGCGCATGTTCGAGACTCCCGCTCGGGCTTCCGCAACTGTGATACGGTGCCGGAGTGCCTCTATCCCTTCCTTTTCAGCCGCTTTCAGCAGCAGGGCGACATGCACGGCCGGCGACAGTGAATCTTTTATGAAATAGGTCTCACGGCCGACAGAATTGAAGAAACCTTCGACCTTACTGTCCCAGCCTAGGCCCACATGCGGGATTTTGAGCGCATAGGCCGCGATACAGGCATGCAGCCTATGGGCCAGGATCACATCCATCGACTGAATCATTTGAATGAGATCCGCCGGAACCCGCGGACGACTGGCAATATCGAGCGCGCCGGGTTTGACGACACGATGTTTGCTGACCGAATTCCGGATGCGCTCCGCAAACAAGTGGTCTTCCCTCGCACCGTTGCAAAACAAGACGACGCGCTGACCGTCATCCAGGAGCACGCCGATCAGATCCCTGTAGGCACCGATGCTGGAAAAAGGGATATGGGAGGCATGATCCGCGCCGTGCCTGTACAGGATGACGGGATCGGTCACACAGAGACCGACAGTCAGCTGGCGCTTGGCGGATGAGGCGGGCTTTTCCGCGATCGGCGTCGCATGGGCCAATAGTCCGGGATCCCGTACGATTTTCGCGCTTGGGCCTTCGGGAAAGTGTTCCTGCCAATTGTCCTTGGCAAAGCCGTCCCGCACGGAGAGATGGACAAGCCTTGTCCGCCTCAAGCGCGCAAAGAGGTCATAGGCGGGCTCCGACCACTGCTTGCTGACACCGACGGCGTAAACCGCCAGAGGACGATCGTAGCGGGAGACGCAATCGAGCACCTCGCCGATTTTCAACGGAAAATTGAGATCATCGTCCTGAAACAAATTGCCGCCGCCGATAATGACGGCGTCCGCAAGTGCGATCTTGTCGTCCCACAGGCCGCGCAGCTTGTTCAGCCGGCGCTCCAGCACAAGACGGACGAGCCGCCGCCGGGCGAAAAAGGGGAGCCTGCGAAGCAATCCGAGCGCCAGGCGCCGGCGACCGCCACTGCTTGCGGCATAGGCCCGGCGCCCGGCAAGATCGATCGTTTCCACCTCGATCCCGTCTCCGCTTTTCATCAAGGCGGCTTCGACGCACTCCGCCAACAGTCCATCGCCGAGGTTCTCGCTATATTTGACGTTGAAGACGACAATCTTCATCTCAAACCTCCGGCGGTGCTCAAGTGTGGGCTGTAATCAGCCCTGACCTCGCGCATGCCGGCGGTGAGCGCTGAAACGGTGCCCGCGAGGATGTAAAACATCAATCCGAGATCGTAGACCGTGCCTGAGATAACCGCGGAAACGAGAACTGTCATGAAGCCGGCCTTGGCCGCGCGCACGACCGCGACGGCCTCGCGTGATGACGGATGCCCCGGTCGCGTATCGACCATCAGCACTCGGCCGACAAAGAGCGCAAAGAGCAACGTGCCGAAGATGCCGATATTGGACAAAAGGACGAGACCGAAGCTCGATGCGCGAGCACTTCCGAGGCCGGCGCCAAATCCAATCGTATCCACGAACGCCTCATAGGCCATGGCATTCCACATCAAACGCTCACGCCCGGACTGGCTGCCGGCCTTCGAGAACAGCATTTCGTCGAGAAAGATCTGCAGATTGTGCGCAAGATCCGGCATGACGATCAGAACGAAGAAGATGACGAGCGGCATGCTGGCGAGAATGGATACGATCAGAACGGGCCGGCCGGCACCTTGGTCGCGCCGGGAGGCTAGAAACGACTGCAGGCTGAGGATCGGCAGGATCATGGCGAGCCCGACAAGGGCGGTTGCCGATGTCGACAGGATCAGCGCCATAAGAAGCAAACCCGCGACGATACCGGTCGCGCCGGAGCGGATGCCAGAGAGCCATAGGCTTGTGACGATCGCAAAGAGGACGAGCGTGAAATCGGCGAATGCGGAGGCCTCGGGGAAAGTCCCGGAAATGCGTTTCAGTCCACCCTTCTCCGCATTGGTCAAGAGCGCGTAATTGGCCGTTCGCACGAAGTCGAGCAGGAAATCCGTGTGCGTGAAATGCGTGATGATATCGGCAAGCGCGAAACCGAGGTTGACGCCCGCTACAATCAAAATGCCGCTGATGAAAATTTTCGGAACGCCGTTGCCACGAAAGAAGCCGAAGGTGGCGATGAAACAGACGAGCCCGCCGGCGGCATAGACCGATTGGGTAATGTTGTTTGAAGAAAAGCGCAGCGGCACTAGCGCGATAAGGCTACGCGCCCCGATCGACCGCTCCACCGTCATTGTCTGCACCAGACCCTGGAACAGTCGCGGGAAGAAGATCGCGGTGAAGATGCCAAATGCCGTCAGGAGCAGAAGGAAGAAGCCTGGGCGCCAGGGGGCCAGGGCAGCGAGGAAAGGTGCCTCGCCATAGGCTGCGAACAATCGGACCGCGAAAAACAGCAGAAAGAGGCTTGGCACCAGCACGGATGCTCCGCCAAGGCCGGGTATGCTGAAGGCGGCAGCAGCGCCAAAGACCGTCGACAGGCTCATGATGATGAATGACAGTCGAACAGGTACGATCAGTGTCACAATACCGACAACTAATGTTAGAAGTCCCATGACATACATAGATGGCAACCTAGTGTTGTCTATTGTTGTTCCTCTTTATTGCCAAAAGGTAGCATGTGGATATGCAGCTGTATCTCCGCCAAGCCTAAGCCTTTTGGGGGAAATGCTGGCCGAAATACGTTCTATACCCCGCGGGTTGTGCCGTTCATGCTTATGCACATGGATCGTCTCTCAAAAACATGTCGCTCTCGATGCATGTACAACCGCCGCGGATTCCTTCACGCATCCGTTGCGGCTGCACTCGTTATGATCGTAGACATCGATGTTGCACGTGCTGGCGATACTGGGGATACGCTTGATATCAGCGGCATGACACTGACATTCGAAGATCCTTTCGATGATATGAGTATCTCCGCCTGGGGACCTGGCACCCGCTGGATTTCCCACACTCCCTGGAACGGTGATTTCGGAGGTGCCCGCTTCTCCAATCCGGGTAGCGATTTTCCCTTTGCAATACAGGATGGCATGCTGCGCATTACCGCCGCGCGTGATGACAAAGGTGCGTGGCGCTCCGGCCTGATTGCTTCCGTCGATCGAAATGGGGATGGCTTTTCTCAGCAATATGGCTATTTCGAAATGCGGGCGCGTCTACCCGATGGCCCCGGTATCTGGCCGGCCTTCTGGCTGATCGGCAAGGATCGCTCGAAATCGACAGCGGAGATAGACGTCATCGAGTATTACGGTGATAAGCCGGGAGCCTATTCCTCGACGGTGCATGTCTGGCACCGGGATGGACGCCACGATTCCGACTATGCCCGCATCGATGCATTCGGTTCTGCAAGTCCCGGCGATTTGCACACCTATGGCGTGAAGGTCGATTCCGATTTCATACGAATGTATTTCGATGGAAAGCTCGTTTGGAAAACCAAGGCTTTATCGGAACATCGCCAGCCGATGTACATGCTCGTCGACCTTGGTATCGTCGAAGGCATAACGAAGATGGCCGCAGCGGATCCATCCTTCATGTTTGTAGATTATGTCAGGGCCTACCAGTTCAGGTAGCTGCCTCATCATCAACGCCAACTCCAATTCATTATCAGCTCGGACTGCGTGATCGAGAGCATCCTGTGCATGGTGCATGGTGCATGGCACATGGCGACGGAGCCTGTTGCCATTGCCGCCATGCGTAATGCTTTTGGCCGAGTTGCTGCCGCCTTATCGGATGTTTCCGACGAATTGGCTACGCACTCCCAGGACTTACGACTTTCGGTGGTAAGCCCGATCATCCCAATGATCAACTGGTGCTTTTGCCCCAGCGTGAAATTCTGCGGTGGACGATCAGGCATTGCATGTCATGCCGTCGTCAGTCGCAGGGTGACCCGGAGGATGATGATGATTGACCGCGAGGCCCAAGCAGAAACAGGTGGCGCAGCAAGCCTGCACTACGATCGCAACCTATGCCTTCACGAAATGCTGCGCATGCAGGCTCGGGCGACACCGGAAGCAACCGCGCTTGCCTTTGGCGACGCCAGGCTCAGCTACCGTGATCTCGACCGTATATCCGACGCGCTTGCGTTGCATCTGGTCAGGATCGGCGTCCACAGGGCCGATATTATCGGTCTCTTCCTGCCTCGCAGCGCCAACGCCGTCATATGCAAGATAGCGATCCTGAAGGCTGGCGGCGCCTATCTCCCGCTTGATCCCGCCCTTCCCGTCGACCATCTCGATTTCGTCATCGGCGAATGCCTGCCGAAGGTCATCTTCGTCGATTCGGATTTTGGCGATAAGCTTTGCAATGTGCCGAGCATGAATGCCAAGGTCATCGAGGCAAATGCCATTATCGCCGAGATGGCAAGCCAACCGCGGGTTGCTCCGCCGGCGACGGCGATCACCGGCGCCGATCTTGCCTACATCATGTACACCTCCGGCTCGACCGGGCGTCCCAAGGGAACGATGATCTGCCATCGCAGCATCGCGCGGGTGGCTCTCGACCAGAATTATGCCGATTTTCGCCGGGACGACGTCATTCTTCACGCGGCCACCATTTCCTTCGACGCGTCGACTTTCGAAATCTGGGGCGCGCTTCTCAATGGTTGCACGCTGGCAATCATGCCCGATGGCGATTTTTCCATCTCGCGCCTGTCCGACTTCATGCGAGCGACTGATGTCAGCATCTCCTTCCTCACGACGGGGCTATTCAATCTTTTTGCCGATTATGCCCGCGCACCCCTGCCGAAGCTTCGCCATATTCTTTTCGGCGGCGATGTTGCCTCGGTCGTTCATGCCCGACGCTTTATCGAGCACCATCCCGGCTGCAGGCTCACCAATATCTACGGCCCGACCGAGACGACGGTCTTTGCCACCGCGTTCCCGGTCCTGCCTAGTTTTTCAGGCGGAGAGCTGCCGATCGGCAAGGCGATCGCGCATACAGGCGTCGCCATACTGGACGAGGAGCTGCGCGTCGTTCCGCCGGGGATCGAAGGCCAGCTGGCAATATCGGGCGATGGCCTGGCCATCGCCTATTTCAAGCGCCCGGAACTGACAGAGCAGAAATTCGTGACCATTACCACGAAGGACGGCGCGACGCGCTTCTACCTGACCGGTGACGTGGCTTGCATGAAGCCCGACGGCACCGTTACCTTCAAGGGGCGGCGCGACCGGCAGGTCAAGATCAATGGCAAGCGCATAGAGCTCGATGAGATCGAAGCCGCGCTCAGGCGTGATCCGCGCCTTGCCGACGGCATCGTCCTTTGCCACATCCAGGGCGAGAACCTGAAACGCATCGTTGCCTATCTATGCCCCAAGGAAAGCCATGTGGGCGCAGGCGCCGACCTTGTGCAAGGTGTCATGGCGACGCTGCGCATGGCGCTTCCGGCCTATATGATCCCGAGCGCCGCCGTCATCGTCGATACCCTGCCGCTCACGGCAGCCGGCAAGGTCGACCGCTCCAAACTCTTGCCGCCGCCGGTCGAAATGCAGGCGAAGCCCGTGGATACCAGGAGCGGGACGGAAGAGCTGCTGACGGCGCTGTGGCAGGATGCATTGGGCCTTGCCGGCGTCGATGTCGACCGAAACTTCTTCGACCTTGGCGGCACCTCTCTGCAACTGATGGAAATTCATGCCGGTCTCGAGGAAGGGCTCGGTCGTTCGATCGATGTGGTCGCTTTGCTGCGCTATCCGACCATCCGGGAACTGGCCCTCTACCTGGACGGACGGACGTCCGGCCCGACGCGGATCGCCGCGGCGGCCCAGCGCGCGGCTCTGCAGAAGAAGGCAATCTCTCACATCCGCAGGAGCTCCTTATGAAACGAAGTCACCCGGAGAAGGGCGATCAGCGTGATTTCGAAGAGAATGAGGATCTGAACGGGCAAATTTCCGGGCACATCGCCATCATCGGCATGTCCGGTCGTTTCCCGGGCGCCCCTTCGGTCGATGAACTCTGGAAGCTCGTGCTCGAAGGAAAGAACGCCTTTTCCCGCTTTTCGCCGGATGAAATCGAAGACGCGTTCACAGACGAAGAGCGGGCGCAGCCGAATTATGTCGCCGCAAGACCTCATCTCGACAATGCCGATATGTTCGACGCCGAATTCTTCGGCATGTTTCCACGCGAGGCTGCCGTCACCGATCCGCAGCACCGCATCTTTCTGGAAATATGCTGGGAAGCGCTCGAGGACGGGGGATACGATCCGCAGCGCTACGCCGGCCCGATCGGCGTCTTTGCCGGCTCCTCGATGCCGACCTATCTGATCAACAATGTTCTGCATGATCGCGCTAAGGCGGAAGAGTTCACATCGAACTACCAGATCGGCTCCTTCCATGAGCTTGTCGGCGCGCTCAACGATACGCTGGCAACCCGCGTCGCCTACAAGTTCAATCTGCGCGGCCCCGCCTTCACGCTGCAGTCGGCATGTTCGACCTCGCTTCTCGCCGTTTCACAGGCCTGTCAGAATCTGCTTACCTATGGCTGCGACATGGCTCTTGCCGGCGGCATCTCGGTCACCATTCCGCAAAAAAGGGGCTACATCTATCAGGACGGCGGCATGGCCTCTCCCGACGGCACCTGCCGGCCTTTCGACGCCGACGCTGCCGGAACGGTCTTTGCCAGCGGCGCCGGCGTCGTCCTTCTGAAACGCTACGAGGATGCGCTTCAGGATGGCGATCACATCTATGCGCTCATTCGCGGCTACGGCATCAACAATGACGGCAGCGACAAGATCGGCTTCACGGCACCGAGCGTGGAGGGGCAGGCAGAGGCGATCGCCACCGCAATCGCCAATGCGGGCGTCGATCCCTCGACGATCGGCTATATCGAATGCCACGGCACCGCGACGCCGCTCGGCGATCCCATCGAGTTCAATGGCCTGACGAGAGCCTTCGCCGATGGCGCGCCGGGAGCTGCCAGCTGCGCACTTGGATCGGTCAAGGGCACCATCGGCCATACGGATGCCGCAGCCGGCGTGACCGGGCTCATCAAGACGGCGCTGGCGCTTCAGAGCGCCAAAATCCCGCCGATGCCGAATTATCGTCAGCCCAATCCACGCATCAATCTCGAAGGAAGCCCCTTCTACGTTCCGACCACGGTGATCGACTGGCCGCAGGGCCAGGCGCCACGCAGAGCCGGGGTGAGCGCCTTCGGCGTCGGCGGTACGAATGTCCATGTCGTTTTAGAGGAACCTCCTCAATCATCGACTAAGTCCAAAGAGGTAGAGGGGCATTACATCCTACCCCTTTCGGCACGCAATAAACCGGCGCTTGCGCAGATACGCACCAATTTGAGTAATCATCTGGCCGACAACCCGAAGCTTTCGATCGCGCAGCTCGCCTGCACGCTGCAAACGGGACGGCGCGAGTTCGGCCATCGGTTGGCGGTTGCCGCCGGAAGTGTCGAGGAAGCGATCATCAAGCTGACGACGGACAGCTATCATTCCCTGGTTGCCGTGGATCAGCCACCGGTCGCGTTCATGTTTCCCGGCCAGGGTGCGCAATATGTCGGCATGGGCGCCGGCCTCTACAGCTCCGAGCCGGAATTCGCCCGCTGGATCGATCGCGGCTCCGAGCTTCTGAAAATGACGCTCGGGCTCGATCTGCGCGACTATATCTGCCACACCGGCTCCGTGACGCAGGCGATCGCCGATGAACAGCGCGAAACCCGCATCGCTCAACCCTGTCTCTATCTTGTCGAATATGCGCTTGCCCGATTGTGGCTCAGCCGCGGCGTCAAGCCGTATGCCATGATCGGTCATAGCGTTGGCGAGTTTGTTGCCGCTACGCTCGCCAACGTCATTTCCTTCGAAGACGGACTGCGGCTCGTGGCCAATCGCGGACGGCTGATGCAGCATCAGCCGCAGGGCGCGATGGTATCCGTTCGCGCCGACGCCACCACGACGGCTTCCTATCTGCAGGGCGATGTCGAGATCGCCGCGATCAACGCACCGAAGCTTTGCGTCATCTCCGGCCCGTTCGGCGACATCGACAAGGTGTGCACAGCGCTTGAGGCCGCCGAGATAGCCTTCAGTCGCCTGCACACATCCCACGCCTTTCATTCGGTCATGATGAAGGACGCGGCTCTTGCGCTGCGCCAGGAGACGGAAAAGGTGACCTACGGCACCGCGACGATCCCCTTCATCTCGGGTGTCACCGGCGACTGGCAAACCGCCGAGCTGATGACGTCTCCCAACTATTGGGCCATGCATTGCCGCGATGCCGTCCGCTTTGCCGATGGCCTGGTCACACTTTGCCGCGACCGCAAGCCGCTTCTTCTCGAAGTCGGGCCGGGGCGGACGCTTTCGGTGTTTGCCGCGCAGACGATCGCCCGTGACAGTCTTGCCGCCGTGGTGCAATCCCTGCCGGAACATGACCGGGCCTCCGCCGCCGCCGAAACGCTCGCGGAAGCGCATGGCAAGCTGTGGATGGCAGGCTGCCGGCTCAACTGGCCGGCTCTCCCGTCGGCCGCACGGCAGCGTCTGTCCCTGCCCACCTATCCGTTCCAACGCCAGCGCCATTGGATCGATGCGCCCCCGTCCGCGCGTCGCGCATCGAGCCGGGGCGCCCTTACCAACCCGGAGAGCGCTCCTGAAAGCGAACCCTCCGCCTCTGACGTCAACCTCACCGAGGAGAAACGAGCGATGAATGTTGCAGCATCAATTTCCATCTCCAGCCGCCTGCCGCAATTGGAAACGGCTCTTCTGACACTATTGAGCGACATGTCAGGTGAAACGCTAGGGCCCGACGAACGGGCAGTGACATTCCTGGAACTCGGCTTCGATTCGCTCTTCGTCGGTCAGTTTGCGCAACGCATCGAAAAAGACTTCAAGGTCAAAATCTCCTTCCGGGAGTTGCTGAGCGATATTCCTTCCGTCGCCGATCTGGCCGTCTACCTCGATCAGCAAATGCCGCCCGAGGCGATGAAGGCGGCTGAACCCGCGGCATCCGCCGCCGCCGTTACGGCCGTGCCCATGCCGGCCATGCCAGCACCAAGCGTGTCAGCGCCGATCATGCCTGCCGCTCCGCAAGCTGCGGCAATGCCGGCTGCGACATCAGACCTCGCCACGGTGCTGCAATCCCAGATCCAGATGGCGCAGACCCTGTTCTCTCAACAGCTGCTGATGCTGCAGGCCATGCAGGGTGGCGCCCAGGCCCCCTTAACGCCGAGCGCGATGCCCGTGGCAGCGGTTGTGCCAGCGCCGCAACCGAGCATAAGTGCGCCCCCAGCCCCCGCTGCCGCTGAAAGCGATTTCGGCACCGAACGCATCAAGCTCTATCGCCCGAATGCCAAGAGCCTGGCGCCGGAGATTACCGCGGCCAAGCAGGATTTCATCACCAGCCTCACCAAGGCCTACGAAACCAAGAACGCCAGATCGAAAAGCTTCACCCAGGGTCACCGCGGACATCTGGCCGATCCCCGTTCCGCCTCGGGCTTCCGGGCGGATTGGAAGGAGATGGTATTCCCGATCGTCTGCGACCATTCCAAGGGTGCCTATATCTGGGATGTCGACGGCAATCAGTATGTCGATCTGGTCAACGGCTTCGGGCAGACGGCTTTCGGCCATGCGCCGGATTTCGTCATCGACGCCGTCAAGGCTCAGGCCGACCGGGGATTTGCCATCGGTCCGCAGACGCCGCTTGCCGGCGACGTCGCAAAGATGATCGCCGAAGTGACCGGCCACGAGCGCGTGACCTTCTGCAATACCGGTTCGGAAGCGGTCATGGCCGCGATGCGGCTTGCGCGCGCCGTCACCGGCCGTGATCGGGTCGTGGTCTTTGCCAATGATTATCACGGCCAGTTCGACGAAGTTCTGGTCAAGGGCCGCAATCGCGCCGACAGACCGATCGCCCTGCCCATCGCTTCCGGCATCCCGATGGCCTCGGTGTCGAATATGACCGTGCTGCGCTACGGCGCTCCGGAAAGCCTCGACTTCATCCGCGCCAACGCCGCCGATATAGCGGCCGTCATCATCGAGCCGATCCAGAGCCGTCATCCCGAATTGCAGCCGCGTGAATTCGTCCTGGAACTGCGTGACATCGCCACCAAGTCCGAATTCGCCCTGGTTTTCGATGAGGTCGTCACCGGCTTCCGCGTCGATCCCGGCGGCATGCAGGCGATCTGGGGCATCAAGGGCGATATGGCAACCTATGGCAAGGTTGTCGGCGGCGGAATGCCGATCGGCGTGCTTGTCGGCAGCCCGCGCTTCATGGATGCGCTCGATGGCGGCTATTGGGATTATGGCGACAGCTCCGTGCCCATGACGGCGCCGACATTCTTTGCCGGCACCTTCGTGCGCCACCCGCTGACGCTCGCAGCCGCCGACGCCGTGCTGCACCACATCAAGGGAGAGGGATCCGCCCTCTACAGCCGTGTCGCCGAGCGAACCGAAGCACTGGTCGCGGAGATCAAGGCCGATCTCGCCAGGCGCGGCATTGCCGATGTGGTTCACGGCTACAAGAGCTGGTTCGCCACCGACTTCTCCAGCCAGGATCCGCTCGGCGCGCTGTTCTATGCCCAGATGCGGCTGAATGGCGTCCACATACAGGATGGCTATCCCTGCTTCCTGACGACAGCCCACAGCGAAGACGACTTCCGCACGATCGCGAAAGCCTTCCGCGATAGTCTCGACGTCATGCAGGGCGTCGGAATATTCACGGCAAAGGAAGGGCCATCCGTATCGGCAAAGCCGATGCAGGCATCCGTCGCAAAGCCGGACTCCGCGCCGCTGACGGAGGCGCAGACGGAAATATGGCTCGCAGCCCAGGCGGGTGACGAGGCCTCCTGCTCATTCAACGAGTCTTTTTCGCTGACGCTGGAAGGCACACTCGACGAAACAGCCATGCGGAAGGCTTTCGACACGGTCATTGCGCGTCATGACGCATTTCATATTCGCTTTGACCGCGGCGGTGAGTATTTCCGCTTCATTCCGGATTTCAAGCTCGACCTGCCGATCCTTGAAGACATCGACGACCAGGGCCTTGCCATTCTCATAGATGATGACGCTCATACGCCTTTCGACCTCATCAACGGCCCGCTGGTTCGCGCAAGCATCGTCAAGCTGGCACCCGACAAGCACGTGCTGGTCTTCACCGCTCATCACATCATCTGCGATGGCTGGTCGATCAACACCTTCGTCGAAGAGCTTACCACCGCCTACGAGGCATACAGGACGGGCAATCGTCCGGAATTCCAGCCGGCCCTCTCCTTTGCCACCTATTCAACGGATCTTTCCCCCAGGCCGGAGAAATCCCAGGCGACCGAACAGTTCTGGCTCGATCAGTTCAAGACGGTTCCGGACCTTCCCGACCTGCCGCTCGATCGGCCGCGTCCGGAATATCGCAGCTTCGCGGGCGGCAGTTGCACCGGCTATATCGATGCCGACGTCTATAAGGCGCTGAAGAAGAAGGGCGCCAAATCGGGCGCTACCTTGTTCTCGACGCTGCTCGCGACCCTCCAGGTGATGATATCGAGGTTGTCGGGCCAGGATGATATCGTCATTGCCATTCCATCGGCCGGTCAAAGCCTGCTCGACGGCCAGATCCTCGTTGGTCATTGCGTCAACCTGCTGCCGCTGCGTCAGGCGGTATCACCGGCGGAGCCGTTTGCGGATCACCTGAAGGCAACACAGCAGCTCGTCTTCCAGGCCTTCGAACATCAGGATTACACCTACGGCACGCTGGTGCGCAAACTGGATACCAAGCGCGATCCGCGCCGCCTGCCGCTCACCGAAATACAGTTCAACCTCGAACGCATGGCCGGCGGATCATCCTTCGGTGATCTCAAGCCGACGATGGAGCCGAACGCAAAGGCCTTTTCCAACTTCGACCTGTTCTTCAACATGATCGAGGCAGGCGACCACATCCGCATCGACGTCGACTACAATGCCGATGTCTTCGACCGTTCAACCGTGGAACGATGGATCGGTCACTTCTCGATACTCGCAGCCACCTTGGCCAAGGACATGGATCACAAGGTCGGTGAACTGTCGCTGCTGTCGGCGGAGGAGAAATCCTGGCTGGTCGACGATCTCAATCGGACGGCTGTGCCTTACGACCACGATCAGTTCGTCTTCTCGCTCTTTTCCAAACGGGCAGCCGAACAGCCACACGCCGTCGCTGCGCAACATGACGGCCAGACACTCACCTATGGCGAGCTGGAAACCCGCTCGAACCAGCTTGCTCTCTACCTGCAGATGGCGCTTCCCGATCCCGGCCAGCGGATTGCCATATTGGTCGAGCGTTCGCTGAACATGATCGTCGCCCTGCTCGCGGTCATGAAAGCAGGACATATCTATGTCCCGATGGATCCCGCTCACCCGGAACCGCGCCTGCTGCAAACGCTGGATATCGCCCGCATCGGCGGCCTGATTTGCGACAGCGACGACATGGCCCGGCTTGCGTCCAAGGATATTCCCGTCATCCGGCTCGACCAGGATGCCAAGGCGATCGGCTCGATGACCGGCCATGCACTGAAGACCCTGCCCGTCGATACCACAGCATCCGCCTATATCATCTTCACCTCCGGCTCGACCGGCATGCCGAAGGGGGTCGAGGTTTCGCATCGAGCCCTGACAAACTTCCTGCTCTCCATGGCGAGGGAACCCGGCTTCGGCGCGGATGACACGCTTGTCGCAGTCACGACCATCTCGTTCGACATAGCCGGTCTGGAACTCTACCTGCCGCTGATCTCGGGCGGAAAAGTCGTCATTGCCAGCCGCAGCCAGGTCCAGGACGGCTTTGCGCTGGTGAAGCTTATCGACGAGCATGAGGCCACGGTGCTGCAGGCCACGCCAACGCTTTGGCAGATGCTGGTCGAGGCCGGACTGAAGGAGCGGCGGACGCTGAAAATGCTCTGCGGCGGCGAACCCCTACCCAAGGAGCTGGCACGCTCGCTGCTCGGCATCGGCGGCGAACTCTGGAACATGTACGGCCCGACGGAAACGACGATCTGGTCGTCGCTGCAACGCATCACGGATGCCGATCAGCCGATCACCATCGGTCATCCCATCGCCAATACCCAGCTCTTCATTCTCGACCAGAGCGAGAATATCGCGCCGGTCGGCGTCGTCGGCGAGCTGCATATCGGTGGCGACGGCTTGGCGGAAGGTTATTTCGATCGCCTCGATCTCACCGAGAAGGCCTTCGTCCCGCATTGCTTCGCCATCGGCAGGCCGATGCGGCTTTACAAGACCGGTGATGTCGGGCGGCGGCTGGCCGATGGTTCGCTGCAATTGCTCGGTCGGCGTGACCAGCAGGTCAAGCTGCGCGGCTTCCGTATCGAACTCGGCGACATAGAGGCAGTCATCTCCAAGGCAGAGGGTGTGCGCCAATGTGCCACCGTCGTCGCCGAAAACGCCAAGGGCGATCGCTCGCTGGTTTGCTATATCGTGCCTGAAACTAGCGGCAACGACGCATTGACGGCCGATATCGCGATGCACGCCAAGGCCCATCTGCCCGGACATATGGTTCCGAGCTTCTGGGTGATGGAAAGCGAGCTGCCGCACACCGCCAACGGCAAGCTCGACCGCAAGACCCTGCAGCAGCGCGGCGTGCCGCAGCGGGGAGCCGCTCCGGCCAAGGTCCAGCCAAAAACCGAGATGGAACAGCGGCTGCTGGCGATCTGGCAGGATGTTCTTAGCCTTAGCGATATCGGCATCGATGACAATCTCTACGCGCTCGGCGCGGATTCGCTTGCCATCTTCCGCATCGCCGCCCGCATGCGCGACGACGGCTTGCTGCTGGAAGCAAAGCATCTGCTGCGTCATCCGACGATTGCCGCATTGGCTGCCTTCGCCGACAGCCAGGCGGAGGCGCCGTCCGATCCCGTTCAGCTTCACGTTCCATCACTGCGAGATTTTCGCAACGGCGCACGCCGTGGCCTGGGGGCATCTCTATGAGTACAGTCGACAATAGTCCAAGCGGTTCGGTTACCGAACCGCAGATCATCGGCGAATTTCCCTGTACGCAGACGCAGCTGCGCTGCTGGATTCTCGATCAGCTCAATCCCGGCAATCCGGCGCTCAATGTCGCGGTCCGGTGGGAAATCCGGGGTTCGTTCAAGGTCGCGACCCTCGAAGCGGCCTTTCGAAAAATCATCCAGCGTCATGAAATACTGAGAACCCGCTTCATCGAAAAAGGCGGTCAGCCATTCCAGCAGGCCGTCAGCGACGTCAATTTCAAGATGTCGGTGATCGATCTGCGCGGCATGCCGCCGGAGCAGCGCCAGGCAAGAATCCTGTCGATCGGCGAGGAGACTGCGCAAGCGCCCTTCGATCTGAGCATTCCGGGCCTCTTTCGTGTTACCCTGCTGATGGCCGAAAACGAGCGCGGCTTTCTGCTGATCACCGCGCATCAAAGCTGCTTCGATGGCTGGTCCATCCGCGTCCTTGGGCGCGAGGTCGGCGAGATCGCCGCAGCGATCGATGCGGGACGCGCCCCGGTCCTGCCGGAGCTGCCGCTGCAATATGGCGACTATGCCCTTTGGCAGCAGGAATACCTGCAGAGCTACGGCTTCGAGACGGAGAAGGCCTTCTGGCGGGAGACGATGCAGGGCGCTCCCTATTTCGAAGTCGCCTCCGACCGGCCGCGCGGTCAGGTCAAGACCAATCGCGGCGATATCCTTTCCATCGCCCAACCGCCCGCCTTCACCGATCGCATGGATGCGGCGGCGCGCGCGCATTGCGTTTCGCAATACAGCTTCGGGGCCGCGGTTCTGAGCGCGGCCCTCCATCGCCTGACACAGGCCCCCACAGTCCTGTTCGGCTCGCAGATTGCCGGTCGCGAACAAAGCGATCTGGAAGACCTGATCGGCGTCTTCATCAACAATCTGGTTCTGCGTTTCGATTTCGGCTCCGATGCCAGCTTTGCCGAGCATATCCGTTCCGTCAGCGCGACCATCGAAGGCGCACTGAACCATCAGCGCATGCCGTTCAACAAGCTGGTGGAACTCGTCAATCCGGTGCGCGATCCGGCGCGCAATCCGCTGATCTCCGTCAACTTCAACCTGCAGAAAGCGTTTCTCGAGGATCGGCGCTATGGCGGTTTCGAGCTGATCAGCTCGCCCTCGCAATCTCCCGGCGTCATCTACGATCTGAGCTTCATCATGATCGGCCGACCGACGGGCTGGCGCATGTCGATCGAATACAATGCCGATCTTTTCGAAGCCGGCACGATCGAAAGCCTCCTGCAACTATGGAGGAACGCTTATGAAATTGCTCTCGACCACCCTGAGGCGCCGCTTTCTTCGCTCGCTGCGCCGGAACGACACGTGGCAGCTTCCGCCGAGGCTGCGCCGATGGATGGCGCCGTCACAAGCAAATCGCTGGCGGATACGCGAATGGAAACGCTTGCTGAGCTTTGGAAAGAAGTCCTACAGGTTCCGCAAATACGTCCGGATGATGATTTCTTCGCACTCGGCGGCCACTCGCTCCTCGCGTTACGGCTCCTATCGGAAATACGCGCAAGATTCGAAGCAACACCGACATTGCAGCTTCTATTCAAGCAGCCGACGTTTGCAGGCTTTGCAGCGGCGATCTTCCATGTCGATGCGGCGCCGGCAACACAGGAAAAATCGGTAAACCCATGGGAACTGATCACCTGCAAGCATGGCGCGGGGACTGGCACGGTTTATACGCTCAACCATCCTTTCCTGTATTATCGCCTCGCCAACGAGCTGCCGGACAGCGTCTCGGTGCATAATGTCAACATGTTCCATGCGGATCTGGCAAATGGCCTGGATCGCCTGAGCATCGAGGACATTGCCAGCCGCGCCATAGACGCCATGCAGATCGACAAGGCCGTGGGCCGCGTGGCCATCGTCGGGCTCTGCGTCAATGGAATCCTGGCGCTGGAGGTCGGACGACAATTGCAGGAACGAGGCATCGATGTCGGCACCACGGCAATCATCGACGCATGGGCTCCGGGCTTTTTCGTATCCCTGCCGAAACGGGAGCAGGCACGCTGGAACCGCGAACGGCGGCGCAAGCGGCTTGCCTATTTCACCCGAAAACTGCTGTCGGGCCGAATCCGGCTGATCGATTATCTCAAGGAGTTCGAAGTCTCACTGTCGCTTTTGAGGATATTCGGCGTCAAGGCTGGCCAGTATTCGCCTGAAGAGGAAGCGAACGAGGCCGTGACCAAGTTGCTCGTGGCGGCAGCACGCCACTACAAGCCGCCGCAGACGAAGGATCCCAGCATCGTGCTGCTGCGAAGCAGCGCGACCAATCCTCGGGCACGCAAATTGCGGTTCGGATGGGGCGATGCGATCGGGGACGACTGCCCGGTGGTCGATATCGATGGCTGGCACGAGGATTCGCTCACCAGCAACGGCATCCGCGACCTGGCGTCGACACTCTCCGGAAAACTCGCCGGCAGCTAGAGCCGCCTAATGGTCTGTAAGGAGCCGAGCCATAAAAGGAAGCAGCGATGAACGAGACCAAGCCATTGAGGATCGGCATCCTTGTCGCGCGCGGACGTGCGCTCGAGAATTGGGAGCTGATGATCCTGGATCGAATCCTTGCGGAACCCTCTCTGGAGCTCGCGGCGGTCTTCCCCCATCCCAATCCGTTCGAGGACGGCACGACGTCGAAGCTGTTATCCTGGAGCGCACGACTGGAGGCCGGCACCCTTGCGCGACAGCCGGCCTACGCGCCAAAATATTTCCATAGCCACCGCCATTTTATCGACTGCTACGATGCCGACGGTGACAAGAGGTGCGCCGCCGACACCATCACCGCGGCGATGCTGCACCGTCTGAAGCTTGACCTTGTCATCCGCACGACCCCGAAAGGTATGGCGGACGATGCGATCGCCGCCTTGCCGTTCGGAGAATGGGCTTTCAATTTCTCCGACCAGCGATCTGCCGAAGCAGATTGGTTCGGATATGCCGAGGTTCTGGCACATGCTCCGACCGCGGAAATCGCTCTTTATGCAAGATGCGGCGACAAGGCCGACAAGCGGGAGATTGCAAGGGCGGCCTTCAACATCAAGCCCAGCGCGGCGAGATTGAGCGCCTTCGTGCGGGAGCGAGGCGTGACGCTTCTGATGCGCGAGCTGGCACGGCTCGCGGACACCGGGCAGTTCGATCCTCCAGCCTTCCTCGAGACGACTGATACGCATGCGCCATCGCACGGCGACCTTCTTCGTTACGGTTGCATCGTCGCGGGCTCCGTCTCGGCCAAGGCATACAAATCGATCAAGGCGAAGCTCCATGTCGATTCCGCCGTATGGACCCTCTATACGGGGCACGGGCAGATCGATGACTTCGATCCGAGCGAGGCGGTCGAGATCCCTCCTTCCGACAACAGCATCAAGGCCGATCCGTTTCTCTTCCAGCACGAGGGCAAATGCTACCTGTTCTACGAGGCCTATGCCCGCGGCGACCGCAAGGCGCATATCGCAGTCGGCCGCTTTGACGGCGACGCGCTCACGCAGGTCGGGGTCGCGCTGGAACGCCCCTACCATCTTTCCTATCCGTTCATATTCCGCGACGGCGATCAGATCTTCATGATACCGGAAACGCATCAGGCGCGGCGCCTGGAGATCTGGCGATGCAGCCAGTTTCCGTTGAAATGGGAGCTGCATGCCACGGCCTTCGAAGGTCAATCACCGGCCGACAGCATTCTCATCCGTCACGGCGGCAAATGGTGGCTATTCACCAACCTGTCGGATTTTCATGCTTACGAAGATCATTGCAGCGAGCTTTATCTGTTCGAGGTCGATGGGCCGGCGCTCACGGGCATCAAGCCGCACAAGCGAAATCCCGTCGTCATCGGCAGTACGGAGGCGCGCGGCGCCGGACGCATCTTCGAACATGACGGCAGGCTTCTGCGGCCCTCACAGCACAATGCGCACGGCATCTATGGTTACGGGCTCAACATCATGGAGATCGAGACGCTTACGCTTGATGACTATCGCGAGCGCCGCATCCGCACCATAACGCCCGGCTTCAAGGCAGGGCTGCACGGCTGCCACCATTTCGATGCGACCGATGGCCGCTACATTCTCGATGCCAGGCTGACCATCTGACCTGCGCCCTCATTGCGATAGCGCAAGCGAAGCCGGCGCCCTCCGGTCGAG
Organism: Rhizobium sp. KNZ2-6A; assembly: GCF_056755475.1. Classification (NCBI taxonomy): domain Bacteria; kingdom Pseudomonadati; phylum Pseudomonadota; class Alphaproteobacteria; order Hyphomicrobiales; family Rhizobiaceae; genus Rhizobium; species Rhizobium sp. KNZ2-6A. The sequence goes on along the minus strand of NZ_JBNDIC010000005.1, from coordinate 97,499 downwards.
GCGACAATCGCGCCGGCGAAGTTGATCGGCGTCGCAAGCTCCAGAACGACCCAGTTTTCCGGTGCGTCGGGCTCCCCTTCCAGTCGCTCCAATCGCGGTTCGGCAGACCTGTCGAGGGTGACGTCGAAACTATCCAGCGGTAAAGACAGACCGGCGCCATGGGCCTTGATGAAGGCCTCCTTGCGCGTCCAGCAGCGATAGAAGCCATCCAGGTAGCACTCCGCCGGCAGAGATCGAAGCGTCTCGTACTCCCTGCGCGAGAAGAACCGTTTTGCGACGTCCTCCTTCAAAAAACGGATTTCCTCGATGTCGATACCGAGCTCGTAGCGATCGGACACGGCAAGAACGGCCAGATCGGCGCTGTGACTGAGATTGAAGTGAATCGGGAGGGTGCCGCGAGTTGAAACGGAAGGCTTTCCATGATCGCCATAGTCGAAGCGGATCGCTTGCGGCGGAAGGCCGAGGTAGCGCCCCAGTATCAGCCGCATCCCGCTTTTGGCCGCAACAAAGCGAAGCCTGTGCTGGTCATGAATGAAGCGATCTGCCCTGGCGCGTTCGTCGAGGGACAGCAACGTCGTGGACACGCCGAGATCGGTCGGCGGCGCGTCCAGCCTCCAGCTCCAGACATCGATGACGTCAGGGCCGATACTCTCCATGCTAGGTCGTTGCATAGAAGAGATTGGTGGGGATGGATTTGGCCTGTCGCGACATTCGCCGGGCCATGTGGGCGACCAACGCCACGGGGTAGTTCTCCCCAAGACTGATGCGGCAGCTGCGCTTCAGAATATCAAGCGTCTGCGCACAGAGCTCCGGCGTGTACTCGATTTTCCGATCCGTCCAGTGAAACGGGTTCATCGCCGGATGGCCGGTGCGCTGCTGCAGGATCGGTTGCCAGTTGGTATAGACATGGCGGCTGGAATCGAAGAGCCGGTAGACGCCGCGCTTGTTTTCCTCGGCAAACCTCTTTGCCTCTTCCGAGGTTTCGAAGATGACGTGAAGCCCTGCCGCATTGCCGACATCGTTATGCGGCCCCACCATCAGCCGCGTGTTCTTGGCAAAGATTTCGCTCATCACGTCATAACGCTCGCGCATGCGGGCAATCATCGGATCGAGCTTCTTCAACTGCACGTTCAGCATCGCCCCCTGGATCTGGCTTGCCTTGAAATTCACGCCCAGCATGGGCGGCTCGTTGGCATTGTCCAGATGGCCGCGAAACATGGAGCCGATGTCGTGATACATGCGGGCGCGCGCAAACAGCCGTGCGTCGTTGGTGACGACCGCACCGCCCTCGCCGCAATTTATGTTCTTGAATTGATTGAAGCTGAACGCCCCGAAATCGCCGATCGCGCCGACCCTCTTGGTCTTGTAGCGCAGTCCGACGGCCTGGCAGGCATCTTCAATCACGACGAGATTATTCTCGCGGGCGATGCGCATGATGCTGTCCATGTCGCAGACCATGTTCGACATATGGACAGGAATGATTGCCCTCGTCCGTGGCGTGATCTTGCGCTGGATATCCTGCGGATCCATGGTGAGCGTATGGTCGACATCGACCAGAACGGGCACGGCACCGGCTGCCAGGGGCGCGGCAGCGGTTGCGATCCAGGTATAGGCCGGCACCAGCACTTCGTCGCCGGGCCCGACGCCGGCGGCCACCAGGGCCGAAATCAGGGCCCCAGTTCCGCTGCTCATCGTCAGCGCGTGCCGCACGCCGAACTTCGTACAGAAATCGGCTTCGAAACGCCCCAGTGGGCCACCGGTCTCGTCGCTGTATCGTGCCAGTTTTCCAGAAGCAAACACCGGCGCGAGCGCCAACCACTCCCGTAACCCAACCTTAGCCATAGTTTTCGCTCCCCAGGAAACGCGGCATTTGCAGGAGAGCCTAGCGTGTGATCGCCGCCTTTTCAGCATGGCTTTCCGACTGAAAAAGAACATCGCAACCGATCAAAACACCTATCCGAAATCGGTAGATGTCATCCCCGCCTATGCCAATCGAACAGTTATCCGAGCGCTCGCGATACTGGTAAAAATGGGAAAAGCGGATGGAAAACGACCATGATGAGCCGCGACTTGAGCTCTGTGCCGCATGGCATTGAAATATATGCGGATATCGCCATCATCGGCGGCGGGCCGGCCGGTATTGCGATCGCACGCGAACTTGCCGATACGCAGATCCGTGTCCTCGTCATCGAAAGCGGCGGCCACGATTACGAGGCCGAAGTGCAGGCGTTGAACGCCGTCGAAAACATTGGGCAGCCTTTCGGTTCGGCGAAGGACACGCCCGAGGGTCGAGGCTATAACGGCAACCTGGCGTGGCTGAACGACATTCCGGCATTCGAGCTGCGAAATCGCATGCTTGGCGGCAGCAGCCATACCTGGATCGGCAAATGTGCCGCCTTCGATGAAATCGACTTCACCAGCCGGCCCTGGCTGCCGCTTTCCGGCTGGCCGATCGAGCATCGCGAACTGCTGTCGGCGGTCGACCGCGCCGGGGAACTGCTCAATCTCGGGCCCAATCTTTATGATGAAAGCCTGTTTGCCCTGTTGCACTCGCGCCCTGACGATCTCGGTCTGGACACACAGCTGCTGCGGCCCTTCTTCTGGCAGTTCAGTCATATGCGCCATCCGCGCGCCGAGCCGATGCGGTTCAATCGGCTTGCCCTCGACATCAGAGCAACGAACATAGATTTTCTGATGCATGCCACGGTGGTCCAGATCAATCTCGACAGCCCGGGCCGGCGGGTGACCTCGCTGGATCTCAAAAGTCCGACCGGCCGGAGCGCAAGCGTGCGCGCCGATACGGTCATTCTTTGCGGCGGCGGCATCGAGAACGCACGCCTCCTGCTTGCATCGAACTCCGCCCAGCCTGCGGGCATAGGCAATGCTCACGGCGTCGTCGGGCGCTATCTCTGCGATCATCCCCGTACGTCGCTGTGTCGCTTCACAGGGCGCGATATTGACGCCATTGCTCGGCACTTCAATTTCTACGGCCTTGGCCACGGCGGCCGGACGCATTTCTATCTCAGGGGCCTGTCCCTGAGCCCGGAAATGCAGGCGCGAGAAGGTCTCACCAATTGCGCGGCCTATCCCGTCCAGGTTCACGCCGACGACGATCCCTGGGCAGCGCTTAAACGTTTGACGAAGGGAGCGAGCAAGACATTGAAGCGCGATCTGCTGACGGTTGCGAAATCGACCGATATGATCGCCTCCGGGCTCTATAATCGCCTTATCCGTAAGCGCGGACTTCCGCATCGCTCGACCGAATTGCGGTTCGATGTCATGGTGGAACAGCAGCTTGATTCCGAAAGCCGCATCACGCTTGCGGACCAGAGCGATCCGTTCGGCCAGCCGCTGGCGCGCATCGACTGGAAGATCGGCATGCGCGAGATCGACAGCGTCAAACGGCTTGCACTGACAATCTCCGATGAATTCACCCGCGTCGGCCTGCCGAAACCACGGCTGCCGGATTGGATCATTGCCGGCGACAATGCCGGCACCCAGTTCATGGACATGGCTCATCCGTCTTGCACGACCCGCATGGGAACCGATCCCAGAACAAGCGTCGTCGACACCGATGCCATGGTTCATGGCATCGATGGTTTGTTCATTGCCGGCAGTTCCGTATTTCCGACACCCGGCCACGCCAATCCGACATTAATGCTGCTTGCCTTGGCGATCCGGCTCGCCGACCATCTCAAGCAGCGGCACGCTGACGCGCAATCTCGCAAGCCGCGCGTCAGCGAACTGGATCTCTCCCTCCTTCAAGGCTACCCAAGCCGAAAATAAAAACCGGCGCTTTCGCTGCGTCCGAACTCGGGATGCGTGTCGATTGCATGCGACAGGGAGGGAATGGACCAGCGATCGACCTGCCTGTATCCGAGCCTTGTAATGTCCGCGATGAATTCGGCCTCGTTGCGCATGTGGTAGGGGACGTATGACCCGCCGATCCGTTCAAGCGTCACGACGGTGCTGTCTTTGCGGAGCGCGACTTTATTGAGGATCAGGTTATCTGGTAGGGAAGGCATTTTCATCAGGAGAGCCGAGAGCGGCATATCGAGATATTGCATGAGCCCCGATCCGAGGAACAGCGGCATCTCGCCTGCATCCTCGATCCGCTCGACAAAGCCGAGACCGGTCAGGCCCTCCTTTTGAGCTAGATCCTGTCCGGCATGAACGATGGCGGGGAGATCATAGACGACCCAGCGAAACGGGCCGTTCAGCGGCAGCAACGGGCGAAAGGCGCGATATTTCGTTCCCATATGACCGCCTGCATCGACGAGACCGCCGATCTCGGGCAGCAGGCTGCGAATCCAGAACAGCACCGGATAATCCCAGGGCGTCACCTGGCACATTTTGGCAAAGGAAACGGTTGCGATCTCCTCGTGATCATAACCGGCCAATCTTCGCCTGCGGGCGGCGGCCATGGCGGCGTCATAAGAGCCGTAGGCGCCGGTAAATCGTCGAGGAAAGGGAGAAAGATAGTTCAGCCGTCCTTTGACGAGCCTGAGGGGCGAAAGCCCCTGGGCGGCGGTTTGCCTCGCTCCCCGGAAGACCGTACGCGCATGGTTAGACCACGATGAACCAGACCACAACGACGTCGCCATCATTCCCCTCCTTGTCCGTGCCAACCGGTCGCCGCCATTATCGCCTGACCGACAAAATAGAGGCCGTGCCTCCGAACATCTTTTCCAGAACGAACAGCGTGCAGGCATAGATCGCGCTGCCCGCGGCCACCTGCAGCAGCACGGTCAATATCCGCCGCATGCTGAGCGTCTCGGCAAAATAACCGAGCGCATAGACCGCCGTCGCCATCAGGGCGATCGCGACCACGACATAGCCGCTCTTGCGCAAGACCTTTCCCCAGCCAAGGCCGCCATAGGTCTTCTGCAGATGCATCGAGGTCAGAAAGGAGATCAGCGATGCGGCGCATTGGCCCCATGCCGCAGCCGTGACGCCGAAGGGCGCCAGAAGCAGGATCAGCGAGACGGAAACCAATGCGTTGAGCAGCAAGGTCGCGGGCATGCGCCTGATATTGCCCGACAAGGACAGGAGAGCCTCGGTCACATAGCCCGGCGTCAGCAGAACCTGCTTCATGGAGAGGATTGCCACGAGAACGGCGGCAGGCGCCCATTTGTCGCCGAGCACGATCTCGATCAGATTGGACGAAATCAGCGAGAGGCCGAGATAGATCGGGGTGGAAATTGCCATGAGAACCATCATGAAAACCGTCGCCGCGGCGCCGGCGTCACGAACAGGCCTTCCGTCCGAACTCATCACCATTGCCGACCGGCGAAACAGCGTCCAGGCAAGCATCCGCGCCGGCTCACCGATGAGCTCGGAAAATGCCGCGATGATGCGCTCCGCCACACGGTAGTAGCCCGCCTCCGCAAGCCCGAGAAAGCTGCCGATCGCCAATGTTCCGGAATAGGAGCGCAGAAAGAAGATCAGCCGGTTCGACAGGATGTGGCGCGAGAATTCGAGAACCTCGCGCGCAAGAGGCCAGGTGAGATATAGTCTGGGGAACCAGCCGAGCACGGCCACGGAAGCGCCAAGGCAGACCAGCTGCGACACGAGCCGGCCGGCCACGAGCGAAAACACGTTCCACCCCAGCCATAGTCCCAGCATGGTGCAGCAAAGCCCGGCAATCTCGCTCGCCATCCGGATGACGGCCTGCCGGCGCAGGAGACCTCGGGCGACCAGCAGCCCGTCATAGACGGCATAAAGCGACGACGGTAGGAACCAGCAGCTAAAGAGAGCCAGAAGCAGCGCTTCGTGCGGCCCCCGAAAGACGAGCCATGCAACGGCCGCCGCCGCCAGGCCGACGATCGTTACGAGCATGCCGGCAATGATCGAAATCGTGCCGACCTGGTCGAGCTCCCGCGCACTGCACTCGGCCTTCATGACGAACTCGCCCCATCCGCCCTCCGCAACCACGACCAGCATGATCACGATGGCGGAGCTGAAGGCATAGAGGCCGAATTCGGTCGATTCCAGCATGCGAGCGGCAACGAGGAATATCAGGAGCTGAACGACTTGCGCGACGATCTTCGAAACGAGCGTCGATGCTCCGTCACCGACCACCGACGGCAAGCGGGAGCGGAGCCAGTGCCGCAGGCCAGCCCAGCCAACGCTCTTGCGGCGAGGCAAGAAACTATCCATCAGCGCACCATCTCTACGACCGGACACGGGGTAAAACTCGCTTTTTCGCCAGTTAATGGAGAAATTTTCGCGAAATATAGCAAGAAGTTGCACAGTCTCATCCAGTTTTGCACCAGAGAAAGTGTGTAGTGTTCCCATTCAGGACATGATTCCGTGCGATGAAGCGCTGCCTGTAAGCGGGGAAAGCCGGAACTATACGATTTTATTTCACGAAGACTTCTGCCCTGACCCCCAGCGTCGGATCGAAATTCTCGGCAATAGAAGAGGAGCTTGCCGGCAAACATCATGAAACACCACGCAGAGCCCCTTATGAAAGACGATAACCATGATCGCATCGCCCCAGGACAGCCGGGCAGATCGAGACAGAAATACCTCCTTCGGTGGATGCTGATAGTCTTCTGCCTCGTCGTATGGGTTGCTGTAGCTGCGTTCTTCATTTGGTGAGACGTTCTTTTTCATTGCGCGCGAGCAGGACGACGCCGGCGGTTTTGACGAGAATGACAAAGTCGGTACGCATTGAACGGCTGTGGAAATAATCCACGTCGAATTGAACGCGCTGTTCGTAGGTGGTGTCGGTGCGGCGATTGACTTGCCAGAGGCCGGTGATGCCGGGCCGCAGACCCAGATAACAATAGAGATCGGATCCGTAGCGCTCGAGCTCCGAGGCGACGACGGGGCGAGGCCCGACCAGGCTCATGTCGCCGCGCTGAACGTTCAGCAACTGAGGCAGTTCGTCGGCGCTGCTCATGCGTAGATATTTTCCAAACCAATGAACGCGCGGATCATTCATCAGCTTCTGCGTCGACAGCCATTCCAGCCTTCGCTTCTCGTCGCGGGCCAGGAGCTCTGCCAGCTGCCGGTCGGCATCCTTGCGCATCGTGCGGAACTTCAGGCATTCGAACGGCCGGCCGTCGCGGCCGATGCGTGTGTGGCGATAGATGATGGGACGGCCGTCGACCAGAAGCAGTATGATCGCGATCAAAAGCAGCGCCGGCGCCAGAAACAGCAATCCTGCTCCCGAAAGAAGAATGTCGGCAATGCGTTTGGAGCGGCCCAGCCGTTCCGCCCGCTTCACGTCGCGGCGAGTTCTCTCACCGTGGGCAACGCCGTCAACTGTCGATAACATGGCTCGGACCCCTCACCACCCATAGGCTTCTTTCAGAGGCTGCCAGCTGCCCTCATCATTGACAATTGACCCTGCGGGCATTGGGCTAGTCCCATTGGCGTAGGGGGAGAACGCACATCTAACCACAAGCGTCAGCTCGTCTCATCGATCAGCCGACCCGCGACCGGAATATCAGTGTCCATGGCAATCTCCGGGCGCATCCTGACTGTATTTGCTCGTTTCAGCACGCCGTCATACAGCGTCAGCAAAGCCTCGAGCCACGAAGCCGGCGTGTGAGCCAGGTCGCCTGACCGGCGGATGCAATTCACACTCATCAAACGGAGTAGCATATCGTCGCCGGCAAGCCTGCGTATGCCGCTTGCGAGCGTTTCCACCTTGCCGCTCTGAAAAGTGAGGCCGCAGCCAAGCGTTGCAAGTTCTTCGCCGAGAAGCGCGGCGTCTGGTAGAATCACGGGTATGCCGCTTGTCACCGCCTCGAGCGCCGCCAGGCCGAAGGGTTCGGGCACCCGCGACGAAACGACGATCGCGCGCGCCTCCTCGAGAATGACGCGCATCTCGTCCTTGGATTTCCAGCCATGAATGACGACCTCCGGAAAATCCTTTTCCAGGCGCGCTCGGCCGGCGCCATCACCTATGATATGCAGTTTGACGTCGGCAAGCCGTGCCGCGATCGCCGCGTCTTCAAATCCCTTTTCCGGCTCAAGCCGGCCGACAAAGAAGAAATCGCGCTTTTTCCATGGATCCGTCGGTCGCCTGAGGAAGGGTTCGACCGGATTGCGGATCGTTTCTATGTTGCTCGTCTGCACCTGCCCCCGCTCAAAATACTCGCGCATGCGCTGATGGACGACCACGATGTTGGCGGCAACCTGCCGGACGGGATAATAATGCTCCCGCACCAGATGGCGCGCGGATCGCCATAGCTTCTCGTGATAGCCGCGCTTGTCGCAGTTTGTCGTCAGACATGCGATCGACATCGGCGCCAGAGGACAGACCTGGTTTTTGCGGTAATTGGCGAAGCCTCCATTCGGACAGGAGAGAAAATAGTCGTGGGCGTGCAGGACGACGCGCTCGCGGACAGGCCATAGGGCGCGAAAGATCGAAGGCGACAGGATCTTCGACCAGCCATGGAGGTGATAGATCGTCCCTTCGGTGTCGATGCGCGAAATGAGATCGTTCAGCGAGGCATGGGCTTGGCGGCTGTAAAGACCGCTGGCGAATGCGCTGAGACGCGTCTGCTGCATCAACGGCTGCGCCGCCAGATTGATGGTTTCCGCTGCCGGCGGATCGGAGCCGGCGGCATCGCCGGCAAAATAGGTTACCGCAACCCCCGCACGCTGCAGCAAATCGGCCGAAAGAACCGCAAGATTGGACGCTCCGCCCACTCGGACGGAGCGATCGTTGATGACGACGACGCGATCGAGATCGAACGGACGTACCACCGGATTATTCCAATGCTTCGATATTCTGTGGCGCCAGCCTGCCCTTGAGCAGATCGTGGAAGGCGATGACATTGCCCTTCAGCCGCCCCTTGCGATCGACCCAGGGCTCCGGCCGCCAGACCTTGACGAGATTGGCGGCAAGATTGCGCCCGATCTGCGCTGCCGCCTGCGGCACGCTCATGGTCCGCTTGCGCATGAGATAAAGCGGGTTGGCGATCTGCGAATAGCCGAGACGGACGCCGCCCGCGCGGCCACCTTTCGTGCCAAGATGAACACCTTCCAGCTGCCTGGCGCTGACAACCTGGCCATAATGGGCAACCAGCCTGCTGAAATCGACATCCTCAAGCCAGCCATAGAAAGGCAGGTTCTCGTCGAAACGCAGCGCGGCGGCTCTGACGATCGCCATGCGGATTGCCATGTTGCAGCCATAGGCATTGTAGATCGGCCGAATTTGCATGACGGGCTCGGATCGCCGCCGCCGCTGGCCATCGACTAAACGTAAGCCATCGCGAACAGAGATGCCCGGCCCGGTGATTCCGTCCGCCAGGATCTTGCCGCTGCACATGGCAACATCAGGCTGGAGCTGGAACAGCCGTTCCGCCTCCTCGACATAGGTCGAGGTCATCAGAAAATCATCGTCGAGGAAGAGAACGACATCGGCATCCTGCACATTGTCGAGGATCTTGTTGCGCTGACGGCAGAGGCCGCGTTCGGAAATCAGAACCTGGACCGGAATGTCGAGGTTTCGAAGGCAGCTTGGATCGATATCCTCCGGCGAGGACAGGCAGACGACGATCTCATCCGGCTTGCGCGTCTGATTGGCGATATGCGGGAGAATGGACGACAGGATATCGCGGCGACCCGCGCTTGCAATGCCGACAGTGATCTTCAAGGGACGGCTCGTCGCGTGACCCGTGAGGCGCCTTGCGGACGCACGCACCTGACGCCCCTCCAACCTGCGGCGCCATAGGGGTGTCGGCTGGCGATGACGCTTCTCATAGCTGCGGTTGGCGATGATGCCGAGGATATTGATCGCCGACGTGCCAAAGCTTGCAAGCGCATCCGACAACCGTTCGACGGTCATCTTATTCGTCTGGCCGACGACCACGACGATACCTTCGAGATAGCTGCAGATGACGCGGGTATCGGCGGAATCCTCGAAAGCCGACATATCGACGATGACGACCTTGTATCGTCGCCGCAGCAGATCGATCTCCGCCTTCAACGCCGGCAGATGTCCATAACGCTGAAAGGCCGCGACGGATTTTTCGGTCTCGTCGACGGTCACGACCGGAACCCCGCAATGGCCCTGCGCGATTTCCGTCTCGGGCTCATGATCGGCCTTCGCGACACGCAGGCCGCCCTCCTGGGCAACAGCATAGCGGCGCGGCACGTCGTTGACGCTCAGCGCCTCCATGCCGAATTCCGCGCCGGACTCGGCCACGACACAGCTCAGTCTTGCATTGAGGAAGTCGGCATCGACCAACACGACGGATACCCCCTCATGCTGGTAGAGTTGGGCGAGATTGGTCGCGATCGTGGTCTTGCCTTCGCCGGTGCCGACCGAGGTGATGCCAATCACCATCGGCGCGTTCTGCGGGAAGGCGGAGTCGATCGAATGCTTGACGCCGCGTAGCGCCTCGGAAAATTGCGAATAGGGCGTATCGAGCACGGATCTCAGCGGTAGCATCGTTCGTCGCCATGTGGCATTGGTCGCCACCATGCTTCCGGGCAGGAACGACGGGCTCACATAGACGGGAACATGGCCGAGGGAGCTGATCCCCAATTCGCGCCGCAGTTTCTCGCTGGAACTGACGCGCCGGTCCAGACCGTCCCGCAAAAGCGCCGCCATGACGCCAGCCGCAAGACCGAGCATGGCGGTAAAGGGCAACACGAAGGAGGATTTCGGCCAGGACTTGGAAAGCGGCACGGCGGCGGCCGCCACGACACGAACATTGCCGAGCGGAAAGGATTCCTTCTGCAGCGCGCCGATCAGCTGCTGCAATATGCTTTCGTACATCCGGCGATAGGTGGTGGCCCGGCTTTCCATCTCCGACAGTTCCACTCGCGCCAGATTCTTGTCGGTGCCGGCATCCTTCAGTGAGGTCAACTCGTTGCTCAGAAGCCTTTCACGGGTCTTGGCGACATCCAGATTTGACCTGTAGACCGCCTGGATGCGATCGAACTCCTTACGCATGTCACCTTTTACCCGATCGATTTCCTGCTGGGCGGCAATGATGGCGGGATTGTCGGCATCATACCGGCTTTTCAGGTTGTTGAGCTTGGTCGTTGCGACGCCGAGATCCTCCTGCAGCTTCTGTATGCGCGAGTTATTCATCGTCTCGTCGACGTCACCCTCGATCTTGCTGCCCGCCATAAGCTGGTTGAGGGTTTCAAGCTTGGCCGATTCAGCCGCGGTCTGCGCTCTGGCTGCTACGGCCTGACTGCTGATCTCGGACAGCTGCTGCTGATCGAGCGATGACGAGTTGCTGATTTCCATGATGCCGTTCTTGGCGCGAAACTCCTCGACGCTCATGGACGCTTCGCGCGCTTGCCTGCCGACTTCGATCAGGCGTGTCTCCAGCCATCTGGCGCCGCTCTGCGCGGCGGAAGCGCGTTCGGACAGGCCAGTGCTGATATAGGCTTCCGCAATGGCATTTGCCGCCTGCGCCGCCTTTTTGGGGTCGACCGAGCTGTACCCGATCTCGAGAATATAGGACTGGCCGACGCGATTGACGGAAACCCGGGAAAGGAACGATGCCATGGTCCGCCGCATCACGTCGTCGTCGCTGGCCTCGGTCTTTGCGCCGTCGTCACCGTGCCTGAAATAATTGACGATTGCGCGCATCTTGTCGCGCAGGGCCGCCTGCCAAGACATGCCGCCTATGATTTCCGGGTCTTCGGTGAGGTTGAGTTTCTGGACGACGGCGCGCGCGGTCGCCTCCGATTTGACGATCTCGACCTGGCTTGCGATTTCGGCGGCCTCAATGATGACCGTGCCGGTGAATGCATCCTGCGAGGCGATGCGCCCCTGCTCCGGATCCATGACGAGGCGCGTGGTCGCCAGATAGACCGGCTTGGTTGTCACCATGTAGAGGACGCCGATGCCAAGGCCGGCCGCGGTGAACAAGGCAAAAAGCAGCCAGTGGCGCTGTACGAAACGCCAGACGTCACGAAACGAAATATATTCGCCGTCCCCCATGCTCTTGCTGTCCGACGGCGTGCTGCGCAAGCCTTTACCGATCTCGTGAACTGCCATGACTATCGCCCCCTTGGCTCACTTATTCTTACTGGGATTGGCCGGTATCGGCCGACGAGAGCGTCGTGCCGTCCAGGCTTCCGGAAATGTTGTAGCGGACATCGAGAACATCCCCCGGCTGCAGCTCGGTCGCCTCCGATGCCTTGATGGCATCGGCCTCGTTGCCGTTTCGGGTGATCCAGTATTCAAGCGGCTGGAGATCGAGCGCCTTCATGCTCTGGCTGCGCGAGAGCGAGGCGCCGGAAATCTGCAACAGCTGCAGGGTCGTGTTTCGCTTGAGTTTCGTATCCTCCATTTCCGTCTCGGCGATCTGGAGCTGTTGTCCGGCTTCCGTCTTGCGCTGGCCTTTGAGATTGAGTGCATCGCGCTCGGTCTCGCTCAGCTTCTGTTTTGCCTGCATCGATGCAACGACGAGGTCCAGCTTGCCGGCCTGCATCTCGGCAACGATCCGTTCCAGCGAGGTCTTACGGGACGTCGTCAGGATCTTGTTGTCGACCAACTTGGAGATATCGCTCAATTCATCCTGCGCGATCTTAACCTGCTCGTCCTGCGACGACATCTTCTCATCGAGAATGTTGATTTCATTGCGCAACAGCACTTCCAGATCCGCGGCGGAGGCAAGTTGCTGGCGCAGTGCCTCGGCCTTGGCATTGAACAGATCGAGCTCGCTCATCATGATCTGCCAGACCGCCGACCCTTGGGGCGCGGCCTTGATCTCCGGCGGAAATGTGATTGCCGGCTGATCGTTGAGTTCCGCCAACAGGCGCGCGCGCCGGGCTCCAAGCTGTTTCAGCTGCAGCTCCATGCGGCTGATTTCCCCCGCATAGCTGATCTGCTGCGCCTCGGAGTAATCCCCCGTCTGGCTTGAGCGGCGCTCGCGCCCCCCGGCCATGGCAATCGCCTGCCTGACGGTCAGGCCCGGCCTGAATTCCAGCTCGCTCCGCTTCTCCACCGCGCCGGACACGTAAACCATCGGATATTTGACGATCTCGACCGAAGCCGTGGGTGCCACCGCCAAGCCGGTGATCTGCTTCAGCCTTTCGCCGATAGCGGCGCTGATGTCGTCCACCGTCTTGTCGCCGACCTGCATCTGCCCGATCATCGGAATCGAGATCGAGCCCGCTTGCGACACGACATATTCACCGTTCAGCGCCGTCCATTCCTTATATTCGCCGGTCCCGGCGATCCATTCAACGATGGCGATCTTGATCCGGGCCTGGGGTCCGACGCGGTACACCTCGCTTGCCGCGGCAATATCGGCGGTATGGAAAACGCCCGCGCCGGAAAGCATCAGTGCCAGCAGCCAAGGCGCCATGAGCCGAGGTGGTCTGGAGATGGAATGGTAAGGCAAAGCTGAAACTCTAAACATGAGCCGAAATCCCGCTTTCGTGTCGCTTGCGCCGTCAAGCAACGAGGGCGCCATGCAACGAGATCAGCAGTCGAACGCATAGCGTGTAAATCCCCTACCGAAGCAACAGGGCTTATCATTTCTGACAGGGAGGGAGACGTTCCTACAGTTTCTTAGTCGGGCGGGTATATCCTTGTGTGCAGGCTTCGATCCTCGGCTAAATCTTTTGGTTACTCCCTTCGACCATTTGGATGCCGTGGTGAACCGATGTGGGCCCTGTCGCAAAAGTTGCCGTCTGACAATGTTGTTTCGACCCATGGAGGGAAGAGCAATGCGGGTAGCGATCGTGCATTACTGGCTCGTGTCGATGCGAGGTGGAGAGAAAGTCGTCGAGGCGCTCTGCGACATGTATCCGGACGCCGACATCTTCACTCTCGTCTATGATGAAAGCCGTGTCTCGGAGAAGATCCGCAAACACAAGATCGTCACATCGTTCCTGCAGCGGATCCCGGGGGCGGTCAGGGGCTATCAATCGTTTCTGCCGCTCATGCCCTTCGCGCTGGAGAGTTTCGATCTCTCGGAATACGACCTGATCATCTCCAGTGAATCAGGCCCGGCCAAGGGCATCATTCCGCCGCCGCAGGCAACGCATGTCTGCTATTGTCATTCCCCCATGCGCTATCTCTGGGATCACTACCATTTCTACCGATCTCACGCGGGGTTCGCATCACGGCTGATGCTGCCGATGCTTGCGCCGCTTCTGCGCTCCTGGGACGTCAATACCAGCCTGCGCGTCGATCGTTTCGTCGCCAACTCGCATCATGTCTGCGATCGCATCAGCAAATATTATCGGCGCCCCGCGACCGTGCTCTATCCGCCGGTCAATGTCGATGACTTCGCGCCGGCGACCTCGATCGAGGACTTCTATCTCTGCGCCGGCCAGCTGGTCCCCTATAAGCGGATCGATCTCGCCGTGCAGGCGTTCACCCGGATGAACCGCAAGCTGGTGGTTATCGGCGAAGGCAAGCAGATGGACGAATTGAAGCGCATTGCCGGTCCCTCCATCACGTTCCTCGGCCGAACCCCGTTTGCGGTGCTGAAGGAGAAGCTGGCGCGGTGCCGCGCCCTGATCTTTCCCGGCGAGGAGGATTTCGGCATCGTTCCGGTCGAAGCCATGGCAAGCGGTAGGCCGGTCATCGCCTATGGAAGCGGCGGCGCGCTTGAGACGGTCGTGCCGGGCGTGAGCGGCGTTCTATTCAACACGCAGTCTGTCGATGCGCTGATCGAGGCCGTGATCGATTTCGAGGCGACGGAGCACCGCTTTCGCTCCGAAGCGCTGCGGGCACATGCGGAACAATTCAGCCTTCATAAGTTCACGACAGGCATGCGGGCGATCATCAATGAGGAGCTGATGATCCGCAAGGCCGTCAGGCTTCGCAATCCCCAGGTCGTCGCGGCCGTTCAACGCGGGCTTGAAGCACAATTGCCGGCCCTTGCCGCAAAGCCGCACAGCACGACCCTGCAATAGATCATGCAGAACCATCACCCATGATCGCCGCCGGGACAGACATGTTCCCGGCGCGCCGGTTTTTCCGCCTGCTCACCTCCCCACTGTGACCTTCAATGCACTCATCGTGCGAAGCGCGAAACCGTCGGTTAACCATCTAAAACCTACCGTTCGCGCCGAGGCTTCCGAAAATGCACTGATTCCATGTCTGCCTTCGGCAGGACGGGACAAGGCCAAAAAGGATTCGACGATGACCGACGATGCAGCCCAGATGACGCTCTCCCTCGAAATGCAGGCCCTGGAGAGCCATTACTGCGAATATCCTGGCTGCCTGAAGCGGGGCAACCTTGGCTACGATGTCGGCGATGGAGAAAACTAGTTTTTCTTTCATGAGCACAGATGGAGAGACTATCGCCGCGGCGGAGCACGGCGATCGTTCTTCGATGAAGAAGCGGCGGGAATCGAAGCCATCATGGTGGAGCCGCGAAGCATTGCTTCGTAAGGACGCAGGTCGCGTCCCGCTTCAATTTTTCGGCGGGGTCACGCTCTCCCGCAGGATCAGCCTGCTGCGGATTGTGACGCGCAAGTCCTGCTCCTTCTCCGCCTGTCCGATGGCGTCAAGCAGACGGGCGACGGCGGCCTGGCCCATCTCCTCGAACGGCTGTTCGATCGTCGAGAGCGGCGGGAAGCAGAATTCGCAGACCGGCGCGCCGTCGAAGGAGAGCACCGACAGATCGTCGGGAATGCGCAAGCCCGTCTGCCGTATGCGGCTGATGAAGGAGATCGCCATATCATCGCTGGTGGCGATCACCGCCGTCGGCCGATCCTTCAACAGGACGAAATCGGCGGCAGCCTGGACGCCGATTTCGAAGCCCTTCTGGTAATCGAGATTGCCTCCGGACCGCGACAGCGCTTCCTTCGAAATCCCGGCGTCGCGCAGGGCTTCCAGGGCGCCGCCATAGCGCTCGACATCGTGATAATTGTCCCGCGGACCGGCGATGTAGAAAAAGCGCCTGTGACCCATCCTGATCAGCTCCGTCACCGCGTCCCGCACCGCCTCGCGATCATTGGTCACGACACTCGGCACGCCGGCATCGCTCATGTCGAGCAGCATGGAGACGATTGGCAGGCCGGCATTGGCCATAGACCGGCCGTCGATCTCCGGCAGCTTCGACGACAGGATGATGGCGCCGCGAATGGTGCCGCCGAAGGCGAGATTGAGAATATGCCGTTCCGACTCCGGGTCGCGGCCGAGATTGGCGATCATCAGGTTGTAGCCGCTCTGCAGCAGAGCCTTGTTGATGCTTTGCAGGACCTGCGGGATGACCTGGGAGACGCCGTAATAGAGCGATCCTGGAAGGATGATCATGATGGTGTTGGACTTGCCGACCCTCAGGCCGCGAGCCATGGCGTTCGGCGTGTAGTCCAGCTGCTTGGCGGCCGCATCGATCTTGGCGCGCGTTTTCTCATTGACACGTCCGGGATTGGCAAGGGCACGGCTGACCGTGGAGATGGCGACCCCTGCGAGCCTCGCGACATCGGCCATCAACGGTCCGGAATGCTCCTCAACGGGCATATCCTTGTTATCTTTCACTTTTTTGTTTCCTTCCCGGTGCCTGACGCGGCGGATGCTATGGCAATTCCCTCCGTTTAGCAAACGTTTGCCAAAAATCGCTTGCATATGGAAATGACTGGTCTACACTCGATAAATGGCAAACGATTGCCAAAATATAGTGCATTGAAATCATTATGGATTATTCGGTGTGGGATGCGTCCCACAGGCGATGATCCCCACCTTTGGGAACGGACAGCATCATGAGCTCGACCGAACGGCTTCGCTTTGGCGTGGATCTCGTCACCTTCTTCCATCCCGGCTTCTGGGGCGTCGAGGATTACGACGGCATCATTGCCCTTTCTCGCAGCGAACCCCGCGCCTTCTGGGACAAGATCCTCGACGCCGTTCAGGCATCCGGCGTCACCGGTGTCGAGCTGACCTTCTCGCCTTTCAACTGGCAGGATGCGACGAAAACCTACGGTTCGGTCGAGGCCTTCGCGGCCGAGCTTTCTCGGCGCGGCCTGACACTGGCAAGCGGCTTCTTTGCCGAACTCGAGGCGGCTGGCGATTTCACCGAAGCCTCAGCACAGGCGGCCATCATCGACAAGGCGGAGAAATACGCCGCGTTTCTCAAGGCCTGCGGCAGTGACATCATGGTCATCGGCGCGCCGTTGCGCCAAACACCGGGTGCCGAGCCTGTCCGGTTCTTCGATTTCGAGCAGGCCCGCAAGATTGCCGACTTCCTCAATCGCCTCGGCGCCATCCTCTACGCTAAGGGCGTGCGCCTTGCGCTGCACACGGAGGCGCATTCGATCTTTGCCGCCTCGCGCGATGTCGATCTATTAATGCTGCTGACGGATCCCGCCTATGTCCATATGTGCCCGGACACGGCCCATATCATCGTTGCCGGTTCCGACCCACTCCAGG
Organism: Rhizobium sp. KNZ2-6A; assembly: GCF_056755475.1. Lineage (NCBI taxonomy): Bacteria > Pseudomonadati > Pseudomonadota > Alphaproteobacteria > Hyphomicrobiales > Rhizobiaceae > Rhizobium > Rhizobium sp. KNZ2-6A. Next base: position 80,179 of record NZ_JBNDIC010000005.1, on the reverse strand, counting down.
TCGTCGACCGCCACCACGAGCGGGTCATCATCGCCCATTGGAAGGATGCGCTCGGCCCGATGCCGGCCGATACGCCGATCGACAAGCATATTCATGATCGTCACCGTCCCTATTTCTGCGGCTTCGGGCTCGGCCGTGTCGACTGGCCGGGCTGGATCAGGCTGCTGCGCGACCGCGGCTATCAAGGCTGGGCGATTCTCGAGCTGGATGCCGCGCCCGATCCCGTCGGCGACATCGCCAACGGCCTGACCCTTGTGCGGCAGGCATTGCTACCGATCTATCGCTGATTTCATAACCTGAAAAACCAATGGCTCCGCAAAGAGGGCCTTCTTGAAGAGGTGGAACAATGAAGAATACGATGAGATTACTCATGATGGGGGCAGCCCTTGCGGCTGCCTCCGCGCCTGCCCATGCCGAGGACAAGGCAAAGGCCGAAGTCATGACCTCCTGGACGTCAGGCGGCGAAGCAGCCGCCCTCGATGTCATCAAGCAGGAGTTCGAAAAGCGCGGCGGCGTCTGGAAGGATTCGTCCATTGCCGGCTTCGGCGCTGCCGACGCCGCATTCCAGAACCGGCTGGTCGCCGGCGATCCACCGGCCGCCAAGCAGGCGGTGATCGGTCTTGCCAATGCGGATTTCGTCGCTCAGGGGCTCATGAGCCCGATCGACGACATCGCGAAGGCCGGCAAATGGGCCGACGTGCTGCCGAAATCGATCCATGACCTCATCACCTATAATGGCCAGGTCTATCTTTCTCCCACGGGCGCCCATGGCGAGAGCTGGGTCTTCTATTCCAAGGATACCTTCGCAAAGGCCGGCGTGAGCGAAGAGCCCAAAAGCTGGGACGAATTCTTCGCGGCACTCGACAAGCTCAAGGCCGCCGGCGTGCAGCCGGTCGCCTGGGGCGGCCAGTCCTGGCAGGAATCCAAGGTCTTCAACATGATCCTGCTGACGCAGGTCGGTATCGACGGCTTCCTCAAGATCTATGTCGACAAGGACAAGGGCGATACGTCCGTTGCGGGCGTGAAGAAGACGCTCGATATTCTCGGCAAGCTGCGCGGCTATGTCGATGAAGGCGCGCCCGGGCGGAACTGGAACGATGCCACCGCGATGGTCATCACCGGCAAGGCGGGCGCCCAGTTCATGGGCGACTGGGCCAAGGGCGAATTCGTTGCGGCCGGCAAAAAGCTCGGCAAGGATTACGGCTGCATGCTCGCTCCCCAATCCTCCGGCATGGTCTATGTCGCCGACGCCTTCTCCTTCCCGAAGATCGCCGATGCGGCATCGCAAAAGGGACAGGCGCTGCTCGCCGAAGTCGCCATGGATCCGGCCGTGCAGGTCGAATTCTCGCTCAAGAAGGGCTCCGTGCCGATGCGCACCGATGTCGACAAGTCGAAGCTCGATATGTGCGCGCAGAAGGGCCTGGAGCTGATGAGCGCCGGCAAGATCGTTCCGGATCAAGCGCTGATCCTCTCGCCGCAACAGGCGGGCGCGCTCAACGACTTCGTCGACGAGTTCTGGAGCAACGCATCGGAAGACAGCGCCTCGGGTGCCGAGAAGTTTTTCGCGATCTTCGAATAACGCTTTCGTTTCGGCCGGTCGACGGCGTGATCGTCGATCGGCTCATTCCGTTCTTTGAGAGGGTTTGCTCATGCAAGCCAAGCGCAGACGTTCCCTGGCTGCGACCTTTGCACTCCTGCCGACATGGATCGCCGCAATTTTCGTCTATATCGGCACCATGATCTGGTCGGTCCGGCTGTCCTTCACGGATTCGACGATCTTCCCGTCGTCGAATTATGTCGGCTTTGCCCAATATACCAGGCTGTTTAAAAATTCGCGCTGGCTGGCATCGCTGGAGAATGTGCTGATCTTCGGCGTGCTCTATGTCGCGGGATGCCTGGCTCTCGGCTTCGTGCTGGCAGCGGCCCTTGACCGCAAAGTCCGCTTCGAAAGCGTATTCCGCACCATATTCCTCTACCCCTATGCCATGTCCTTCGTGGTCACGGGCCTCATCTGGCAATGGATGCTGAACCCGACGCTCGGCATTCAGGCGACCGTACGGGCGCTCGGCTGGCAGGGCTTCGTCTTCGATTGGATCGTCAATCGCGACATGGCGATCTACACCGTGGTCTTCGCCGGCGTCTGGCAGGGCGCCGGTCTCGTCATGGTCATCGTACTCTCCGGCATGCGCGGCATCGGCGAGGAGCAATGGAAGGCAGCCCAGATCGACGGCATACCCGTCTGGCGCATTTACCTTTCGATCATCCTGCCGCAATTGGGGCCGGCGCTGGCAGCATCGGGCATGCTGCTCTCCATGGGCGTGATCAAGACCTACGATCTGATCGTGGCGCAGACCGGCGGCGGCCCCGGCTATTCGACCGAAGTGCCGGCGAAATTCATCATGGACAATCTGTTCGAACGTCAGAACCTCGGGCTCGCCAGCGCCGGCGCCACCGTGCTGGTACTCTCCGTCGTCATGGCCGTCGCCCCGTTCCGCTATGCGCTGGCCATGCGCGCCAGAAGAAGGGGAGCGCATTGATGACCGCTCATCCTCGCGGGCCCAAGCCATCCAGGCTGAGCGGCGGCCAGATCGGGCTCTACGCCTTCCTGATCCTGTCGGCGCTGTTCTTCCTGCTGCCTCTCTACACCATGCTAGTAACGTCGCTGAAGTCGATGGAGGAAATCCGCCAGGGCCATATCTTCGCCCTGCCCGCCACCATCGATTTCGACGCGTGGAAGACCGCCTGGTCGGGAGCTTGCATGGGCACGCAATGCCTCGGCGTGCGGATCGGCTTCTGGAATTCGGTCAAGATCACCGTGCCCGCCGTCGTCATTTCCGTCTTCATCGGGGCGATCAACGGCTATGCATTGTCGCTCTGGCGACCGAAGGGCTCGAACCTTCTGTTCGGGCTGCTGATGGCCGGCGGCCTGATCCCCTATCAGATCTTCCTCTACCCGCTGGTGCGGCTGCTCGCCAATCTGAGCCTCTACAATTCGGTCGCCGGCGTCGTCCTGGTGCACGTCATCTTTGGCCTGCCGCTGGTCACGCTGCTGTTCCGCAACTATTTCGTCGCCATTCCCGAAGAGCTCTGCAAGGCAGCCCGCGTCGACGGGGCCGGCTTCTGGCGCATCTTTCTCGAGATCATGCTGCCGATGTCGGTGCCGATGGTAGTCGTCGCCTCCATCTTCCAGTTCACTGGCATCTGGAACGATTTCCTGATTGGGCTGGTCTTTGCCGGCCGCGACAACCTGCCGATGACGGTCCAGCTCAACAACATCGTCAATACCACCATGGGCGAACGCGCCTACAATGTGAACATGGCCGCCACTATCCTGACCGCCGTCGTTCCGCTCGCCATCTATTTCTTCTCCGGCCGCTGGTTCCTGCGCGGTGTCGCAGCCGGCGCCGTCAAAGGGTAATGCCATGCAGCCAGCCGTATCGGTCAAAGACCTCAAGATCGCCTATGGCGACCATACCGTCATCGAGAAACTCTCCATCGACATCGCCCCGCGCGAGTTTCTCGTGCTTCTCGGACCCTCCGGCTGTGGGAAATCGACGCTTCTGAATGCCATCGCCGGATTGCAGGACATCCGCGACGGCGAGATATGGATCTCGGGAAAGAACGTGACCTGGGAGGAGCCGAAAGACCGCGGCATCGGCATGGTTTTCCAATCCTATGCGCTTTACCCCCGCATGACGGTGCGCAAAAACCTGTCCTTCGGCCTGCGCGTCGCCGGCCTGCCCAAGCCGGAGATCGAGGCGCGTATCGCCCGCACAGCATCCCTGCTGCATCTGGAAAATCTGCTCGATCGCCGACCCTCGGAATTGTCTGGCGGACAGCGCCAGCGCGTCGCGATCGGCCGGGCGCTGGTTCGCGAGGTGGATGTCTTCCTGTTCGATGAACCGCTCTCCAATCTCGATGCCAAGCTTCGCAACGAGCTGCGCGTCGAGATCAAGAAGCTGCATCAGAGCCTCGGCAATACGATGATCTATGTGACCCATGATCAGGTCGAGGCGCTGACCCTTGCCGACCGCATCGCCATCATGAGGGATGGCGTGATCCAGCAGCTTGCAAGCCCCTCGGAAATCTATCACCGGCCCGCCAATCTCTTCGTCGCCGGCTTCATCGGCGCACCGGCGATGAACTTCATCAAGGGCGAGATCGCGATCAAGGCTGCTGCCCCGGTCTTCGAGAGCGGCAGCCTGACCATCGATCTGATTGACTATCCCTTTTTGGCGCCCATCAAACCGAGTCCCGTGACACTGGGCATCCGGCCGGAACATATCGCTTCGGAAGGAGGAATGGGGTCCCTCCCGACCATCGCAGGCATCGTCTCCGTGGTCGAGCCGATGGGCGCCGACACCATTGTCTGGTTCGACTGGGCCGAACAAAGCCTCTCCTATCGCATCATGGGCGACGCGGTGCTCCAGCCCGGTGCGGCAATCGCACCCAGCATCGATATCGCCAAGGCCTCCTTCTTCGACGCCGACGGCGTCCGTCTCTGAAATATACGGAAAATATCTATGTCTCAGACTGTTTATGACGCGCTGGTCATCGGCTCCGGCGCCGCCGGCTCCTTTGCCGCCAGGGAATTGACCGCCCAGGGGCTTTCCGTGCTTTTGCTCGAAGCCGGTCCGGCTGTCAGCCAGAGGGATTTCGATCCAGCGCGCAAGAGGCTGCCGACCAGCAGCATCAACATCTGGGAGCGTGCACGCGCGACGCTGAAGGGACAGCCCATTCAGGCGCGTGCGGCCTTCTTTACCGAGCGCTTCAGCCATTTCTTCGTCAATGACCGGAAAAATCCCTACACGACCCCGAAGGATGCGCCATTCCTGTGGATCCGCGGCCGGCAGGGCGGCGGCCGCCTGCATAGTTTCGGCCGCGTGCTGCTGCGCTGGACGGACGACGACTTCAAGATCCAGTCGCGAACCGGCAAGGGCGTGGATTGGCCGGTCGGCTATGACGATCTCGTGCCTTACTACGAGGAGGTCGAAACCTCTCTCGGCCTCTACGGCAATCCCGATGGCGTGGAGACGCTGCCAGATGGCATCTATGCCCATCCGGCCAAGCTGACGCCGGCCGAACAGGTCTTCAAGAACGAAGTGGAGGGCCGCTGGCCAGAGCGGCATGTCGTGTCCTGGCGCTATATCGCACCGGACGCCGAACGCACGCCGAAACCCCTCAGAGAGGCGCTTGCGACCGGACGGCTAACCATCCGTCACGATGCCATTGTCCGCCGCGTCGTAACGGACGAGCAAGGGGTTCGCGCCACGGGCGCAGAATTCATCGATCGTGTTACCGGCAAGGTCGAGACCGCGCGCGCTAGCCTCGTCGTGCTGTCGGCGTCGCCGATCGAAAGCGTGCGGCTGCTTCTGAATTCGGCATCTGCCAAGCATCCAGAGGGGTTGGGTAACAGTTCCGGTGCGCTCGGGCGTTATTTCATGGATCAGCTGCCCTGCCTTGCCTTCGGCTCCTTCTCCAAGGCGAAGGGATGGGCAGTGGACGATTCCGCGCCTATCGATCCGTTCTATAACCCCTCCGGCGGCATCTTCGTGCCGCGTTTTGGAACCGGCGATGCCAGACGCGGGGATTTCGACTATCAGGGCAGCATCGGCCGGGCACCCACGCCGGATCACGAACCGGCGCGACTGGCATTCTTCGGCTTCGGCCGCATGCTGCCCCATGCGGATAACCGCATAAGCCTCAATGCGCGGCGAAAGGACGCCTGGGGGATTCCCGTGCCGCATATTCGCTGCGTCATGGGCGAGGAGGAACACACGCTTCTCCGCCGGCAGGAGGAGGTACTGATCGAGATGGTGCGCGGCGTCGGCGGAGACCTGGAGTTCATCGGCTCTCCCACCGGCCTCAGGGAAATGGGGCGCGGCGCCTTCCCGGACGCCGATCCGTTCAGCCGCTTCATGTTCCGCAAATGGTTCCGCAAGACCATGTGCATGGGCGCGGCAATTCACGAGACGGGCGGCGCGCGGATGGGGGATGACCCCAGCAATTCCGTGCTCAACCCCTATAACCAGCTCTGGGACCTACCCAACGTCATCGTCACGGATGCCAGTGCATTTCCCGGCAGTGGCATCGCGGGCACGACCCTCACCGTCATGGCCTTGACGATTCGCGCATGCCGAAATCTCATCGGCCAGCACTAGGAAAATAACGGGAGCCGCAACCGCCTTGCGCTGACTTGAACCACTCTCAGATGATCGGAACCTCGGGGCAAAGCCTTTCACATTGCTGCTTTCGCAACCTCTTCGACGAATGCGAGAAAGGCCCTGACCTTCGCAGGCGGCAGATGGCGGGAAGGATGGTAGGCGTAGAGCGGATAGTGCTCGTCCGACCAATCGGAAAGGATGGGCACGAGTTCGCCCCGCGCAAGGAACGGCGCAAGGCCGATCGACAGGCTCTGAAAGATTCCCTGTCCCGCGACGCAGGCGGAGATCGCGACTGACGGATCGTCCAGCATAAGGCGGCTCGAGATTTTAAGCTCGATGCTCTCGCCCCGGCGTTGAAACTCCCATGGGAATGGCAAGCCGCTTTGGGGATCGCGAAAGAGAAGCGCTTCATGATGCGCAAGATCATGTGGCGAGCGCGGTTCGCCGTATCGCTTGAGATAGGATGGGGCAGCGACTGTCACCACCCGGCTTTCCAAAAGCTTGCGGGCAATGAAGGAAGACGCGTCCGGAGGGCCGAAGCGCACCGCCACATCGATCCCGGTCATCATCTCCTCACGGTAGTTGCTGGTGGAAAGATCGAGCGATAGCTGCGGATGACGAGCCAGGAATTGCTGCAGCTCGGAGGCAAGAACGGTTCGCGCGAACCATGGGTCGACCGAAACGCGCAATCGTCCCCGCACGGCAGACGCCGCCCCCGAGACCTCGGCGGCCGCCTCTTCCAGGCCGGTGAGGAGCGGAATTACCTGCGAATGAAACCGGCGACCTTCCTCGGTGAGGCTGACTTGCCGAGGATTTCGGTCAAACAGCCGCACGCCGACCCGTGCTTCCAACCGTGCTATCGCCCGGCTGACACCCGACGGGGTTAGCCCCAACATTTCGGCCGCCCGGGCAAAGTTTCCCGCTTCGATGACAGCGGCCATGACGCCAACACCGGTCAAAAGACGCGCATCGAACATATTGGATCTCCGTTGCCATGGGACATAGCACTCCCATAGCCAAATAGTGATTTTCAGTCATCCCAATATTGATATTAATGCGCGTGAATCACTGCTCTCTCAGGCTTACAAGCGAGACGTATCCAGCGCAGCCGGCCTCCCCCCGAGCACGGCTCCTTGCGAAGCCCGTCTGAGCTTGCGCGCTGTCGACCAAAGCGAGTCCTTGGAGAACTATCATGTACGCAATTACAGGAATCACCGGAAAGGTAGGCGGCGCGCTGGCGCGAGAACTCATCGCCAATCAGCAGCCGGTCCGCGCCATCCTTCGAAATGAAGCAAAGGCGGCGGAATGGCTGGAACGTGGCTGCGACATCGCCCTGGCCGAGATGGACGACGAGAAGAGCCTCGCCGCGGCCTTCAGTGGGGCCGACGGCGTTTTCATTCTGCCACCGTCGGAATTCGATCCCGAGCCGGGCTTTCCCGAGGCCAGGCGCATGATCGAAGCTATAAGCACCGCGCTGTCCCAGGCCCGCCCCGGCAAGGTCGTATGTCTATCGACCATCGGAGCGGATGCACCATATGAAAATCTGCTAAGCCAGCGCACATTGATGGAGCAGGCATTGAGCGATCTCGATCTTCCGCTCACCTTCCTGCGGCCCGGCTGGTTCGTCGAAAACGCCTTGTGGGATGTGCCCTCCGCGCGGGACGAAGGCATTTTAAGTAGCTTCCTTCAACCCGCTGACAAGGCATTTCCGATGGTCGCGACGCGGGACGTCGGAAAATGTGCCGCGGCCCTGCTGACTGAGAACTGGAGTGGCACCCGGATTGTCGAGCTCGAAGGACCGGTTCGGGTATCGCCGAATGATCTGGCCCGCGCCTTCGCCACAGCGCTCGGACGTCCTGTTCGTGTCGAGATCGTCTCACGTGAGAGCTGGGAAGAAATCTTTCGGGCTGAGGGTGCGCGAAATCCCCTCCCGCGTATCCGCATGCTGGATGGTTTCAACGAGGGTTGGATCGAATTTCGCGACGAGGGCCGATCGGCCATGAAGGGGACAACGCCATTCGAAACCGTTATCCGTGAACTCGTTCGAGGGAGCCGCATCGAAGAGCAGAGCTAATATAAACGAGACGCTTCGGAGCGCATCTGGTCTTTCTACAAACATCGAAACTCCCGCCACCGGCGGAGGTTTCTGCTAGCATTTCAAAGCGTTACAGCGTCCTTGACGCGTCTTAAAGGACGCGCGGCGCTGTAATCGAAAGCCGCTCGATCCCGGGCGCATTATACCTCGGATTTACCCGATCCATTTTTGCGCCCTTGCGAATGAAGTCGTTCACCGCCCAGGAAACGCCGATAGTTTGCAGATGCGCGGCGTTTTCTATTCCCATTTTGATCAAGATCGTCAGTCGCTCGGCTAAGATGTCGCAAGAGCGCTCGCTGTCATCGAACCATGGCTGTTTGGTGATACTGGTCAATACTTTTAGGAGTGTATCGGTCTGCTTCGGCGACAGACGGCCACTCATAACACGGCGAAAACGCTCCATTACGCACTCTCCAAACGCTATCGCCCATGTCGTTTCGCGAACGGCTGCATCTTCGAAGGGAATTTGCCTTATTGGCTTGGAGGCCCTTGGGCCACCTTCCTCCAATCGACGCTTGCCGATGGTCCACTCTCACATCGCGATCACCCTGCCTTCATGGCTTGGGACATTAGGCAGATCCCTACCCGGTTCCTACGTCCATTGTTGACGAGCGACGGGTACAACAAGCATCAGCATGGGCATTTGGACGCCTTTTGATGGTGCTGAGGAGCGAGCCGCTCGATCAAGTCAGTGTGCGTCCGACGACAATGAAAGGGGCATATTGATTGCCGCCGGACGCTGCACTCTTCGGCTCGCGGGTGGCATCCGGGCCGACAATTAGAATATTAGCATCAAGCGTAAGTTTGACGTACCTACCCGAATGGGTTGCTGCATTCGCCCGCCACCTACCCGCCGGAGAGCTCGTGCTTCTTTATCTTAAAATGGTCGGTAGCTGCGTGAGCAGCTACCGATATCAGTCGGAAGGGCGAATTGGATGGGTGAGATGGCGTCGGCTTGGAAGCCGGAAGAATCGTTTCCCGTTCAGCGCAGCGACTGAAAGGTCGCACGCAGCTCTGCGGTGAGGAGCTGTGGCTGCTCCCAGGCGGCAAAGTGACCGCCTTTTGGCAAGCGATTGTAGTGAACGAGATTCGGATAGGCCTTGCGGGTCCAGCTTTCCGGCGCGGTGTAGATCTCGTCGGGAAATGCGCTGACACCCATCGGCAGCTCGACGCCCTTTGGGTGGAAGAAGGCGAGCTTGCTCTCCCAGTAGAGGCGGGCCGAGGAGACGGCGGTATTGGTCAGCCAGTAAAGGGTGATGTTGTCGAGGACGTCATCCCGTGTCAGCCCTTCTTGGGAGCCGTCGAAGACGCGCGTGATCAGATCGCGGCTACGATCATCATGGTCGAGCATCCAGGCCGCCAGTCCGACGGGAGAATCCGCCAGTGCATAAAGGGTCTGCGGCCGATTTGCCATTTCCTGGGCATAGCCAAGCCCGTGCTTGTAGAAAAACGCGAGCTGGTCCCATGCGTAGCGTTCGTCGGTCGAGAGACCCGCCGGCATAGGGCCATCGGGCAGAAACTTGGCGATTTCATCCGGGATGGTGGCCGGCATATTGGTATGAACGCCGATCAGTCCTGCCGGCTTCAGGAGCGCCATCTGCTCGGTGACCGCATTTCCCCAATCGCCGCCCTGAGCGACATAGCGGGTATAGCCGAGGCGCCGCATCAGTTCGACCCATGCCCGCGCGACATGTTGCGGATCCCAGCCGGGCACGGTTGGCTTGCCGGAAAAGCCATAACCGGGAAGCGACGGTATGACGACATCGAACGCATCCGCCTCGGTACCGCCATGGGCGGTCGGATTGGTGAGCGGGTCGATGATCTTGAGCTGCTCGATGATGGAGCCCGGCCAGCCGTGAGTGATGATGATCGGAAGAGCGCTCTGATGTTTCGACTTCACATGGATGAAATGGATGTCGAGCCCGTCGATTTCGGTAATGAAGTTCGGCAGGGCATTGATTGCCTTCTCAACCCTGTGCCAGTCGTGATGATTGGCCCAATAGTCGGCGAGCTTTTGCATCGTGGCGAGATTCACGCCTTGCGTCGCGTCTGGAACGGTCTCGCGCTCCGGCCATCTGGTCGCACGAATACGCGAACGCAGGTCGGAAAGCGACTCCTTCGACGTCCGGAACATGAAGGGGCGAATTTTCGGGTCGCCTGCCGCGATGCCCTGCTGCACACGCATGGTGAACGGGACGCTGAAGGCGACTGCGCCCACCAGGGACGAAGCAAGAAAGTTGCGGCGAGCGATGTTGGTTTCGATAATGGACATTGTCTGTCTCCGATCAGGCCAAGTTGACGGCGGCCTCGATGCCGCCGCGAACCATCTTTGAATAGGGGCAGATCGCATGTGCGCGATCGATCAGCGACTGGGCAGTTTCCCGCCCTAGCCCAGGCAGGCTGACGGCGAGCCGGGCGCTGATCGAGAAACCTTCGGTCTCGTCGATATTGAGATCGACCTCAGCATCAACGGCCGTATCGACTGGCAGGGCCACGCCAGCCTCTCCCGCAGCGCGGGCGAGTGCTCCTTCGAAGCAGGCCGACCATCCGGCGGCAAACAATTGCTCGGGATTGGTGCCAGGGCGCTTGGAACCTGGCGTCGCGAGCTGGATGTCGATCCGGCCGTCCGAACTGCGTGCCGCGCCTTCGCGGCCGCCAACGGTGTGAACCTGAGCGGTATAAAGGGTCTTCATGGACATGGTTTTAATCCTTTCCTACGAGGACGTGCCGGCTCGATTTCGATTGACCTGCACGTTTGCAGAAAGGATGTGGGGTTGCGATGTCACGACACAAATGTCATATATACGGCGATTTAAGACATTCATGGTGAGAACGATGCAAACCATCGGCTTCCTGGTCTATCCGAGCTTTCACATGCTCTCTCTGGGTGCCCTGTCGGCGTTCGAATTCGCCAATCGCACGTTGCCGGATCCGGCCTATGAGGTCGTAACGGTATCGATGACCGGTGGATTGGTCCGAAGCTCAATCGGAGTGGGCATCGACACGGTCGAGCTGCGCGAGCAGCGCTTCGATACGCTGATGATCGCTGGAGGTCCGACGATCGTTCCGCCACCGCCTGAACTCATCGAGCACCTGCGAGATGCGGCCAGTCGCCACCGCCGCGTGGTTTCGACCTGCACCGGTGCTTTTGTCCTTGCCGAGGCCGGGCTTCTCGATGGTAAGCGGGCGACGACGCACTGGCTCTATGCACGCGAGCTGGCCGCTCGCTTTCCGGCGATCAAGGTTGAGGAAGACCGCATCTTCATTGTGGACGGCCCGATATGGACATCTGCGGGCGCGAGCGCCGCGATCGATCTGGCGATCGCTCTGGTGGAGCAGGATCACGGCGTGGAAATCGCACGCGCGGTTGCACGCAAGCTGGTCGTCTACCACCGGAGACCTGGAGGCCAGTCGCAGTTCTCCGAGCTTCTCGACCTCACGCCGAAGTCCGATCGTATTCAGCGCGCACTGACCTATGCGCGGCGCAACCTTCAAACGGAACTCTCAGTCACCCAATTGGCCAAAGTGGCAAGCCTCAGTCCGCGCCAATTCAGCCGGTCATTTCTAGCCGAGACCGGACAGCCGCCCGCCAAAGTCGTCGAGCGCCTGCGGGTCGAGGCGGCACGCCTATTGATGGAACAGAGCCGCCACCCGATCGATGTTGTCGCGCGCCAAACAGGCTTCGCCGATCGGGATCGCATGCGGCGAGCCTTCCTGCGCGCCTTCGGACAGCCGCCGCAAGCCATCAGACGAAGCGGGAGAGGCGATCCCATCGATGTCGCCGAGAGCGCTGTCGAGGCTTAGACGCCTCCGGAGCGCCGACACCGACCATAATCAGCGGCTGGCGGCCGCGTTGGACCGCATTCGGAATGCCGATTGCCGCAGGCAGCAGCGCCTTTTCAATTCATCTCGCGAGCCGGTCGCTATGCTTCCTGTACGAAATGCCCCGGAGAAACCTCCCGGTGGATCCGTTTCGGCGGCTTGTAATCGAGCGGCCTTATCGCACTCTTGATCTCATCCGAAGGCTGCGGCACCGGCTGACCGCGGCGCGACGGATCCGGGATCGGCACAGCCGAGATCAGCCGCTGCGTGTAAGGATGCTGCGGGTTATCGAAGATCGCCGCACGCGGGCCTATTTCGACGATTTCTCCAAGAAACATGACCGCGACCCGATGGCTTACCCGCTCCACGACCGCCATGTCATGACTGATGAAGAGGTAGGCGAGTTGGCGTTCCTCCTGCAGCTCCAGCAATAGGTTGGAAACCTGCGCCTTGACCGAGACGTCGAGCGCCGAGACGGCCTCGTCCGCAATGATAAACTTCGGATCGAGCGCCAGCGCCCGGGCGATCGAGATACGTTGACGCTGTCCGCCGGAAAATTCGTGCGGATGGCGGTCGGCCATCTTCGCCGACAGACCGACCTGTTCGAGCAATTCGCTGACCCGCCCCTTCGCTTCGCGCTTGCCTATCACGCCGTGGGCAAGCATCGGCTCCGCGATTGCCGAACCGATGGTGATGCGCGGATTGAGCGATGCGAACGGATCCTGAAAAATCATCTGCGACGTGCGACGCATCGCACGCAATTCGCGTGTATTCGCCTCCGTAACCTCGCGACCGTCGATCACGACCGATCCGGCGGTTGGATTGATCAGCCGGATGATCGCACGCCCGGTCGTCGATTTACCACAGCCGGATTCGCCGACCAGTGAAAGGGTTTCGCCGGGGCGCAGATCGAAGGAAACTCCCTCAACCGCATGGATGCGGCCATTTGGCAGGTCGAACCGGACCGAAAGATCATTGACCTTGAGAATTGGTGCGACCGTCTCGGAAACGCCGCGCATTTCGCGGCCGTCCAACGCCTCGCCGGTCCCCGGATCGACCTCCGGAAAGCGGCGGGGAGCCACGGCATTGCCCATCGTGCCGAGCCGTGGAATGGAGGCAAGCAGCGATTTCGTGTAGATGGCCTTAGGCGCGGCGAAAATCTCGCGCGTCGGGCCGGTCTCGATCATCTCGCCGCGAAACATGACGACTGTGCGATCGGCGATTTCGGCGACGACGCCCATGTCATGCGTGATGAAGAGCACAGCCATGTTCTCTTCGCGTTGCAACTCACGAATGAGATGAAGGATTTCCGCCTGGATCGTAACGTCAAGCGCCGTCGTCGGCTCGTCGGCGATCAGCAGCTTGGGCCGGCAGGCAAGCGCCATGGCGATCATCACGCGCTGGCGCATGCCGCCTGAGAATTTGTGCGGATATTCGTTCAGCCGGGTTTTGGCGGCGGGAATGCGCACGCGCTCCATCAGCCGCACAGCCTCGGCCTCGGCCGCCTGCCAGGAAAGGCTCTGGTGCAGCACAAGCGCCTCTGCGATCTGGTTGCCGATCGTGAACACCGGATTGAGCGATGTCATCGGCTCCTGGAAGATCATGCCGATCGAGCCACCGCGAACCGAGCGCATCTCGGCTTCGGAAACCTTGAGGAGATCCTTGCCCGTAAGCAGGATCCTGCCTTCGCATCGCGCCCTGTCGGGGGGCAGAAGACGCATTGTCGAGAGCGCCGTCACGCTCTTGCCGGAACCGGATTCGCCGACGATGGCAACGGTTTCCCCGGCACTGACCTGCAGATTGATATTGCGGATGACGGCGCGCCAGCCCTCGCTCGTCCTGAACGATGTCGTCAGGTTCTCGATGGCGAGGACGGGTTGAATAGCGGAGGTCATGTCCGTCATGATCAGCTCTCCTTCACAAGGCGCGGATCGACCAGATCGCGCAGGCCATCGCCGAGCAATTGCAACGACAGGACCGAGCAGACGATGGCAAGGCCGGGAAAGACCATGAGCCAGGGCGCGTTGTTCATGAATTCTCGGCCGGAGGCGAGCATGGTGCCCCAGGTCGGCGTATCGGAGGACACGCCGACGCCGAGGAACGAAAGGCTTGCCTCGGCCAACATGGCGGAGGCGAAGACGAAGGTCGCCTGCACCAGAATGGGTGACGCCAGATTGAGCAGGACATGGCGGCACAGGATCTGCCAGGTGGGCAGACCCATGGCGATCGCCGCTTCGATATAGGGCAGCTCCCTCAAAACCAAGGTCGAGCCCCGGACGATGCGGGCAAGTCGTGGCGCGTAGGTAATGCCAAGCGCCAGAATCACGGTCACCAGCGACGGCCCGAGCGCCGCGACCAAGGCGATGGCGAGCAGAATATCGGGAAACGACATCATTGCATCGAGCAGGCGCGAGATCGGGGCGTCGAGTTTGCGGAAATAGCCCGCAATGACGCCAAGAAACACACCGAGCAGCGTCGAAATACACACCACGCCGAGACTAACCAGCAGTGAAACGCGGCCTGCGAAGATCGCGCGCGAGAAGATGTCACGCCCAAACTCGTCGGTACCGAAGATATGAGCGCCCGATGGCCCTTTCAGCTTGTTGACGATCGACAGCTTGTTCGGCGCGTAAGGGGCGATCCACGGCGCCAGGATGGCGGCGAGGACGACGACAAGCAGAATGATGGCGCCCAGCAGCATGGCGCGATTGCCGAAGAGGCGTCGCAGGCCAGTGGCGAACGGCAGAGTGAAAGAAGCGGCCGTCATAGGCGCACCCTCGGATCGACGAAAATATAGAGCGTGTCGACGATGAAATTGATGAGGACGTAGATGGCGGCGACCACCAGAAGCGCGCCTTGGATCACCGGATAATCGCGCCGCAGGACAGCGGACACGACGAGATTGCCGACGCCGGGCAATCCGAAGACGGTTTCCGTGACGACGGCGCCGGCGACGAGCATCGCGACGGAGAGGCCGATGACGGTGATGATCGGGATCAGCGCATTCTTCAGCGCATGCTTCAGGATGACGCGGCGTTCGCTCGCGCCCTTGGCACGGGCGGTGCGCACATAGTCGTCGCCGAGTACATCGAGCATTGCGGCCCGTGTGAAGCGCGTGATCATGGCGGAGTTGACGATACCCAGGGTGATTGCCGGCAGGATCAGATGGTGCAGGCGTTCGAGGAAGTTGGTGTCCGGGCCGCCATATCCGGAGGCCGGAAACCAGCCCTGGCCGACGGCCAGGATCTGGATCAGCATCAGGCCGAGCCAGAAACTCGGCACACTCGCGGCCACCATGGTAAGCACGACGACGATCTGATCGAAGAGCGTTCCGCGCTTGACCGCCGAGATGATTCCGACGGGAAGCGCGATCGCCGTGGCGATCAGAATAGAGAACAGTGTCAGGAAAAAGGTCGGTTCGGCGCGGGCGGCGAGTGCTTGCGTGACCGGCTGGTTGAGAAAGATCGACTGTCCGAGGTCTCCCTTCAACAATCCCAGAACGAACTGGACGTATTGAACCAGCAATGGCGCATCGAGCCCCATCTTGGCACGCAGCTGCGCAATGTCCTGCGGCGTGGCGTCGGCTCCCAGCATCACGGCCGCCGGATCGCCCGGGGTAACCCGGACGATGATGAAGACGACCGTGACGACGAGCGCGAGCACAATCACCATGCCTCCGAGACGTCTCAAAAGCGCCTGGGCGATCTTTGCCATATACTTCAAGCCTTATTTCTTAGGAGCGACGTTCCAGAAATGCGGCCAATAGGTCGGCGTATAACCGGTGACCGACGCGGAGAGCCCCGAAAGGGCATTGAAGTTGCCGACCTTGTAAAGCGGCGCATCGTCGTAGATCACGGTCTGGATGCCTTCCCAGGCCTTCTGCTTGGCATCGTCGCTGGTGGCGTCCATATAGGCCGAGACGACCTTGGCCTTCTGGTCGGACACATACCAGCCGGGATAGCTGTCCGTGATCGTGTTGATCGTCGTGGGATCGCCGGGGAAGTTGGAATGGGTGATGAAGATATCCCATTCCTTCGGGTCGGCCCGGCGGGTGGTCAGCGTCGCCCAATCGACCACCTGCATGTCCACCTTGAAGCCGGCGGCCTCCAGATAGGCCTTGGCGACCTCGCCGATCTTGTAGTGGAATTCGTATTGGCGGCTCGTCAGAATGCGCAATGGCGTACCGTCATAGCCGGCATCCTTCAGAAGCTTTGCCGCCGCTTCGGGATCGCCTTCACCATAGCGAACGACGCCGGCCTCGGTGTGCCAGAACGATCCCTTCGGGAAGATGGAGCCATCGACGCTGAAGAAGCGCTGGTCGTTGAAGGCGGCAAGCATCATGTCGGAGGAGTTGAGCGCGGCCTGCACGGCCTGGCGCAAGGGCTTCTTCGCCAGCAGACCCTGCTTCATATTCATGTTCAGCGAAACCCACCCGGTATTTTCGAAGATCACAGGCTTGGCGTTGCCGCTCTTCTCTATGCGCTCATAGGCGCTGACAGGCAGGGAGTCGGCGAAATCGAACTGTCCGGAAATCAGACCCTCGACGCGGGTATTGGCATCCGGCACGGGCACGAAGCGGATTTCCTTGGCGATAGCTTCGCGTTTGCCGGCATAATTGTTCGGTTCGCCCTCCGGCGACTTGTACCCATCGAAGCGGACAAGCTGGGTGTACTGGTCCGGCTTGCGCTCCTTCAGCATATAGGGGCCGGTACCGATGAAATCGGCAAGCGTATCACTGACCTTTTCCGAGGGAAGGATGATTGAAGACTGCGACAGCGTTGCCAGCAGCGGCGCATAACGCGACTTCAGCTTGATGATGACGGCATGATCGCCATCGGCCGCCAGGCTGTCGACGATGCCGGCGACCTGCTTGCCCTTGGAATTGACATTCATCCAGCGCTTCAGCGAGGCGACGACGTCTTTGGAGTCAAAGTCGCTGCCATCATGGAACTTGACGCCTTCACGCAGCGGGATGCGATAGGTAAGGCCATCGTCCGAAATCGTCGGCATGGCGGCTGCCAGCAGCGGCACGGATTTCCACTGGGCATCGTAGGTATAAAGCGTCTCGAAAATATGCTGATCGACGGTCAGCACGATGTCGGTCGGCGTCTGCATTGCATCGAGCGTCGGCAGCTCACCGATCGTGGCGACGGTCAGGATGCCATCCGAGGATTGGGCGGCCGCCAAGCTGCTCGTGCCGGCAAGCATGGCCAGCGTGATCAAAACGAATGCGCTCTTCTTCATCTCATTCCCCTTCTATTTTTGTTAGCGTTTGGTCGAGTTCGTTTCTCTTGAGGTGGTCAGCCCGGCTCCTCCCGGCTGACTGTTCATGCGTCCAATCCCAACGGATCGGCGATGCGCGGCCACAAATCGAGGCGCGCCTTGCGATAGGGTGTCGTTGCTGGATCCGTGGGATAGGAGGTCGGCGCGGCGACATAGACGATTTCAGAGGAAACCGGCAGGAAACCAGCATGGAAGTGATTGGTCGATTTGACCAGTAGGTAGGCCTTTTCCGTAAAATCGATGCCTTGATTGGAGAAGATATCCGGCTCGTAGGTCTGTGTGCGGCTGGTAATCAGCACGATGTCGATATTGGTCCCGACCGGACGGACGACGGCGGTGCTGCCAAGCACGACGCGGCTATTGCGGAAGCTCTGCCACCCAGCATGGAAGAGCTGCTGCACCGTGACCCGAAGATCAAGCGGCTCGCCGCCTTCCGGACCCGACTTGCCGCCGACGCGCAGGTTGAGCACCGCCCCTTCGCCCGCCGCATGGCAAAAGGTCACCGCGATCGGATCCCAGATCGTCGCAACGGCGAAATCATCCAGGCCGCGCTGCATCATCCGCCGCAGAATATGCGTGGCATCACCCGCAACGCCGCCGCCGGGATTGTCCCAGACGTCGGCGATCGTTACCGGCATCCCCGGGTGCGCGGCACGGATTGCTATCGCCCGATCGAGGCCGGCCTCCGTATCGAACATCGGCATGGCTGCTTCCTTGCGCAGGCCGTAGAGCTCGCGGCCGAGCGAAACGGCCAAGGCATCGCCCCTGGCCTTGTCATTGTCGGTCAAGACGACGATGCGCGTGCCCATATCGGGCAGGTCGCCAGCCATGAAGCCATGGATAACGGAGATGGAAAGCACGCCGTCCTTACCCTCCATCGCCTTCAGCCGGTCGACAAAAGATCTCATCGGCTCCTGGCTGGTGGGAAAGATGGTGATCATGCGGCAATCGAACGACGAGATGACCGGTTTGATGTCGCCCCGGAGCGTGCGAAGTGCCAGCTCGACGACGTGCTCGCCGCGCTCCTCGAAATCGACATGCGGAAACTCAAGAAAGGTCGCCATGATATCGAGATTGGCGACACGCAGCGCGGTCAGATGGCTATGTGGATCGAACTCCGCGGCGACCAGCACATTCGGGCCAACAATATCGCGCACCCGCGACAGAAGATCACCCTCGGGATCGTCGTATCCTTGAGCTGCCATCGCACCATGGAGGCCGAGAACGACGGCATCGACCGGCATCGCCGCGGTCAGCTCGGCAAGGATTTGGTCACGAAGCGTCTCATAGGTCTGACGCTGGATGAGCCCTGCCGGTTCCGCCCAGCAGGAGGTACCCTCGATAGCGACGAACCCTTCCGCTTTGGCACGGCGGCGCAGGATCGGCACGACCGAGGAGCAAAGGGTCGGCGTTTCCGGATGCTCGCCGGGTCCGGCATAAAATGCGGCCTTGAAGGCGTTCATATCGGTCGGAACGGGAGAAAATGTGTTGGTTTCAGTCGCCAATGAGGCGGTGAAAATGCGCATATGCGTTACCCGAATAAACAGAGTTTCGGAGCCGGAAACCGACCAGCACCGGACCATCCTCGCCCATTGCGTTCGAGCGATGCCCGGGACTGCCAAAGCCGCCGTATTGGATGACCGTCCGTGAAATCAAAGGCCGACCGCAGCCGCCATCGACATCGTCGACAGATTTAGCTCCCGTTCGTAAGTTCACCGCTCATCGCTTCTTATGTAATTTATTTTCATCATAATGCGTCAAATACGCGGAAAGTCAACGCCGCATGAATATTTTCAAGAAAATTTGTAATTTTTTTTCTTCGCCGACAAGAACTCTCGCCGAGCTTTCATAGTCGTGTGGGGGACTGCTTTGCGGAATGAAAAGCGCACCTTCGTGCATCGGCAGATGCATGGCGAAACAGTCTGCTGATCGCCGTTTGCAATATTCATCGCCCTGGCGACGGGCATGAATTGGCCACGCCTCAACCATTGGCGAAGCACCTGCCGCGCAGCTAATAAGTAAGATTTCACTTACTTTTCGGCTCTCTGCAAAAGAATGCGCATTTCCTCGAACCGTCGTTTCCGGTCGGCATCCTGGTCATTGGCCGTATAACAGGTGCTCGATACGCAGAATTTGGCAAGGTTATGAGGCTTGTCCGCCTTGTCGAACTCGCATTCGAACGTGTCGCTCATCTCCGAGGGCGCCGTTCCCTGCCGGGTGGAATAAGCCATGCGCACGCCCGGCGGTTTCAGCTCGGGAAAGGATTGGATCGCGCCGATCGAGAGCCCATCGGACAGGAAGAAATTCTTGGCCACCGTTTTGCAGGTTGCCTCAAGATCGGTCGATTGCGCGAATGCGGCCGTCGGGATCAGCGTAAGGGTAAGCAAAACCAGATGTTTGAACACCGGAACCTCCATTGGATACGCTATAGATTCACTTAAGAGCTTGGCTGACAAAGACAAGTAGCGACAGCGTCGTCTTCCACGATCAGCGCACCGGTGGCCGCCTTAGCTGCCAAAATTTTTCGAGCATTCGATCACACCGGGAACATTCGCATTCCGCGCTTGTTCGGCGTGCACGTGGAAACAAGTGTCAACGCCACAGCTGAAACTCATGGAGGAGCGTCATCATGACCGCATCGAAGACAACGACGGACCATGAGGAAATACGCCGCTGGGCGGAAGCCCGCAATGGACATCCGTCTCGCGTCAAGGAAACTGGAGACGGCGGATTGTTGCGGATCGATTTCGGCAAGCCCGAAGAAACTCTCGAAGAAATCTCCTGGGATCGGTTTTTCAAGATCTTCGATCGAAACGACTTGGCATTTCTCTATCAGGACAAGACTGAAGCAGGTGCGGAAAGCCGCTTCAATAAGTTCGTCAGCCGCGCGGCGAGCAAGTAAGCCGAATGCGCCCCTCGAAACATGCCAAAGCAGGTTCCGTACTCAACGACGCCACACCTGAAGCCGGATCGATCCTGATCCGGCCGGCGGAACGGATAAATAAATGTGGGAACCGGCTCGTGTCCATCGGACGTTGGGTCCGATGGCGCTAACGGAGAATGGAGGTCCATCATGCAAGTCAGTGAAGCTATGACACGGGACGTGCGCATTGCCCGTCCCGACCAATCGATCCGGGATGCCGCTTTGATCATGGCGGATATCGATGCCGGCGTGGTTCCGATTGGCGATAATGATCGCCTCGTCGGCGTCATCACGGATCGAGATATCGCCATCCGCGCCATTGCCCGAGGCAAGGGACCGGACGCCAAGATTGCCGATGTGATGAGTTCTGATATCAAATATTGCTTCGAGGACGAAGACATCGATCAGGTCATGCAAAATCTCGGCGACCAGCAACTTCGCCGCCTTCCCGTGGTCAGCCGTGACAAGCGCCTCGTCGGCATTCTGTCTTTGGCGGATATCGCCGTAAAGGCCCGCGATGGAGCGGCCGGATCAGCGCTTTCAGGCATTTCGAGACCCGGCGGCAGGCACACGCAAACCGGCGTCTAGCAGACAAGCCGGCATTTTCTGACTTTGTCGATCGCCCGTCTCCGATAACGAGACGGGCGACTGATTGTTGCTGAAGTGCAAATCGCCGTCCGGAAAGACAGGCCAGCATTCAAGATTGGATGCCCACTCCTCGTATTCTCAGACATTCCCTTCTCCTAAAGATGCGAGGGATCACACCCCTGCGGCGCTAACGCGCCAAACCGTATTGCCAACATCGTCGGCGATCAAAAGACCGCCGGCGTTGTCGACCGCCAGCGGAAATTCCTGAAAGGCTGTTCTACTTGCCGCCCTTCCGCTTGGGATCGTGGCCATGATGACGATCGCGTTCTCCGCCGCCGCCGGAGACCTTGCTGCGGTCGCGCCGGTCTGGCTCCGCGGGCGGCTTCGGAATATTCAATGGCGCCTTGGCATTTTCATGCGATGCGCCGGGACCGCCCTGGCGGATGCTGGCCGGCGTCTTGGTCGAAGTGGACATTGGCACCTCCCTATCGATCCTGTAGATTACCTTGATGGCTGGTGTTGATCCTGCTGTTTCCCTGCTGGCCCTTCTTCTCGGGATCGACCGACATGTCGGGCTTGCGGGGGTCGGATACGGACGGTCTGGCGTGATCGCCGACGCCCTTATCGCTTCGGTTTGCTGAGGGAACCGGTGGTGGTCTGCTACTCATCATGTCCTCCTATCGCTGCTCTCGTCGAAACCTGCCGCGGGAAATCGCGAAGCTGGTGTGCCTGGAGCATTGGCAGCGCTGGTTCGTGTCAAGGGACTTGAGGCGGCGACGCGCGCTGCCTCGTATCGGCAGATGTCGTAAAAACCTGCGTCATCGAATTCCCCTGAATTCGCTCTGGCAATGAGGCCAAACGAAAACTGGGGTTGAAAGTTCCACCCTCGCCTGAACGCTCCCAGTGCGATTGCCCAACGGCCCGCCCTTGCCAAAGCCGAAGGAACAATGCGGCGTGCGGGCGGTTTCATTGGCAAAAGCGAGACGACACCACGGTCTGGCATATCGAACGTTCAGAAGGAGACTGCAATGAAACATCAGCAACCACGCGACGGCGCACCCGGGACTACGGACCAATCACCGCGATGGGAAGGGCCAGCGGGGTCAAAACCAGCCGGATATCTTCCCGCCAAGGACGGCGGGGAGAAAGCGCGCGATGCGCACGGCGAGAATATCGACCATCCCCGCAAGCGCCGAGTGTCCGACGCATTGAAACAGAAGGGCGACAAGTAACGGCGGTGCGCAGGTGAAAACGGAGGTCACTATACCCGATGAGCGCGGCGATGGATCGACGGCCGAGAGCCGTCTCGTGCGGGATTCGGTTGACCTTGGGGAAGCAGGGCGATCAGGCACGGAGACTGGCGATCGGCCCGCCTCGGCAAACGAAGAGATCGTTTATCTTGCAGGTCTTGAAACAGGCATAACCCGCAGAGGAAGCGGCGCAGGCTTTGCCTATTTTGATCGACAAGGACAAAAAATAACTGAGCCGGGAGAACTCGATCGGCTCTCCGCTCTGGCAATTCCCCCCGCCTATACGGATGTGATCATATCGCCGGATGCGAACAGCCACCTGCAGGCGGTCGGCCGTGACGCCAGGGGGCGCAAGCAATACCGTTACCATCCAAGCTGGACCGCCATGCGCGAGAACGAGAAATTTGCGCAACTGGCGGAGTTTGGACGATCACTGCCTGCCATCCGCAAGCGCGCCGATGCCGATCTCAGGCGACGCAAGCCGGGCCTGGCGAAGGGGCTCGCAATCGTGGTTTCGTTGATGGACAATCTCTTTATCCGTATCGGCAACGAGGCCTATGCGCTGGAAAATGGCTCCTATGGCCTGACGACGCTGCGCGGCCGCCATGTCAAAGCAATCGGATCACGCCTGCAGTTCCGCTTCAAGGGCAAGTCCGGCAAGGAATGGCGCCTCAACGTCACGGACAGGCGGATCATCCGCGCCATTCGCATGCTTCAGGAACTGCCCGGCCAGCATCTGTTTCAATATGCCGACGAAAACGGACTGACCCATCCGATCCGCTCGCAGGACGTCAATGCCTATATTCGCGAAGCAACGAGCTGTGACTTCAGCTCGCGCCAATTTCGCATATGGGGCGCCACATGCATGGCAGCAACAGCGCTTTCGCTACTCGAGCCGGCGGACACCGCAAGAGGAAGAGCAAGACAGATCAATGACGTCATCGACGGCGTCGCGGCGAAGTTGGTGAACACACGCGCTGTCTGTCGCAGCTCCTATATCCATCCCCGCGTATTCGAGGATTTCGACAACGGCCGCCTCGGCGCGATCGCCAAAATGCGCGTGCGAAGAGGAGCCGCCATTCTCAAATGGATGGATGAAGACGAATTGGTTGTGCTGCGCTGGCTGGAAGCAATAGGTTGATCGGCCGCCGCGATTTGGATTTCTCACCCCGCCATTTGTCGGCAGCTCTCGGCACATTGACGGCAACTATCGACGCAATCCGCCATGTCGCCGATGCGCTCGCAATCATCGGCGCATTCAAGGCAGATCTCCGCGCATTCGTGGCACAAGTGTGGATGATGGCTTGAGCCGATCAGCATAAAATATGCGGCGGCCTGACAGATCTCCGCGCGGGACATCATTAAGCGGAAGTGGGCAGGTTCCGTGTGCTTGCCGCCGGCCTCCAGGCAATGAAGCATGGCTGTCGAAAGACAGCGGCTGTAACAGCGCAGACAAGCCTCGACACATTGCTGTACGCTGGGATCCGATTGCATCGTCATTCTTCTCGATTTTTTCTTCGCCGCTCGGGAATGCCGCCAAACCGGCGGCTGAGCCGATTGTTCCTCGAGGCCGCCGGGAACTCGATGAGCCTTCAATTGTAGACGTGAGTGCGGAACATGTGGTCTTTCAGATAGTTAAATCTACAGATGCTCGTTCCCGCCAACGAAAGGAGGTGGCTCATGCCGATGATCGCCGGACTTTTCGATGAATATTGCGAGGCAAAGCTTGCCGTCGAGCTGCTGGAAGATGCCGGGATTGCCCCGAAGGACATCTCGATCATTTCGCGCACGCTTGATGGCCGCAGGATAGACGAAAGAGAAAATCAAACGGCGGCGGATGCGACCGCGGGTTCCGGCGTTGGAGCCGTGGCGGGTGCCGCAGGCGGTCTTTTGGCTGGCCTCGGCGTCATCGTGCTTCCCGGTATCGGTCCCGTCGTCGCCGCAGGCTGGCTTATCGCAATGCTGATAGGCGCTGCGGGCGGTGCCGTTCTCGGCGGCGCGACGGGAGGTATCATAGGAGCATTGACCGGTTCAGGCATTTCAAAAGACGATGCCAATGTTTACGCCGAAAGCGTGCGCCGGGGTGGTGCGCTGGTTATCGCCCGTGTCGGACAGGCACAGGTTCCGCTTGCAAATGAAATTCTCGACCGGGTGCCGCGGATCGATATTGCGGCGCGCCGGGCATTCTACGCTCAAAGCGGCTGGGAGCAATTTGACGAGAAGCGCGGCCTTTATGATCCGCCGGATCGTGATCCCATACATTATGCGCCGCCGCCGCGCGTATGAGGCCAGGCGTAGCTAGTAAGGGATCAGGCTCGTACGTCAGCTGCCTTCGCCAGAAGCAGGAGCTGCTTCTCATCGCGGATGCCCTTTTGATACAGCTCGATGATCAATGCCGCCGCAGCTTCCGCTTCCTCGCTGTCGCGCCTGGCATCCCGCTCGACAAGGAAGGCGTCGAAGGCGCGCTGGCAAAGCTTGAGTTCGGCCGGAGCCAACGGATAGGTTCGATTTTGCAGAGATTTTCCGATCATTGCGTTCTCTTTCTATCAAAAAGCCAATGAGACATCGCAGGAGCGCAGTCAAAAGCGACCGGCGTTGACGTCGGCTGCGCGAGAGCTTAGTCCCGCCATCTTTCGCTCGCCTTGGCGGGACGAGACATTCACGTCCGGGAGAATGCCTGGAGCGGACGGAATACCGCTACGCACTTTCCCAGAAATGCTCTAAGGGCGCGATCTCTACTCGGCCGAAAGCACCGGCGGCGCTTGCGGCGGCGTCGTGGCCTGCGTCACGGCCTCGGTCTCATCCGTGTCAGTCGGTTGCTGCCCGTCGCCAAGGATCTCTTGGGCTGCACGATGCCAATGGACAAGATCCTGTCCATCCGGCTGGCCCTCGTCCTGCCATATCTGATAGGCGCGCAAGCGCACGGCTTCTTCCTGTGAAGTCTGGTTCATCGATCGCAATCCTTCGGATGGTATATCGGCACGGCCCAACTCCGCTCACGGCAAGCCGGTGTCTTTGGCTTGCTCACCTCGAGCATTTCCGCATCCCGGACGGAAAACCGCCGCACACTTCTCCTGGAAATGCTCTGAACATATCAAACCGCGGCACCGCGCAGATGTTCCAGGAGTTCTCTCATTTTTCAAAGGAATGCTGCTATCTCGGCAAATTTGATGAGGGTGTCGCGGATCATGAGCGCCGGCTGCCCATAAGCATGCGGCAGAATGGCGGCCATCGGGCCAGCGTTGCCGGGCCGACCGGCAAAGCATTCTCACCTGGATCGGCGCTGCAACTGGAGCCAAAAATATCCGTAGGGCTGAAAAGTGAGCGTATAGGGACGCTTGTCAATGACGGGAAATGCCGCACCGCCAAACAATTCCCTCGGGCGTTGATCTGCATACCGGCGCAGATCGAGATCGGCGGCTTGCGGGACCTTCGAGAGGTTCGCAACACAAAGCACGCGGTCGCCGCGGTATTCCCTGATATAAGCAATGACGGCGGCATTATCCGCGTCTACGAAGCGAATACGACCCCGTGCGAAGGCTTCATGCCCGGAGCGAATTGCCAAAGTGCGACGAATCCAGTTGAGCAGAGAATGCGGGTCGTTCTCTTGCATCGCCACATTGACGGCGCGAAACCCATACCGGGCATCATCGATGGGCGGAAGCGCGAGCGCTTCCGGATCGCCATTCGAAAACCCGCCATTTCTTTCGTCGGACCATTGCATCGGCGTGCGAACACCGTTTCTATCGCCCAATTCGACATTGTCGCCCATGCCGATTTCGTCGCCGTAATAGAGCACGGGGCTGCCCGGCAGCGACAGCAACAATGCCTGCAGAAGCTCGACACGACGCCTGTCCTGATCCATCAAGGGCGACAGACGGCGCCGGATGCCGAGGTTGAGCCGCGCGCGCTCGTCAGACGCATAAGTATTCCACATGAAATTGCGCTCGGCTTCGGTGACCATTTCCAGCGTCAACTCGTCGTGGTTTCTGAGGAAAATGGCCCACTGGCAATCCTCGGGAATATCGTGGGTCTGCTCAACTATCGTGACGATCGGCTGGCGGTCTCCCGTGGCGACCGCCATGAATATTCGCGGCATCAGCGGAAAATGGAAAGCCATGTGGCATTCATCGCCCTTTCCGAAATAATTCCGTGCCTCATCCGGCCACTGGTTGGCTTCGGCGAGAAGGATGACGCCTGGATAGCTCGCATCGAGGGTCTTCCTGATGCGCTTGAGCAGCTCATGCGTTTCTGGAAGATTCTCGTTGTTGGTGTCTTCCCGCTCGACCAGATAGGGAACGGCGTCGAGGCGAAAACCATCCACTCCGAAATCAAGCCAGAAGCGCATGATGCTCAGGAGCGCTTCGATGACCTCAGGATTGTGATAATTGAGATCCGGCTGATGCGAATAGAATCTGTGCCAGAAATAGGCCCCGGCAACGGGATCCCAGCTCCAATTGGATCTTTCGCTATCGACGAAAATAATGCGCGTCTCGGCAAACTTGTCGTCCGTGTCCGACCAGACGTAGAAATCCCGCTCCGTCGAGCCGGCGGGCGCGTGTCTCGCACGTTGAAACCACGGATGCTGATCGGATGTATGGTTGATGACTAGCTCGATGATAACGCGCATCTTGCGCGCATGGGCAGCGTCCACGAAGACCTTGAAATCGGCAAGGGTACCGAACTCCGGGCTGATGCTTTCGTAATCCAGGACGTCATAGCCGTCGTCGCGCTTGGGGGATGGATAGAAGGGCAGCAGCCAGATCGTGTTGACGCCAAGCGATGCCAGATAGTCCAGTTTCTGGGTAAGACCCTCAAAATCCCCAAATCCGTCATCGTTGGCATCGAAGAAGGATTTGACATGCAGCTGATAGATCACGGCATCCTTGTGCCAGGACGGATACCGAAGCTCACGTTCAGTCCGGTTCAATCGGCTGCTCCTCGGGCAATCCCTGTTCGCCAATTCCACACTTCGGAAATTAACGTCGCCCGCCGCCTCTTCAAGGCCACGGATTGTGAATGTCTGCTTCGAAAGTGGAGTTCGGCCGGCTGGTATCCCGGGAACCCGAGAGGATTCTGCGTGTTTGGCTTACTATAGTGGGACGCCCCGGGCCGTTCTCGTGGGTACTCCCTCAAGAAGGAAAGAACGATGTCAAAAAAGAAATCGAAAAAATGGTCACAGCAGGTAACGGACAATAGCGACGCCATGGATCTCGACAAAGACGTCTTCAAACAGCGCAGCGCCAAGAAGATCGCGGATTCTCTCAAGCAGTCCGCAGAGCAAAGCCACCGTCGCAAGGCCAGCCCGTTTCAATCGGCCATGTCCATGCTCAATTTCTATATCAACCGCGCAGGCGACCAACTCTCGAAGTCGAGACGGACGACGCTGGAAAAGGCAAAGGCGGAATTGCGCAAGGATTTTGGCCGCGAACCCTAGATTTCATCTGCGATCGGCTCACGGATGAATCGAGCAGTAGAAATGCGGGAGCAGCGGCAAACTAAAGCGTTGGTTTTACCTAATATTTGTGACCAAGATCTGCAAACCACGCTGATATTTTTCGCCGTTTTTGCCGATTTGTTCGCTTTGCCAGAGATTGTCCTCCAGATCGGCCTTCTTCACCGGCAGTGCCAGTGCATTCGACGCCGCCCGCATGACGAATTCGTCATCAGGCTCGTCCGATCGCCGCGTCAACGCGTCCACGGCGGAGACGATCCTCGGAGGAAAACCCTCTTCTCTCAATCGATCGAGCGTCCATCCCCTTCCCTTCTCGACGACATCGTGAAGATAGGCGACCGTGCGGGCGTCTTCCCCGGAAACGAGAAGCGCGATCCTCTGACAGTGCTCGAAGAAGGGGCGCCCCGTCTTATCGGTCTGCCCTTCATGCGCCTCGAGCGCAATCTGTATGGCTTGGTCAAGATGCTTCATGACATTCAACGCCTCCAGTCATCGCGGATGCCCGCCGAACGGACACGGCGGATCGAATTGCAAGGGATACCAGGACGCAGTCAACGCCCACGTGTCCTGAGCGCCGGGCCGACATCCTACCCTCCTTTTCGGCGGACACGAAGGCCGACGACATTGATTCCTCTATGAGGCGCATCCTGCCAAAACAGCCAATGAACCAAGCTCAAAGCGGATTGTTCCCTCTTCGCCGCCGCGCGGCGCCGGGACCCCTGTCTATTTTCATCGCAATTGGCGGCTTGCCATGCTGATGCCGAATTTTTCTGGTTTTGGCTTCCGACGACTTTGGAAGGGCGCCGCATGGAATTCATCAATCGTTATGTTGATCGACCGTTGCTCGATTGTGGAGCGATGGCGCTACGGACATGGCACGAGCACACGGGCCGATCGCCGCAGAAACTTGCTCCTTTCTGGAATCTCTTCGTCATTTTGTTGCTTCTGTCAGCGAGCAGTCTCTTCCTGGCAGGCACTGCCTACAAGCTGACCTTTGCAACTCTGTTGATGCTCTCCATTCCATCGGTCCGGATGCTGGCGTTCGGTCGCACGACAAGGACCTACAATATCCGCGCCTATCGTGCGCTGGCTGCTATTGCGGTTCGCAAGCGCGAAACCGAATGGGCCGGTCGCCTGACGGTGCTGTTTACCTCGGTCATCTTTCCATTCTGCGTTCACGTCGACGATCAGACGACGGCGTTGTTTCTCCTGGGCATCAGTCTGTGGTTCGCGCTCATTGTGCCGGCAAGGCTGTATTTGGAAGCCGCCGAGCCGCCACCACCGGCTGACGATGGTCGCAAGGCTTACCCGCGAGAAGCAAAGTTCGCCGCTTAAACCTTATTATCGACGATGGAACAAACTGATAGCTGCCCCGTTCTCCATTTCAACAACAAATGGAGAGTAAGATGCTTTACTATGCGTTGGTATTTCTGGTCGTAGCCCTGATCGCAGGCGCCCTCGGATTTGGCGGCATTGCCGGCGCGTCCGCGT
This sequence comes from Rhizobium sp. KNZ2-6A, assembly GCF_056755475.1. Lineage (NCBI taxonomy): Bacteria > Pseudomonadati > Pseudomonadota > Alphaproteobacteria > Hyphomicrobiales > Rhizobiaceae > Rhizobium > Rhizobium sp. KNZ2-6A. The sequence goes on along the minus strand of NZ_JBNDIC010000005.1, from coordinate 51,108 downwards.
CAATTGCTCAGGTGCTATTCTTCATCTTCCTGTTATTCTTCGTGGTCTCCCTGGTCATGAACGTGATGAGGCGTTAGGCCGGCGAGAGAAAGTAGCCTCGACGCAAGCCGGGATATTGCAACCGGATGTGATCGAACTCCAGCAGGGGCCTTTTCTCAGACAGGCGCCGGAAGCAAACCTTTGCTGCGCGGCTAAGCGTAGCGCGTCTTTTTAAGACGCGCCAACCAGCCGTCCCGTGCTGTTGCAGAATGCCGTCGGCTGCCATTTCCACCAATATATTCTTTGCTTCCCCGATTGCGGACATGAGATCGGGCAGATCGCAGCCCTGCCCGTCGTCCCACACGCATTCGCTCTCCTGCGTCGTAAAGTGGAACGTCGTCTTCCTTGATCCAGGGCAATGCGCCACCTCGGCAGCGCATCGACGAATGAAATACGACCGGAGCCCTACGCGGCTTTTTTCGCCTTTGCGTTCGCCGCCGTTTCCGCAAGCTTCGTAAGTTTCTGGTCGGTCGCCTTTTCTTCTGCCAGCGTCTGCTGGAGGAGAGGTACGGCATCCTTCAATCCAAGTTGCTTCGCCCATGCGATGAGCGTGCCGTAGCGCGCGATTTCATAGTGCTCTACAGCCTGAGCCGAAGAGATAAGGCCAGCGTCGAGCGCAGAGGTGCCCTTGAACTCCTCGGTGATCTCGTCGGCTTCGGCTATGATCCCCTGGATCGCTTCGCATGTCTTGCCCCGCGCCGGCTTTCCAAGCATTTCGAAGACTTGCTCCAGGCGCTCGACATGGCCTTGTGTTTCATCGCGGTGATGCAGAAAGCCTTGCTTGCCTTCTTCTGCCTGCGCCGCGCGTGCCATCTTGGGCAATGCTTTGAGGATTTGCTTCTCGGCGTAGTATATGTCTTTCAGGGTGTCCAGGAACAGATCGTTCAATGTCTTCTCGGATGCCATTGTTTCCTCCAACGATTATCGGTGAGTTCTTTGCGCGGCCAGCTTTTTCACCGCCGCAGAGAAAGGCCGCCTGTGCGGCTTTTATGAAACTGAATCACGACTTCTTGTGACTCGGCTGACCGGGCTTCATATGCTGTTCATGGCTTCCACCACGCGTTCCCTCTTTTGATTGCTCGTTCCGAGATGAGGCTTGCTGCTTCGTGCCGGTATTCTTGTGGCTCTGCTGACCAGCTTTGACGTGCTGGTCGTGTGAACCGCCTTGAGTTGCCATGTTCTTTCTCCTTCGTTTGGTTGCAAGACCTTGCTGGTCCCGGTTCCAAACAGACAACCCCAGTTTTAGTTCCACCAACCCCTCCAAAAACTACTGCCGTACTATTTGGCCGATACCCAGTCATGTGGTCCGCTGAGCTTAAGGCTGCACTTACGCTAGATCATTTTATCAAGTGTGATCGGCAGCTCGCGAACGCGCTTACCCGTCGCGTTAAAGACGGCATTGGCGATAGCGGCTGCCACACCCGTTATGCCGATCTCACCGATTCCGCGCGCTCCCATTGGTGCCTGCGGGTCCGCGACATCCGTGTAGATGATATCGATCTCAGGCACATCCATCTGTACGGGCACATGATATTCGGCAAGGGAGGCGTTGACGATGCGGCCCGTCCGCTCATCGAAATTCGTCTCTTCCGTCAAAGCGAGACCAATTCCCATGATGATGCCTCCCTTGAACTGGCTGGTCGCCGTCTTGGCATTCAGAATACGTCCGGCATCAAATGAACCGAGAAAGCGTGTAACTCGAATTTCTCCCGTGACCTCGCTAACACGCACCTCGCAGAATTGCGCGCCGTAGGAATGCATGGAGAAAGCCTCCATCTCCGCCGGCGGGCGCGCTTCGGCCCGGCAGACAAGCTCATTGCGACCGGAGCGCCGGAGAATCGATTCATATGTTTCGAAGCGTTCGACATCGTCGCGATGACCGATCCCGCCGTCACGCGGTTCGACGTCGGCAAGCGAAAGGCCGGCGAGCGGCGAGGCGTTTCCCGCAAGCTTGATCAACTCTTCGACGAAGACCTCCGTCGCGGCAATGACGGCGCCGCCGATCGAGGCCGTTTGCGTCGAGCCGCCGGCAATGATGCCGCGAGGCAAGGCGCTGTCGCCGTATTCGAAGGTGATCCGATCGGCCGGAATGCCAAGACGCGCGGCAATGTGTTGCGTCTGCGCCGTTGCCGTTCCCATACCCATGTCGTGAACCGCTGTCGAAACCGTGACGCGGCCGTCAGCCGTCAACCTGATGCCGGCCGCCGTTCCGGGAAAGCGATAGTAAGGATAGGTCGCGGTCGCGCAGCCCATGCCGATCAGCCACTCCCCTTCGCGCCGCCGACGCGGCTCCGGATTGCGGCGATGCCAGCCGAATTGTTTCGCGCCCTTCTCATAGGCTTCGAGCAAATGACGCGAGGAGAAGGACTTGCCGCTCGTCGGATCCTTTTCCGGCTCGATGCGCTTGCGCAGCTCGACCGGATCGATCCCGAGCTTATCGGCCAGTTCGTCCAGCCCGCATTCCAGCGCGAACGTCCCGATGGCTTCTCCCGGCGCCCGTATGAACGTGTTTGCCAGCATATCCATGTCGGCAACCTCCTGAGCCAGCCGGAAGGTTTTGGCGGCATAGAGATGCCGGGCCGGAAAGGTGAACTGCTCGGGACAGGAATTATGCAGCGTCATCGCGACGATGCCGGTATGAACAAGCGCATTCAGCGTTCCATCGGTGTTGGCGCCCAGCGCCACCCGCTGTTCCGTCACCGTGCGGCCGCCGACGAGGCGGAAGACACCCTCACGCGACAGCATAATACGGACCGGGCGCTGCGCGAGCTTGGAGGCCGCGCATGCAAGGATCTGGTGATCCCACAGGCATTTGCCGCCGAAACCCCCGCCGACATAGGGTGAGGTCACGCGCACCTTGCTCGGATCGATACCGAAAATATCCGCCAGTTGGCCGGCGGTCAGATCGATCATCTGCGTCGCATCGTGCACACGCAGCTCATCGCCTTTCCAGACAACCGTCGCGGCGTGCAGCTCGATTGCGTTATGGTTGTACCGAGGCGTCCGGTAAATACTGTCCACCTGCACTTCCGATGCCTTTAAGGCCCCTTCCGCGTCACCGATTTCCAGGATCGGCGGCTCGCCAAGCAATGTCTCCAGCTGACGCGGCTTTTTCTTGGCTTCCTCAAAAGACGTGACGGCTCGAAGCGGGTGATATTCCACCGCGATCATCGATGCCGCGTGATCGGCTTGTTCCTGCGTTTCGCCGAGAACCACCGCGACAGCCTGGCCGTTCCAGTGGATTTCGTCGGTCTGCATGACGGGCAGATCGCTTGCGCCGGCGGCCGACGGCGAGGACATCATCAAGGACGGCGCCTTCATTCGAGGCGCATTCCGATAAGTCATCACCAGCACGACGCCGGGCGCCTTTTCGGCTGCGGCGGTATCAAGCTTGGTAATGCGGCCCCGCGCGATCTTGCTGAAGACGAGCGCTGCGTAGCAGATGTTTTCATAACGATATTCGGCTGCAAAGCGGGCTTTGCCCTGGACTTTAAGCGGCCCGTCGACGCGGGAGATCGGCCGGCCGAGAGCGCCGTGCTTGCGCAGCAGCGGATCGGACGTAACGGCCGGCTGCCAGCTGCCCGGCTTCCCTTTCGGGGTATCGGATTGTACGCTCATGCGCCCTCTCCCTTCAATTCATCGAGAACGGCAACAATTGTTCGTTTCGCCAGCTCGATCTTGAATCCGTTATCCTTCAGCCCAACCGCCGCGGCGAGCTCCGCTTCGGCTGCGGCGCGAAAGCTTTCGACATTGGCGGATTGGCCTTTCAGGGCCGCTTCGGCCTTCAGGGCGCGCCAGGGTTTGTGGGCAACGCCGCCGAGCCCCAGGCGGACGTCAAGCACTTTGCCGGCTTCGTCGATGTCGACGGCAGCCGCAACGGAGATCAAAGCGAAGGCATAGCTCGCGCGGTCGCGCACCTTGCGATAGGTGGAGCATCGGGCGAAGGGAAGCGGCGGGATTTCAACTGCGGTGATCAGCTCGTTCGGCTGCAACTCCGTCTCGATATCGGGCCTTTCGCCAGGCAGTCGGTGCAGATCCGCGAGAGGCATGTTGCGCAAACCGATCGGGCCCTTGAGGTGCAGCCTCGCATCCAGAGCGACAAGCGCGACGCACATGTCGGATGGATGGGTCGCGACGCAGGAAGGCGAGGCGCCGAGGATCGCATGGTAGCGATTGAATCCGTCTCTGGCGTCGCAGCCGTCACCGGGCCGCCGCTTGTTGCAATGGGCGGCATCGTCATAAAAGTACCGACAACGGGTGCGCTGCAAGATATTGCCGCCGACGGTCGCCATGTTGCGGATTTGAGCGCTTGCCCCTGCGAGAATGGCGCGGGCAAGCAATGGAAAGGTCGAGCGGACATATGGATCTGCCGCAAGCGCGGTGTTTTTTGCCGCGGCGCCGATCAGAAGGCTGCCATCGGAACGTGGTTCGATGTCGGCGGGCAATTGCGTGATATCGATCAGCATGTCCGGGCGTTCGATGTCTTCGCGCATCAGATCGACGAGATTCGTGCCTCCCCCGAGATATCGCGGCGCGTTGCCGGCTTTGGCGAGATCGATGGCGGCGCTAGCGTTGGATGCCTGCTCGTACGAGAAGAGGTTCATGCCCGTGCCCTCCTCTTGCTCTCCGTTTCGCTTTCGGAGAAGGTCCGCGAGATGGCCTCGACAATGCCGTTATAAGCGCCGCAGCGACAGAGATTGCCGCTCATGCGTTCGCGAAGCTCGATCTCATCGAGAACGACGCTCGTTGCGGAAAGGTCCTTTGTAACGGCGCTCGGCACGTTGCGATCGACTTCATGCATCATCCCGATCGCGGAGCAGAGCTGCCCCGGCGTACAGTATCCACATTGAAAACCTTCGCATTCGACGAAAGCCTGTTGCAGCGGATGAAGCTGGCTTTCCGAAGCAATACCCTCGATCGTCGTGATATTCCGGCCCTGATACTGAATTGCCAGCGCCAGGCAGGAGTTGATGCGCTCGCCGTCGACCAGGACCGTGCAGGCGCCGCAAGCGCCCTGATCGCATCCCTTCTTTGTGCCGGTGAAGCCAAGGATATTGCGCAGCAGATCAAGCAGCGATGTGCGAATATCCGCCTGCACCTCGACGTTTTCACCGTTGATCGTGAACTTCATGATGCTTGCCTCCGTGATGGCAACCGATGCGCTTGTGATATCGGGCGAGAGCGTCCCGCCAGCGTTTCGCGGCCGGCATCCGCTCCGCGGACACCCCACGCCTTTGCCTGGCAGCCGGAGCATGGAGCGAGCGTGTTCGTCTCCAGGCCTCCCGCTGTTGCCTAAGCGAGAACCAGACGAACGGCCAATTGTTCCCGGGAGATTCCGCATGCCGAAGATTTGGGTGTACCACGCCAGCGATCGTACCTGCTTTCACGATATGGCCGGCACGATGTGGTCGGGCGGATGGCAACCGCATTGCGCCGATCGATTCCATTGGAACCAGAACGGGCTTGTGAGGATTAAATCCCTTTAATCGGAGAATATGGCTATGATCCGCAAACTGAAATCCGGCGAATACCGGCTCTACTCGCGCAAGGTCGATCCGAAGACAAACAAGCGCAGGAATCTCGGCACCTTCAAAAGCCGCGAGGCTGCCGAAAAGCATGAGCGCGAGGTGCAATATTTCAAGCACCATTAGTCGGCTGCCAACGAAACGGCGGCCCGGAGCAGCGGGCCTGCCGATGATGCTCCGCGAAAAAAACTCGCGATAATCGAGGGCGAGCCTTTGGCCGTTTCACCGATTTTATCGTGGTCCCACGTTTGCTTTCAGTCGATTTCATCACGCTAGACGGTGATCTTGCGGAGAAAGCGTGCTTTCATCTGGATGTGAAACGATTGAACTATCCCTACTACGAAACCGTTCCACTGATCATATAGGGCATAGGGAGCATCAAGGTGGCTGAAATCGAACTGAAGCTTGATCTGTCGCATTTGGAGATGGACAGCCTCGTCGCGTCGGATCTGCTTGGCGAACCCGCCGAGACGGTCGAGCAGCATTCGGTTTATTTCGACACGGACGACCGCAGGCTGTTCGACGCAGGTTTCACACTCCGGATCCGCCGTTCCGGTGCCGCGAGGACGCAGACGGTGAAGGCAACCGGCCCCAGCGCGTCGCTGTTCGCACGGTCGGAATGGGAGACCGCCGTCGAGGCGGACGTCCCAGCCCTCGACCATACGAGCCCTCTTCTCAATCAGTTCGGCGACATCCGGGAAGATCTCTTTCCCCAGTTCGAGGTTTCCATCGACCGCCGGATCTGGAACCTGGTCGAGAACGGCTCCAAGATCGAGCTCGCCGCCGATCGCGGCACGGCTGCGGAGGCTGATCGGCAGGCGCCTATCTGCGAGATAGAGCTGGAATTGAAGGACGGCGATCCGAAGGATTTGTTTGCTCTCGCACGCAAGATCGAGGCGATCGTTCCATTCAAGTTCGGCGTCTACTCCAAGGCCGAGCGCGGCTATCGGCTGCTGGCCGCGGCGCAACATGTGCATAAATCAGCGGAGATCGACCTGGAGTGGCGGTCGAGCGCTGTGGACGGATTTCAGGCAATAACACAAGCCTGTTTTCGGCAATTTCGATTGAACGAAACCGTGCTGCTGCACCGAAGAAGCGCGGAAGCGCTTCACCAGGCACGCGTCGCGATGCGGCGGTTGCGATCCGCGATTTCACTCTTTAAGCCGCTCCTGGACGATGAAGCCCGTCGATTATCCGACGAATTCCGCTGGCTGGCAGGCGTGTTGGGCGAGGCCCGCAACATCGACGTGCTTTTGCCGAAAGCGAAAGACGGGGATTTTGCTGACAGGCTGCAGGAGGTTCGCGAGGCGGCCTATGACGAGGTCGAGAAAGCGCTGAGATCACCCCGCGCCAGAGCGCTGATGCTGGATTTCCATGAATGGCTGCACACGGGCGCTTATCTGGATGGACCGGCGAAAGACAAGACGATCGCCGAACAGGCGGTCGAAGCGCTCGACAAGATGCGGAAAAAGCTGAAGAAGCACGGCCGCGATCTCGCACATGTCGACGACGAGCAGCGGCACGAGGCGAGGAAGGATGCCAAAAAGCTGCGCTACGCCGCGGAATTCTTCAAATCATTGTTCGCCGACCAAAAGAAGGCTCGTCGCCACAAGCGTTTCATCAAGGCCATGGGAGAATTGCAGGACCAGCTTGGAGCGCTGAACGACCTGGCAACCGGCCCCAGCGTGCTGAACAAGCATGGCCTGCTAGATCACCCCGAGGCCACATCGGTCATCCTGCACGCCGACAAGGGATCATTGATCGCGGCGGCGCAGGCGGCCCTCGACGACGTCCTCGACACCAAGCGGTTCTGGCGATAGGTGCGCTTGCAATTGCGGCTTTAGCGTTGCCGTTTTGCTGCACGATTGTCGGCTTTTGAGGCTCGTGACCGCAGCGTTTCGATCGCGGGATCCGTCATCGTTGCTTGCCATCGCATTCGACTTGGACTCCGGTCCATGAAGGAGTATTATCGTTGCCAACTGATCGCGTAGGCGGTGACGACTGAGGGTTGATACGTGCTCCCGCCTGCAAGGACTGGATGAGCATGATGATCTTCCTGAAACCAGCAAAACTCCCAAAAGATCCGACGCTCCGCGCCGTGCTGAGAAATTGGGCGCGCGGGTTTCTCGTCAGCGAAACGGCTGTAAACCGCGTGGTGGAGCGGACCATCAACGTTGCCTGTGACGATCCCGATATCTTCAATGGCCCGAACATGAACGATGCGTTGTTTGCTCTTCTACATCGGCACGCATTGGATGAAATCAACGCGACCACAGTGCGGCATTCGGAAACAGAGATGTCGATCTTGACCCAGGTGGTCGACATTCAGCACCAGGCATTCTGATGAAAATTACGGCTGCGAACTATTATCGGAACGAGCGGGAGTTTCAGGCGCATCCTGCCTGCTTGATGGCGTTGGCGCAGTCTCGTTTTTTGTCGGCGGCGCCGATGTCGTGGATGTCGTCACGCTATCCGTGCCTGCATCCGTGCCCAGCTGCTTTTCCGATTTCATCAAAAGCGCACCCGCAAACAAAGCGAAGATCAGCGCCGCTATCCAGGCGATCAAAGAAGAACCGGCCCTGCGTCGGGATGCCGGTGTTGTGCGGATGTCTGGCTCTTCCTTGGATTTGTGGTTCATTGTCAACTCCGCGCCCGGGATTGCTGTCGCGAGCATTCGCGCCGCCGACCGAGCATGGCCTTTCAACATCTCCTTAATTGAACGGCGGCCACGGCCATTTGTTCCGGCGCGCGGATCGGATCTCCTGCGAAGTGAACCAATTCAATTGCGCTACGTTTGCTTCCGAGAGGAAATGCCATGCATTCGATCGAGCAATGCGAGAAATCACTTCCGAAACTGCATCCCGCCTCACTCACCGTTCTTTGCCTGGGCGTGATCGTTGCGCAGGTCGACACATCGGTCATCAATCTCGCGGTTCAACCGCTCGGCAAGAGCCTCGCGGCTTCGGTGACACAGTTGCAATGGGTCGTCGATGCCTACAATCTCGTCTACGCCGCTCTTCTCATCAGCGTGTGTGGCGGCATGGCGATATCTGAAAAGGGCATGAGCGCTTTCGGATCACTTATTCTTCGTATCTCCCGCTTTGGGAACTTCCGGCACAGTGGCTTGTTCGGTTGCGGTTCAATCGAGTGCCGATGATGACGATGGTGATCGTGATCGGATTGCTGATGATACTTGCCGCAAGCAGTAGCCTGCTTGTTTGCGCTTGCATCGGCTATGTCGATTATGTGCTCGAGAAAAGGAGAGAAATCTCGCTTTTCCAGGAGGCTGCGAAGCGCCGCGACGGGCTTTGATTGCATCGCTCTTGTGACACGAATATGCCTCGATGTCTCATCGGCAGATGCGGTTCTGAGATTTAATCAGCAAGGAGATTCAACGATGCAAGCCGTACGAATTCATCGTTTTGGCGGGCCGGAGGTCATGCAACTCGACCAAATCGAGCAACCGATACCAGCAACCGACGAAGTCGTCATCAAGGTCTTTGCCGCGAGCGTCAATCCGGTCGATGCGAAGATGCGCGAGGGCAAATATCCCGTCGTCACGGAGAAAGACTTCCCTTATGTGCTCGGTCGCGACGTAAGCGGCGAAATTGCCGATGCGGGCCAGTCGGTTTCAAGTTTTCTGATGGGTGACGAGGTCTTCGCCTTTCTGGCACCGGATCACGGCGGCTACGAAGAATTCGTGATCGCAAAATCGGACGAAATCGCTATGAAGCCCGGGTCTCTGGACCACGTTGAAGCCGCGGCGGTGCCGCTTGCGGGCATCACGGCATGGCAAGGTCTCTTCGATCACGGCAAGCTGGAAGCCGGCCAGCGCGTTCTCATCCATGGCGGCGCCGGCGGTGTCGGCCATCTTGCAATTCAGTTCGCCAAAGCCAGGGGTGCTTGGGTGGCAACCACGGCTTCCGCGGCTGACCGGGACTTCCTGAGTGGCTTGGGCGCCGATCAGATCATCGACTATAAGTCAGAGCGCTTCGAGACCATGGTCGAACCGGTCGATCTCGTCTTCGATCTCGTGAGCGGCGAGACACAGGAACGAAGCTTTTCGGTCATCAAAAACGGCGGCGCCTTGATTTCCACCCTGACGGAACCCAATAAACAGCGAGCCGGGGCCCAGGGCATCAGGACCGGCCGCTACACCGCGCAGCCGAACGGCGCCCAGCTCCAGAAGATCGCCAAACTCATCGATAGCGGCAAGGTAAAGGTCCGCGTCGATCGCACCTTCGGGCTTCGTGACGCAGCGGCGGCACAAAAGGCGCTTCAAGAAGATCACATCCGAGGCAAAGTCGTCCTGAAAGTGCTGAACTGAGTGAGAATGAACGGTACGGCCGATGAGACGATCGTCGACGTAGAGTTGGCCAGTGGGCGATTGAGGCGGTGTTAGCTGGCAGCAGCTCTTTCGACATAGCGCAAAATTCTAATCACCGTCGATCGGCTGACGCCAGCTTCTCTTGCGATATCATCGGCGGATCTGCCATCAGCCTTTAGACGCATTATATTTTCGGATTTGTGTCTCGTCGCGGCGACAGATGGATGGCCTAAAGGGATAATGCCAAGAGAGACCGCATGTTTCCCGGCCGCCGTTTCGAAAAGCTCCCCATTAACAGGCATCGTGACACCCTCCTTTAGATCGCTATCGACAGAAAGAATGGCGTTCGCCTTGGACTAAGTAAATTCCTATATAAGCAGTACTGGAGCTAGCCAATTTCATGACGCCAGACCGCCAATAGGCAGAACCATGCGCCAATTGCCGGCGACGCCCTTTGCGGCTGCTTCCCCATTGTCTCTCGCATGCTAGAGATTGTTAGCCCGTGGGTTTTGTCCCACCACCTGCTCCGCATCGACGGGTACCTCAACCAGGATCGATGGGTGACCGGGACTATAGCTTTCACGCATGATCTCGGCCAGATTACTCAGATCCGGCATCAGCCTGCGGCTTTCCCAGCCGCAGGCGCGCGCCATCGATCCAAAGTCGATGCGGTGCAGATCGCTGTGGTAGCGGGAGGATGAATAGTCTGGAATAACCACGGGCAGGCCCTGCACCATGATGCCGAGTGCGCCGTTGTCCAGCACGAACAGGACGATCCCCAATGATCGCGCTTCGGCCAGGCATCCGGCAATCAACCGGAAGCAGCCATCGCCCGTAAAAGCGAAGACCGTCGCGTCCGGTTTTGCAAGCTTTGCGCCGATAGCCGCGCCGAATGCTCCGCCCATTGCCGAACCGCGATAAAGCGAATGGAAACGGACGTTCGGATGCGGGCGCTGCGTGACATACTGACGATCTTTGTAGGCAAGGCACACATCATCGAATGCAACGCTTCCGGGCTGCCATTGACGATCAAGCTCCTGATAAAATCGGGCAATATCGATCGTCCCGTTGCGCGGCGGCATGATCTTGCGATCATTGAGATCAGCCACAAAAGCCGGTGCCGGGGGGCGCGGCGGTCTGATATCCTCGAGCAGGCCGATCGCTTCGCTCAGAACTTGATCGATTGGCCCTCGAACATCGAAATAGTCGCCGCGCACACGATGCCGAAACTCGCCTCCGACACTGCCGTATGGCGCGGTCAGATTGGTGAAATTCCATGTCGTATGGGCAGGTATGTCAGAAAAATTAAGGGTATATTCGTCAGGGCAAAACCCGAGGGTAATGACGATATCGTCAGGACCGAGGCTTCTCCAGAGCTGCGTTGCGCGATCATTGCCGCCGAACCCCAGATAGCCGAAACCGAGGCTATTGTCGCGCGCCACCGCATTCGCCCCGTTAATGCTCCAGACGATCGGGGCCTGCAATACCTGGCACAAACGTGTGGTGAGTGCAGGCATGTCCGGATACATGGCCGCCTCTTCCCCGGCGAGCACAATTACCCGGCGCCCAGCCGATTGCCCTGGGAATTCGGCCAAGAAATTGGCGAGCGACTCCTGGTCGATCCTGTTCGGTTTATTGATGTAGTCTCCGCGCCAAGGCGTATAGGCTAGCTCAGGCACCATCTTTCCGAGTGCCTCCGGCGGCATCAGAAGAGCAACGGGCGAGCCCTGATCGAGATGTTTGCGGGCCTGCTCAAGTTGTTCCTCGATATGGTCTGGATCATTCAAGACGAATGTGCCTGATGGTAGCTCGGCCTGCAACTGAGCCACGACGCCGGCACCCTCCGGGCTCGTATCCTGCAACGGTGCACGGTGTCGCGTATCCGCCGGACTGAGAGGAATGAGGTAGATTGCGGGAATATTGTGCAATTTCGCATCACTCAGGCCGCAGGTCAGCAACCGCGTTGCGGCCCCGGTCGTTGCAATGGCTGCACTGATTTTCCCGCTCGCCAGATAATATCCCAGGGGAATGAAGCCGGCGACGTATTCGCCGATATTGAAGAAAACCGGGCGTTCGGTCCCGTCGTCGGGGACGACCATCGGCTCGAGATGCTTGAGCAAATGGATGACCCCTCCCCCTGTGACACCGGCATAATGGCGCACATGCCAGGTCGCAAGCGTGTCGATCAGGAATTCATATCCTGTTTTCGGCCCTGTTTTCAGCTTGGCGACCCGAACGTCACCCGCCGTTTCGACTACAAGATTCACCGTCATTGGCTCGCCTCTTCGCTATGACCTTCGTTCTTGAGTTCTGCAAACTATCGACGTGCGTTTCCTCAGACCGGTCAGGCCTGGAGGAAGCACGGTTCCGACACACAGCCGATCCCGCTTACATGTTCTGGGGTAGAATTATGCGATGCGTTTTTCCAGGGAGAACGCTTCCATGCCCGCAACCGTCGCCAGAAGATCCTCGTCGCAAAGCGATGCCTTCCGATCGGCGATATCCTTGAAACGGGAGAAAGCGAGATCAAGATCGGCATCGGAACTGAACTCGACGCCCAGCGAGCGCATGCACATGCGAAAACCGTTACGACCCGAATTCTTTCCGAGCACCAGCCGATACTCGTCGGCGCCGACCTCCGCCGCCGTCATGATCTGATAGGTCAACGGGTTCTTCAACATGCCATCCTGGTGAATGCCTGATTGGTGCGAGAAGGCATTCTTGCCGACGATCGCTTTGTTAGGCTGCACAACGAAACCCGTGATCTCCGAGACGAGCCGGGAGGCAGCAGTCAATCGGCGGGTTTCGACCGATGTCTGGCATCGGAAGAAATCCTCGCGGGTATGCAGCGCCATGACGATCTCTTCAAGCGACGCATTGCCCGCTCGCTCGCCAATCCCGTTGATCGTGCATTCGATCTGGCGCGCGCCCTGCCTGGTCGCTTCGAGCGAATTGGAAACAGCCATACCCAGATCATTGTGACAATGGGCGGAGAACACGGCCCTGTCGGCGTTCGGTACGACATTGCGCAGATAGGTGAATAGCTTGCCGTATTCGTGCGGCGTGGCGTAGCCGACCGTATCAGGCAGACTGACGGTGGTCGCACCGGCTCTGATCACCTGTTCCACGAAACGGGCAAGAAACTCCGGCTCCGACCGGCTCGCGTCCTCGCAGGAAAACTCGATATCATCGGAATAACGTCGCGCGTGGATCACGGCGCGAACGGCATGTTCGAGCACATTTTCCGGTGTCATCTGCAACTTGTATTTCATGTGAATGGGCGAGGTTGCCAGCACGATATGGATACGAGACGACGCCGCACCGGAAACCGCCTCCGCCGTCAGGTCGATGTCGCGCTCGACCGCGCGGCTCAGGCTGCAAATCGTACTATCCTTGACGACGCGCGCCACGGCTTTGATGGCGTCGAATTCGCCGGGACTGGAAACGGCAAAGCCGGCCTCGATCACGTCGACCTTCAGCCCTTCGAGCATAAGCGCAATCTCGACCTTTTCACCGGCATCGAGGTTGATGCCGGGGCTTTGCTCGCCGTCACGCAAGGTGGTGTCAAAGATAATGATCTTTTCAGTGTTCATGCGACTCTCCCGATCGATTGAAGTATCGGCATTGCCGAATTCGTAAGGGTTAGCTGTATGCATTACACGCAAGTCACGGGTGATCGACGCTTCGGGCGCATTTCGCCGGCGGCGAAATCCATCACGTGATGCAAGTCCTGTCGGATCTGATTCTGTTTGGTCCGGCTCCGGAATGGAATGAATGCAACATGGGCGCGATCGGAAGGGAGCACGGTCCCTACCAGGGCGCGGCAGGCAAATAGATGATCGATTTCCGTACCGGTCAGGCGGCTGGCATATTGCCGTTGCAAGGCGGGCCAGACCACATCGATTTTCGGAGCAAAGATTTCAAAACCTGCGAGTTGAGTGTCCATAGCGCACCGAATGGTTACTACAGCGAGGATGGCTGCATTCGTGACGGCGGTATTTTAGAAAACTATGGACTATGTTTAGGAAATTACGGTTTTCTGCTTAGGCAGCGGCCGCTGTAGCCGCTTTGCCACACTTGCTTCCAGCAGCTGGTATTTCAATGATATTGCGAGGGTGGCGCCAAGGTGCGCCGCCAACAAGCTTAGCAAGCTCGGAGCAAAACTGCCGGAAGTGAGCGGGTTTAGCCACGGGGCGTCACGAGGCCATGCGGTCATCAGATCATGGAGCGCAGCGAATTGAAGTGCTGCATCATGCGCTCCGCCGTCGGACGGATGCCGGTGAACAGTTCGAAAGCCTTCACCGCCTGGAATACCGCCATGCCGCCGCCGTCGAGAACGCGGCATCCTTTTCTCCTTGCAAGCGTCACCAATTCGGTTTCGATCGGGAAATAGACGATCTCGGCGACCCAGAGGCGATCCGATAGAAGTTCCGCGTCGAGCGGCAAGCCAGGATGCGCGGCCATGCCGGTCGGTGTTGCGTGAACCAGGCCATCGGCAGAATCCAGGGCCGCGGCCAGATCACGGCCAACCGAGAAGGTGCAAGTGTCGTGTGCCGGCTGCAGCTGATCCACGAGTGCCTTTGCGCGCAAGGGATCCAAATCGAATATCTCGATTGAACGTGCCCCCATCCCAGCCACCGCATGGGCAACGGCAACACCGGCGCCGCCCGCGCCCAGCTGCACGACGTGATCAAGCGAAACGCCGGCCAGCCCGCGCCGGAAGCTTTCGGCGAACCCCCACCAATCGGTATTGTGGCCGATCCTGCGGCTTCCTTGGAAAACGACCGTGTTGATGGATCGCAGCGTCTGAGCATCGGGCGACAGCTCATCCATCAGGGCGACGGCCGCCTGTTTGCAGGGATGGGTGATGTTGAGACCGGCAAAGCCTTGCGCCTCGGCCTCGTCGATGAGAGCCGGCAGGTCCGACACGGAGAGACCGCGCACATCCAGGTCGATCAAATCGTACCGATAGGACAGGCCACAATGCTCGCCCTCACGCATGTGCATGGCCGGCGTCAGCGAGCGGCCTATGCCAGCACCGATCAATCCAACATGAAGCTGGCGCGGGATAATGGCGGCTTGAGTATTCAATCTCTCCTCCCGAGTGGCAGATCAAAGCCATGCCACAGGCTTGCCCGCAAAATGTACGAACTAGTACGTAAAGTCAATGCGAGACGTGTTTCCCCGCCCCGGGAAAATCCCCAGCCGCAAACCGGACGACTCCAAGCGCGTCAGGCTATTTCGGAGGAAGGATGTCTCAGAAAGGCAAGAATGGCGTCGATGATCAAAGACTTGTGCCGCTTCTTCAGCTCTTCCGAGGAGAGGTCACGCTCGAAGATCGCCCCGAAGGTGTGGCGGTTGGAGACGCGAAAGAAGCACTGGGCGCTGATCATCATGTGCAGATCGACCGGATCCACCCGGCGGACGAAGCTGCCGTCGGCATAGCCTCGTTCGAGGATATCCGTAATAGTATCGATGACTGCGATATTCATCTGCGACAGGACGACCGAACGCTTCATATGCTCGGCACGATGGATGTTTTCGATGCTGACCAGGCGCACGAAATCCGGATTCTGATCATCATGATCGAAGGTGCTTGCGATCAATTGCGCCATCGCCTGAATGGGCGGCATGTTTTCGAGATCGAGTTCGCTCTCGAGCGTGCGGATCTTCGTATAGGCTTGCTCGAGAACGGCGAGATAGAGCCCTTCCTTGCTGCCGAAATAATAATAGATCATGCGTTTGGACGTCTTGGTGCGCTCGGCGATCTCATCGACGCGCGCACCGGAAAAACCGGCTGCAACGAATTCCTCCGTGGCGATCTTCAGAATATTTTCCTTGGTCGCGTCTGGATCGTTCTTTCGCGTCAGACGCTCGATCTTGGCCGCTTGCGCTTTCGTCATGCCCTGCCCGTCTTCCTGGGTCTGTCCCTGCCCATCATTGACGATCAAAGCTTTAACACAGGCTTTACGCGAATGGGGAGAGCCTAAAGTTTCGGCAGACCAATCGGCCGCAGGTGACGCCTGAGTGCCGCGATGCGAAAGATGGCATTCGCCGCGCCATATCCGCGATAGCCGCTGCGCTGGACGATTTCGAAGAAGAAGCCTTCGCCATAGGTCGGGCTGTAAAGCTGGAAATATTCGCCGTGATCGTCGCGATCATAGAGAATATTATGTGCCTTCAGGCGATCGGTGAAGGCCGGTTCGAGGCCGAACCTCGCCTCCAGATCGTCGTAATAGTTGGGCGAGATCACCAAGGTAGCAAAGCCGTTATCCGATAAGGCAGCCGCCGCCGCGAAAATATCGTCTGTTGCAAAGGCGAGATGCTGAATGCCGGAGCCGAAGGTCTCGGCGATAAAGTGCCCGGCCAAGGTATTGCGATTTTCCGCACCGTTCAACGTGATGCGCAAGCTACCCGGCTCGTTTTCGACGACCTGACTGCGAACGACCCCAGCAGGATCGATAATATCGACCATCGGCGTCTTATGCGCATTCAATATCGCCGTGTAAAACAGCAACCAGGTCAGCAATTCCTCATATTTTGTCGTCTGCGCAACATGATCGATCCCCGTCAGGCCGACCGGTCGTAGATCGGCATCGTCGTTGACGGGATCGAATTCGATCTCCCATATGCGCGCGAGCATGCTCTTGCGGTCGAGAAAGTAGAGAACGCCGCCGCCAACGCCTCTGACGGCAGGCATTTCGATCTCGCCGGGGTCCAATGGCTGCTCGAAACGTTCAGCACCCAGCGCCACGGCCCGAGCCATCGCAGCCTGAGCATCATCCACCCACAATCCCATCGCATAGGCCGACTGACCATGCAAAGCATAGGAGGCGCCGGCGAACCCATCCGGATCGGTGTTGACGACCAGATTGATATCGCCCTGTCGGAAGACATCGACGCGTTTTGTCTTGTGGCGGCCGACATGCCGGAAGCCCAGCGCGCGCAGCCGATCAGAAAGAACGGGCGCCTCGGCTTCGTCGACGGTAAATTCGATAAAGGCAATGCCGTCCACGTCGGCCCGCGCCGGCATGGGCGGCAAGGTGAGGCTGCTGTTCTCCGCGCGGCGAACTTGGTCGCCGAGATAGACGAGCGACCGCCGGCCATCGACGGCAATGGCGGTCGGCGAGCCGCCGCGAAACTGATCGTTGAAAATTTCCAGCGACAAATAGCCGTCGTAACCCGTCGCGGCGACGGCCTTCATGAATTCGAGTACGGGAAGATCGCCCTCCCCCGGCATGTTGCGGAAGTGGCGGCTCCAGTAGAGAAGATCCATGTCGATCAGCGGCGCATCGGCAAGCTGGATGATGAAGATCTTCTCTTTCGGGATCGACCGGATCGAATTGACATCGATCTTGCGCGAAAGCGTGTGGAAGCTGTCGAGAATGAGGCCGATATTCGGATGATCGGCCCGGCGGACGATTTCCCAGGCATCGCGGTGATCGTGAATATGCCGTCCCCAGGCAAGCGCTTCATATCCAACCCGCAGGCCGCGCTTGGCCGCCCTCTCGCCGAGTTCGAAGAAATCGGCCGCAGCGCGGTCGATGCCGCCCAGCGCCGCGGACGAGACATTCGAGCAGACAAGAACAAGGTCCGTCCCCATTTCCTGCATCAGATCGAACTTGCGTTCGGCCCGATCGAAAGTCCGGCTGCGCAAGGGTTCAGGCATGCCTTCAAAGTCCCGGAAGGGCTGAAAGAGCGTAATTTCCAGCCCATGGTCCCGAACCATTCGGCCGACCTGGCGCGGCGATTCATCGAAGGCGAGGAAGTCGTTCTCGAAGATTTCGACGCCATCGAAGCCGGCCTTGGCGATGGCCTGGAGCTTTTCCTTGAGGTCACCGCTGATCGAAACGGTCGCGATCGAGGTTTTCATTGTTTCATCCCGTTCACTTGGCGATTTTCAACAAATTCATCCGCGATCGCTAGACGTTATCGCTGCCCGGAGACCAGCCGCTAGACCGTCCGGTCGACGTGGCGAACCGAGGCTGCAAAACCTCGTCCGTCCTTGCCGAGTTGATCGATCGGCGTCCGGTAGGTCTCCGTTGCGGTTGCTGCGGAGACGGCAGCGATCAAGGCTGTGATCGAGGTAAACACGGCAACCGGCACCCATCCCAACGGCCCGGTGCCCATGATGGCGGCACTGATCGTCGGCGCGAAACCGCCGAGCGCAAAGCCGATCTGGGTGCCGACCGCCATGCCGGACAGACGCACGCGGGTATCGAACATTTCCGCATAGAGCGCCGGCCAGATGCCGTTGGACGCGCTGTAGACCACGCCTGAGAGCAGAATGCCGAGAACGAAAACGAGTATGAGGTTGTTCTGGCTGATTGCCCAGATATAGGGCCAGATCAGCGCCGCGCAGCCGATGGCGCCGAAGATGAACACCGGCTTGCGGCCGATGCGATCCGCGAGAGTGGCCCATGCGGGAATCGCGCCCAGCGCCACGATATTTGCAAGCACCAGGACGGTCAGCATCGTCGAGCGATCGATATGCATGGTATTGACCGCATAAGACAGCGTGAAGACGCTGAAGATGGTGCTGACGACGGAAATCAACGCGGCAAAGACGATGCGAAGGACATCGGCCCAATAATTGGTGAAAAGCGCGACGAGCGGCACTTTCGCAACCTCGCCCTTCTTTGTTTCCTCCAGGAAGGCAGGCGTTTCAGCGAGCGTTCGGCGGACCCAGAATCCGACAATCACCACCACAAAGCTCAGAAAGAAGGGCACGCGCCAGCCCCAGGACATCAACGCGGCTTCATCGAGCTTTCCAAGCGGAATGAAGACCAATGTTGCAAGGATCAGTCCGGCTTGCGTTCCGCTCAGCGTGAAGCTGGTAAAGAAGGCGCGCCGGTTTTCCGGGGCGTGCTCGAGCGTCATGGAACTGGCGCCGGCCTGTTCGCCTGCGGCCGAAATGCCCTGCAGCAATCGTGCCAGAACCAGAAGAATCGGTGCGAGAATGCCGGCCTGATTGTAGGTCGGCAGGCAACCGATGATGAAGGTCGAAAAGCCCATAAGGAGCAAAGTGAAGGTCAGCACCTTCTTGCGGCCGAACTTGTCGCCGACATGGCCGAGAACGACCGCACCCAGGGGCCGCATGATATAGGCAACGCCAAAGGTCGCGAATGAGGCGATGGCCGCCGTTTGCGGATCTTCCGCCGAAAAGAAGATTTTTGGGAAGATCAGCGCGGCCGCCGTCCCGTAGACGAAGAAATCATAATACTCGACCGCACTTCCGAGCCAACTCGCAAGCGCTGCCCGCCTGGGCGTCTTATGTTCAACCTGTGTTGTCATTGTCGTTCCTCCCCGAAGAATTCCGATGTCGAAAGAGCGCCGCGACCGAGATCGGTTCTACCCGCACTCGCTCGCAGGACATTCAAGTTCATCCTGACGGTCATCGGTGCTGCCAAAGCAGCATCCCTCACTCCTCTGGGCAATAATGTACGAACTAGTTCGTTTTGTAAAGCTCTGCCGCTTTGCGATGGTTCACTGCATGGTTTGCGGCAACGCATCGAACCGGCCGGCTTTTATCCGAATGTCGCTTACTCGGCTTCATCGAAGCTAGGATGTGCGTGACGGCCGGCTCATCGAGCTTGCCGATGATGTCGCCTAGGCGAACGGCATGGAGGAAGATTACGTCCCCGGGCATGAGGCCGTGCGCGATTATTGGACACGGCAATGGACAGTCGTCAGTCCACATATCGAACCGGCTGCAATTCGGATAAGCGATGATGGTGCTGTCGCTGTCGAGGTGATCCAGTCCGTATTCGATCTCGATGGCCGGACGTATCGCACAATTCGACATGGAGGACGCTCCGTAGCGCCTCAGGACAGTGGTCGCCAGGATCAGTGAATGGCGGCTGACGTGGGCGCGTTGATCTTCGTCGGCCAGATGCCGATATAAGTGCCGATCAACATCACGGCAATATCGTCTGTCGTGTGATAACCATCATGAAAGAATTCGAGAGCCGCACCGACGAGGGCAATCGAAGCCTCGTCATCCGGCGGCACTTCATAGAAGCTATACCATTGCAACACAGCTTCCGCGAGCATTCGGCAATCGCTTCCTGTGGGAGCGCGATGGGGCATTGGCAGATCTCCTCCGACCTTATGGAAGCGGATGTAGCGGACGATCGCAGCAATTCAAGGAAGCGGTCGTTTCCGTCATCTGGCGGCCAGAAACTCCTCCACCGTCATGATTTCAGATTGAACGGAGAACCGTCTTTTAAAGAGCGTAAGCGCGGCCTCATGCGCATCGTCATCGCCACTGCAGACGGCGTCTTCCAAAACGATGATCCCATATCCGAGCTCGATTGCGCCGAGCGCAGCGGCCATGACGCAAACATCCGTCTCACCTCCGCTGATGACCAGGGTGTCGATGCGTTCAAGAACAAGATTGCGGTGAAGGCGGCCGTCAGTCCACGGCGAATACGTGAGCTTGTCAAAGATGCGGGCCGGCGGAACGAAGCGCTGAAGCGGATCGGCAAGCAGCAGCAAATCGCGAGGTAGCCGACTTGTCGTCATCATTTCCCATTTTTCGTAGTAATCCCGCCATTTCCCAGACATAACGTCTGGGCGCGGCGGTGGAATGAAGCGGGTAAAGATCGTACGCTCGGGAAACCGGCCCGTCACTTCGGTCACCTGGTCCAAAGTGCGCGCCATCCAGGGCACATGCCATGGCGTCTCTTCAAAGAACATGCGTTGCATGTCGATACAAAGATGCAGCCAGGTCCTCATACGGATACCGCTTCAGCGATCCGCGGCGGGTTTGGCTTTCGTTGAGACGGCCGATCTGGCCCAGACTTGCGCATCTACTCTCCCATTCGAGCCACCTCGGGGCCGGCATCAGCCGCGAAACTTGCCCTCGTTCATTTCACGGGGATCATAATTAAGATCCGAATCCTTCTCAGGCTTCGTCGTGCCGGGAGGCTTTTTGTTAACGGTCGCGTCATCCGATCCGGTCATGACAGTCGGCTTGGCGCTTGCCACACCATTATTGCGACTGCTCTTCAGCAGCCTCCGGGATTGAGCTTTTGCATCGTGAGCAGGATCGCCCCTGCTCTTTTCGCCCGGATTGTTCGATTAGGCATAGCGGTCTCCCCGCTATTGACGGATGACGCGCTTCTCTCAGCTTGATCCCACTGTCTTGCTAGGAATTGACAGAGCCGAGCTCTGCCATATCGCGATCGCTGTCATCTCGATGCCAGCCGAACAGCCGGCATGCGATAATGTTCCGGAATTGTCGAATTCTGCCCATGTCCATCGGTTTCGTGGGTATGTGGATCACGCAGCCGGCGAAGGGCTCCTGGAACTTTTGCTGGCTGTCGATGTTGGAATGCAAAGAGATGGATCGCGAGGAAAAACGACAATGCCAGCGCCTGAGAACAGAAAATACAGCGCATTGATCGTATATATCATTCTGATCGTGGTGGTGAGATGCGTGCTGATTATCGGCGGTATCGCCTTTTATCGCGGCGATGTTCAACGGCCCGGTCAAACGTCCCCACACGCCCTTGATCAAACTCAGTGAAGGCGAAAAATCGTTGTAAGCCAATTACGCCCCGAGCCCGAGATTGTGGACGACTCTTGGTCGACCGGGGCATCGGACAGGGCCGGCGCAGCGCCTTTTGAATGCCCTCGGCATGACGCTTATCTCCGGCGCCATCCAGATTCGCCACAGGAAGCTCACCTGCTGGCGTCTTCAACGCGTTATTCCGAAAGCAAATCCTATTGCCATAGCTGCCAGAACGGAAGTGATCGGCTTTTCGCGAATTCGCCGTCCAACTCCAAACGTACCGAGATCGGTGCTTGATTCCATGTCAGAACCGGATTGATCCTCGCGGCGCGCAAGGCCACTCCCTGGTGCGTCTACAGGGTTATCCTCAAGGACAATACCACCCAGGGCTGAGGTATGCGTCGCCGAAGCCGGATCTGAGGCCGGAAAAGTGTCTTCAAGCGCTCTGTCAAGCTCGCTTGCCGGCCTGCTCCTTTGCCGCTTCTGCTCTTTCCGCAGGGATTGAACCGCTGGTGACTCGTTTTGGTCGGGCATTTTTCGCTCCGTTAACAACTGATCAAGTCGGAAGAACATGGTCAGCGAATGCTGGCCGCCAGTGCATGGGTATTCCCACTAGCGCAACGGCGATTTAAGAGATTTGTTCCAACGACTTGATTGCGCCACCCGATCTGCTCCTGATACGAACGGACTTGCCATCGAGGTGGAAGATCAGCGGTCGACTTGCGTGGGAAGAATCGTGTCAACCGAGACCTCGCCTTCCAATATGCCTCGCTTCAGGTCGGTTCGGCCGCGGCCGATCTCGATGACGGTATACAGCTTATCGTCTCGAAACGCGCTTGCATTACTGGTCGTTACATCTTCGGCGGGGGCGGCATCGACTTCCATAAAGTCAAGCTCATTGGCCGCTGCCACGATGCGCGCATCGCCCGCGCTTCTGGCTGCCACGATGATCGTGCCCTGATTGGGGGCATTGTCCCAACGGGGATCTTCCGGAGCAGCGATGGGTTCCAGGCGATAGATATTCAGCGCCTCCGTCCCATCGAGTGCCAATGAGAGCGTAGCTGCATCCTGCAATTGAGCCTTGCTCTCGACGGATCGTCCGAATCTTGTGCGGCTCGTTGCATTGTTGACATCATCGGTTCCCGTTCTCGAAACATTCGACATGTTATTCTCCTATTCCTACCCTCTCCTTTACCTGTTGAACCTAACTGCCGTGCGATCAAATAGGTTCCGGTTTCAAGATTGCCGATGTCTGTCGAAGCGAACGAGCAACAGCTCAATCAACGGCCTTACCGGCAGTCGTTGAGTTGCTTACCCGACGGGATATTGTTAGCCTCGGTTCTCGATATCGGAATTCGAGGATGAGATTGTTTTATGGTGAGGAATGGAACATCAGGATCTTCTTTCCGGCTTCATCCGGCTTCACGTCCTCTTTCACGCAGCCGAAGGCGACCTGCATGGGCTCTGGATGATCGGGGAACTGGCGCATCACGGCTACAAGGTCAGTGCCGGCACGCTCTATCCGATGCTTCATTCGATGGAGAAGAAGGGCTATCTCACCTCGCGTACCGAACGCGTCGGGCGTACCCATCGCAGGATTTACAACGCGACTCCCTATGGAAAGGAAGCTCTGCAAATAGCGCGCGGGAAGGCCAAGGAGCTGTTTCGTGAAGTCGTCGACGGCAACAATTCCTGACACCACCACCGGCCACTCGCGAGGAACGCCGCGTGAGGTCTTCCTGACCTTTCTGAAGCTTGGCCTGACCTCATTCGGCGGGCCGATTGCTCACCTGGGCTATTTTCGCAATGAGCTTGTCACACGCAGAAAATGGATCAGCGAGGAGGGCTATGCCGATCTAGTGACGCTGTGCCAGTTTTTGCCCGGCCCTGCCTCCAGCCAGGTCGGATTTGCTCTCGGCCTGTTGCGTGGGGGAATTCGGGGCGCTTTTGCCGCCTGGGCTGGCTTTACACTACCTTCCGCGCTTCTATTGGTCGCTTTCGCCATGGCGGCGACGGCCTTCAGCGGACCGATTGGAAATGGCCTGCTTCATGGTCTCAAGATTGTTGCCGTCGCAGTCGTCGCCCAGGCCGTCTGGGGCATGGCACGCAATTTGACACCCGACAAGGAGCGCGCGAGCATTGCACTTGCGGCTGTTTTGATCGTCGTGTTTGTGTCGAGCGCATTCGGCCAGATCGCGGCGATCATGGCAGGGGCGCTCATGGGAACGCTGTTTTGCCGTAGCGAGACATCATCCGATTCCCACCATTTTTCCTTCGGCGTTTCCCGATGGGTCGGCGCTTCGTGCCTGTTGATTTTCTTCTGTCTCCTTGGCCTGCTGCCGGCAGCCGTCAGTATCATCGGGTCACAGGGATTATCCCTGTTTGATGCATTCTATCGCTCGGGGGCGCTTGTCTTCGGGGGCGGACATGTCGTGCTGCCTCTCCTGAAGGCGGAGGTGGTCGACACCGGCTGGGTCAATGCCGACACGTTCCTGGCGGGCTATGGCGCAGCCCAGGCAGTCCCAGGGCCGCTGTTCACCTTCGCGGCATATCTCGGCGCCGTGACAGGCCCTCCCACGTACGGCGTCGCCGGGGCGGCGATTGCGCTCGTCGGGATCTTCTTGCCTGGACTTTTGCTATTGGTCGGCACCTTGCCGTTCTGGGATGATTTCCGTCGCTATTCCCTAGCGCAAGCGGCCTTGCGCGGCGCAAGTGCCGCGGTCGTCGGTATCCTTGGCGCAGCGCTTTATAATCCGGTTTGGACCAGCGCGGTTCTACGGTCTTATGATTTTGCACTGGCGTTGACGGGCTTCGTGCTGCTTGCCGCCTGGCGCGCGCCACCGTCGGTGGTGGTGCTGCTGATGGGCGCAGGCGGCATCGGCCTCTCTTTCATTTGAGATATGCGGCCATCGCCAAATACTTTTGACGAAGGCCGTAACGCTTATTCAGCCACCGCGTTGACGACACGGCAGAGATTGTCGCTCATGCTGGGAGCAACCTGTCCCTGCGGCACCATGAAAACGGCATCGATGCGGCTGCCCTTGCCGCTCTTCCGGACGACGACGCGCAAGGTCTGCGGGCGGCCGGACCCCGTCGTTTCCTGTTGTGCTGTCAGCGTGCCGAGTTGTTTTTCGACATTCACATCCACAAAACCTTCAGCCAGGACCGCCCTCGACACCTTATCGAGGGCAGCGGCAGGACCGACGGAAGGGAATTCCATCCAGGTCTTATAGGTCACACCGGTGACTAGGGGAACGCCAGTGCTCTGGTAGTGCTGCGAACATACGCTGGCTGCTGCGGACGTGAATGAGAGTGCGACAAATGCAAAAGCGCAAATGATCTTACGCAAGGGAATTTCCTCTGTTGACGAATGACTGATGCATTCTTCCGTGATTGCTCATGCCGTGGTCACGGCTGAGCTTTGAGACTGCGCGGCGGTCTGTCACTTGGTTCCCTATAGCGTTGAAAAGGCTTGCTCCCTTCGTGTCGGGAATGGGAAGCGCAACGCGGCATAACAGCCGCGACGAGGAAGAAGAGACGACCTCAGCGGAGGCTTTGAAATGAATTGCGGCTTCTGACCAATTTCCATTCCATTTCAGGAAGATAGCAGTAAAACTCTCCCGAGCAACGACAACAGCTCGGTCATCTTGTGCAATCTCGTCCATAACAAGTGCACACAGGTTCCAACCTCTCGAATTTCATATGACCGACAACGTACCCGGATATTTTGCGATTGGCTTGAATGGGACAAGACGATCTATGGCAGCCGGTTTGTCCATTTCGAGTGTACCTTCGTACATCTTATGCTCGAGCAAACGAACTTAGCGGCCCGGCACGCCAAAGGGCAATGTCCAGCCCGAGGGGCTGTCGACCGGCTTTTCGCGGGAATGGAGAGCAATCGATGCTGAAATCATATTCGAGCGAGACATGATTTCCAGCGTCTCGCCAGGCGTATGGCCGAATTCAGCCTTGAAGAGACGATAAAAGTACTTCTCGTTCGAGAAACCATGTTTCCAGGCAAGCTCCGCTATATGGAGCCTCGGCCCGCTCGGATTCGCCAGCATCTGATAGGCCCGGCGCAAGCGCTTACGCTGTATCTGCCGCATGATGCCGCCATTGCCCTCGAACAAATGGTAAAGCTTCGAACGCGAGACCCCGACGTCGCGGCAAATGCGGTCCGGTGTCAGATCGGATTCGAGCAAATGCGCATCCAGGTAGCGCAGAATGCGGCCGAGCAACAGCTCGCGTATCGGACCGGCCGCCTCCTGCATCGCATCGGATGAGGACGAAACCACTGCTGTCAGGAGCTGCAGTGTCGATTGCACCACATAGGGGATTTCCTGCGGCCGCAACCTGGTGAGATTGCGCAACAGCGAAACGAGATGATCGGTCAGGAGCTGGGCGACGCCAGTTGAGACCGTATGCCCGTGCAGGAGCGCTGTTTGGCTCGGCAACAAATCCCGCGGAACGGCAATCGAAATAATATCGTCGGCCTCGACCAGGCAGTCATTGACTTGGGCGGCATCGAGTATGAACAAGTCGCCAGCCGTCTTGATCGACGAAGCGTTGGTTGATCGATAGGTGAAGCGACCACTCAGAATTGACGTAAATCGGTAAAAATCATATCCGTCGGCCCTGATACGCCGCTCGGATCTCAAAACTTCGTAGGCCGGGGGTCGGCCTTGGTGAAGCAGCCTTCGACCGGACAGGATGAGAGGACCAAGTGCTGCACCAGTCGCTTCCGCGTCGAATGGACCGGATTCAAAATCCCGTAACCTGCAGTCGCAGTGATTGTCCTTGACCCAAAGATGAAACCGATCTTTCTCGGGAAAATTGAGGGTCGAAAAATTGTAGATTAGATCGGACGATGTCTGCGCCATGAATGCAATCCCGGCCCTCGTTTAGCCCGCGAAGCAAACATAGGCGAACCATAGCTTGTGGCAATAGACTGGCTGGACGTATTGAGTGTTTATTCGAGGCGTTTTCTAAATTAGAAATCAGAACTTTATTCGAGGCGCGATCGGTCAGGAAATCTGCATGAAGCATCTCCACAAGCGCGTCATGACACTTCTGCTGGTGAGCCTCGCTCTGGGCGCCACGGCAAAGGCGGCGGATCCCTCCTATGATCGTTACAAGTCTTGGCTGATCGCATGCGACAACGGTTTGACCTGCGAAGCCAAGGGCTTCAACAATGGCGTCATAAGCAGTCCCGACATGCGCTTTCACCGCGCCGCTGGCCCCGACGCGGTGACCGAGGTGACGATCGGCGTCCCTTTTCCAGTCGGCTTGAACGATTTTCGCGCCGATGGGATATCGTTGCATCTTGGATCGGCCTGGCAGCTCAGCCGCGACGAAAATCTCACAACGATCTCGACCAGCAATCCCGCGGCGGTCATGGAACTGCTTTCCGGCTTACGCAACGCCGCCCAGCTGGAGGTTGGGGCCGATAAGGCCGTCATTCCGCTCGATGGCATGGTCGCCGCTCTGTTGCATATGGATGATCGTCAAGGCCGCATCGGCAATGTGACCGCCTTGATCAAGAAAGGGGCTGCTCCTGCATCGAGCGTGGCGGCCGCACCTGCTTTGCCCATCCTCGCGCGTCGAAAGATTGATATCGCCCTATCGGATGCAGAAAAACAGCAGCTTGTCCTGCAAGCAAAAAATTCCGGCAAGGCCGTGTTTGAGGAGGAAGAATGCCAGATCAATACATCGATGGAAGATCTGAAGGAGGAAGCTTATCCGCTCGACGCAGATCACGCCCTTGTATTCATTCCCTGCGTCATGGGTGCTTATCAAGGATCGTCGCTAGCTTTCATCGTGCCGCGGAAAGGAAATGGTGCTCCTATTCCGTTTCAGCCTAAACTTCCTTTCGGCGGTGACGAAACCGAACTGAAAATACTGACGGAACCGGGCTTCGATATGAATACGGGATTATTGCAGATGGCAGGCAGGGGCCGCTCAGTCGGCGATTGTGGGCTCACCGCCGAATGGGTATGGGATGGCGCGCAGTTTCAGCTGGCGGCAGTATCCTATCAGGGAACCTGCGGCGGCAGCCAGCTTGGAGATTGGCCCACTCTATTTCGGACGAGATGAAGGGCAATACTCGTCCCTCCAGTCTGATGTCCGTCCCCAAGTACTACTGCCGGAGGGCGTCGATCATGATCCTGAACGCGGGCGAATTCTGCCGCCGGCTCGGATAGCAGAGATAATAGCCAGGAAAGACCGGCGACCAATCGTCCAGAACCTGAACCAGACGTCCCGACGCGATAGACGCTTGAACGAGATCTTCCGGCAGGTAGGCGATACCGTATCCGCTCAGGGCCGCATCGATCATCGCGTATGAAGTGTTGAAGGTCAGCTGCCCATTGACGCGCACGCGCAATTCCCTGCCGCCTTTCTCGAACTCCCACGCATAGAGGCCACCCGATCGTTCCTGTCGGTGATTGATGCAGATGTGGGTGACAAGCTCCTCCGGATGGCCCGGAGCCCCATGCACGGAAAGATATTCCGGCGATGCGACGGCGACGAGACGCCAGTCGGGGCCGATCCTGGCGGCGATCATATCCTTATCCAGACTTTCCCCAAGCCGGACGCCTGCATCGAACCTTTCTTCCACGATGTTGCGAAAGCCGTTATCGATGTTCAGCTCCAGCTTTATGTCCGGATACTCCTTCAAGACGGGACGCAGCTTCGGCCAGACGACGCTGTTGAGAGCATGGTCCGAAAGCGTCATGCGCACGGTGCCGGATGGCTTATCCCGAAACGCCATGAGTTCGTCTATTTCGGTCTCGATCTCCGCAAGTCGTGGTGCAAGCGACCGGATAAGCCGCTCTCCCACATCCGTGGGCACCACGCTGCGGGTTGTGCGCGTCAAAAGGCGAAGTCCCATGCGAGCCTCCAGACGCTTGACCGCGTGGCTGATCGAGGACTGGGACGTACCGAGTTTCGCCGCGGCCTTCGTAAAGCTCCGTTCCTCCGCGACCGCCAGAAACCACAGCATCTCGTTCAGGTCTTCGCGCTTCATCTCTCATCTCCGACTCGACAATCGATTGATGTCAAGGATCGATAAGTCCAAGCGAATTGCAATGACTAATCATAGGAATGCGCGGCATCTATCTTACGGTCATGACACAGCAATCACTCGCACAACCATTGGACGGCGACATCGCCGACCCGCATGACAGCTCCCGATCCTTACCGCCAGCAATCCCGGAGAGGCGTCCCGCCGCATGGGGCGCCGTGCTGTCGATGGCTCTTTGCGTCGCCGTCCTCATCGCCTCCGAATTCCTGCCGGTCAGCCTGCTTTCGCCGATCGCCGGCGATCTCGGCGTGACGGAGGGCCGGACGGGACAGGCCATATCGATCTCGGGCGTCTTCGCGGTGCTGACGAGCCTCTTCATTTCAAATATCACGCGGGGCATCGACCGCCGGCTCGTGGTCATATGCTTCTCCGCCGTCCTCATCCTGTCGGGTATTATCGTAACGCTGGCGCCCAATTATGCTGTCCTCATGATGGGACGCGCCCTGCTTGGGGTGGCAATCGGGGGCTTCTGGTCGATGTCGACAGCCATCGTCATGCGTCTTATGCCCGAGGAATCGGTGCCGAAGGGCCTGGCCATGCTCAACGCGGGAAATGCCGTTGCAGCCACGATTTCTGCTCCCCTGGGCAGCCTGCTGGGCAATTACATAGGCTGGCGCGGCACCTTTTTCGCGGTCGTGCCACTGGCATTGCTTGCTCTCGTCTGGCAATGGATCACCCTGCCGCCCCTTCCCTCGCGAGGAAAGGAGCTGGCGCCGAACGTATTTCGTCTGCTCGCCCGGCCACAGGTCGCTCTTGGCATGGCCTCGGTCATGCTGCTCTTCATGGGCCAGTTCGCCCTCTTCACCTATCTGCGGCCGTTTATAGAGACCGTCACCGATGTCTCCGTCTCCACACTATCGCTCCTTCTCCTACTGATGGGCCTTGCCGGCGTGGCCGGAACTTACGCCGTCAGCCATTTGCTACGCATACGGCTGTTCAGCATCCTCGCCGCAATCCCCTTCGTCATGGCGATCATTGCCATCGGGCTCGTCCTGTTCGGCACGTTGTCCTCGATTACCGCCTTGCTTCTGATGGGCTGGGGTTTCTTCGGCACGGCAGCTCCGGTTGGATGGGGCACCTGGCTGAGCAGATATATGTCGGATGACGCGGAGGCCGGAGGCGGCCTGCAGGTCGCAACCATCCAGCTTGCCATCACCATCGGCGCATCGGCTGGCGGCGCACTCTTCGATGCCGCGGGCTGGTGGGTAACCTTTGCCTTTGCCGCAGCGCTGCTTTTTAGTTCCTCGCTCTTTGCTATCGTCGCATGGCGCTCGGCAACCAGGCTTTGACATGAAGGCTGGGCCACTCTCTCGCCGCTCGGTTCTTGGTGGTGCAATCGCAACCATCATTCGCCCCGGCATTACCAACGGACAGAATGGCAGCACCCCGGCAAGTCAGGAGACCACTGACATGAAGGTACGTTTCACATTCAACGACCAGATCATGATCGCAAGCCTTTATGAAAATCCATCGGCGGCAGATTTCGCATCCATGCTGCCGCTCGAGCTGACGATCGACAACTACGCGAACAACGAAAAGATCGGCTACCTGCCGCGAAAACTGACTGAGGCTGGAAGTGGCCCCTTCGGCAACGAACGAGCCGGAGATCTCTGCTATTTCGCTCCTTGGGGCAATCTTGCGCTGTTCTACGGCAGCTATCGTTATTCGGCCGGACTGATCCGGCTGGGCCGGTTCGAGGCTGGTTTCGAACCCCTCCTCGTTCGCGGAGAATTTCCGCTGCGGATCGAACGGACCCCATGAACGACAAGGACCGCACCTCAATGGAGCTTCAAATAAGCACGGGTCCACGCTGCCGAGACTTTGGCCCTAATACGCCTGTGACCTACGTCTCAATTCAATCGACTGAAGCCCAAGGAAAGGAACAGATTGCAATCAGGTCCTGTTTTACCAACAGCTCCGTCAATGACGGACGAATAAGAGGTGAAAGGAGATTCTGATGAAAACGAAATTACTTAGCATAGCGGCACTCTCGCTCGGCCTGGCCGCCGGATGCGCCTTCGCCCAGTCGTCGACCGTCACGGGCGCGGCAGGTGGCGCGGCAACCGGTGCCATAGTCGGCGGGCCTGTCGGAGCTGCCGTAGGCGGTGTAGCAGGCGCCATCGTCGGCACCGCCATCGATCCGCCGCCACAGAAGGTGGTTACCTATGTCCGCGAACAGCCTCTGCCCGACGATGGAATGGTTGTGCGCGAACGCGTAGTCGTCGGCCAGCCCTTGCCGTCTACGGTGGTCGTACGAACCGTTCCAAGCAACCCGAAATATGCTTACGCCGTGGTCAACCACGAACGCGTGATCATTGAACCATCATCGCGCAAGGTCATCCAGATTCTTGAGTGACCAAAGTGGAGAGCGGAAACACGCTCTCCAGCCTATCTCAAGGCTTTGCCCGTGTGGCACCCAACCTGGTAAACGACCAGCTATGCATCATCGCCTATACCAGGCAGAAAATTGCCTATCGCCGGATCGAGCAGCGTCCGGGTGGAAAGCTCGACCCGGCGATAGAGCCGGTGGGCGGACCGGCTATGAAATGGCGTCCGCTACATGAACCCCTCAAAATGTTGACCTGAGGGACCTGTCGATACAGACGCGGCAGTCGATATGCTTACGCCGCAAAGCCGTTATTGCAGCGCTTCAGTCGTCGATCCCTGTATCGCTTTGAGGGGCCGTGGATTGCCTTTCCAGCGCGTCGCGAACTTCCGCGATTTTCCCCGTATTCGTTCCGGCTCCAAGAATGCTCTTTGCCTCGGCAAAGGTCTGGTCCGTCACCGGTTTGTTCGACAGCTGCGCCAGTGCCGAACGCAAGGCGCTGTCGCTAAGCGCAGGATCCGTCGGCACGGCCGTCGTTCCATATTGCATTTCGAACTCTGCATATGCTTTCACATAGGCCGAGAGCGCCGCCATCTTGGGATCCTTCGAATTCAGGTAGGCGTGGTAATCTCTCTTGAGCGAACTCAGGCTGCCTTGGCCAGGCTTCGAGACATGTGCCTTCGCGCTTGCGCTATGGGACGTTGCGCTACGGGAATTGGAGTGCTTATCGGGATGATGCGCCAACAAGGAGGATGAGGTGCCCTGCGCCGTGGCCGTATTCGCGGACGTGCCGCTGGCATCGTCGTCACCGGACTTTGCGTGATCGGATTTCCCCTGCCCATGGCTGCCGCCATTGCCGTTGCCATTTCCGCCACCATTTCCATTGCCGCCGCCATTTCCGCCCTTTGCGAATGCCGTCTGTATGAAGCCGACGGCAGTTCCTCCCATGGGAGCGACGGCCAACACCAGGCTGAGGCTTGCCGTACCGATGATAGAACCGATTTTCATGCGCATTTCCTTCACAAAATGTCCGTCGCCTGGGGCAGCGGCCAGCAAATCAATGCGCACTACAATATTGCCGAATTCCCGCGTTTCTACACCGCTCGGACCTATGCCTTGGGTATTAGGACCATGGTCTGATTGATCCCGCCCGTTGGTCCCTTAGATTGCGTGGGCCGGATAGGTCATACCATCCTCAGGTAACCATCCGGCCGGTGCGGACGGGGCAATGGTTGACACTTGATCCAGCTGGGATAGCTATAGAGGTTGGGAGATCAGTGCTGACCATGCCGGTTCTGCGAGCAAATCGTAAACACAAGCTATCTCTGGCAGGTCTGATCGAACGCTGGAACTCTCAATCCTTGGCCAGACAGTTTCTGCTCGCCGGCGGCTTCGTGGCGATCTGCGCGATGCTCGTCGTCGGTTACTTCGTTGCCAGCCTGATTGAAAACGCTGTGACGCGTAATTCCGCGGCGACGACGGCCCTTTACGTCGACAGCGTCATCGCCCCGCTTCTACCCGATATGCAAACCACCCAGGCTCTCGATGACACGGTAACACGGGCCCTTGACGAGACACTCGGCCAGGGCGCGCTTGGGACGCGGCTGTTTTCGTTCCGTTTGTGGCGCAGCGACGGGACCGTCCTCTACTCCAATAACAAAAATCTTTCCGGCAAGCAGTTTCCGCTATCAGACAGCCTCAGAACCGCTTTTTCCGGCCAAATGGTCGCTAAATTCAATCGGATCGACGATGTGGAAAGCGTTGCCGAGCGCAATAGCGGCAAACCGCTGCTGGAAATCTACAATCCGGTGCTGCAGCCCTGGTCGGGCAAGGTCGTCGCCGTTTCCGAGTTTTACGAGGTCGCCAACGACTTCGAAGGGAGCCTGACGCAAGCCCGGCTGTTGAGCTGGCTCGCGGTCGCCTTGTTTACGCTGACATTCTTTGCCCTTCTGTCGATCATCGTCCTGCGCGGCAGCCGCACCATCGACAATCAGCGCAAGGCGCTCAATGGCCGTATCGGCGAGCTGTCGGCGCTTCTTCTGCAGAACGAGGCATTGCGCGCGCGCGTTCAGCGCGCGACGCAGCGTTCGGCCGCGCTCAACGAGAGCTATTTGCGCCGGATTGGCGCCGACCTGCATGACGGTCCCGCCCAATTGATCGCTTATGCCTCCCTGCGTCTGGACAGCCAGACTCTGACAAGCCCCGCCACCGCGCCGGATGACCGCGAGGCATCGCTGCGCACCATCAAAGCCAGCCTCGACGATGCGATGACGGAAATCAGGGGCATCTGCAGCGGGTTGATGCTGCCGCATATCGAGACCGATAATCTGACCGATCTCTTGAGGCGCGCAATCCGCGCGCATGAGCGGCGCACCGGCGTCACCGTCGCGCTCTTTGCGGGCGCGATACCGGAAGACCTTTCCACCTCCGCAAAGATCTGCGTCTATCGCTTCGTCCAGGAAGCCTTGAACAACGGCTATCGCCATGCCGGCGGGATCGGACAAAAGGTCGTGCAATCCCTGGAAGGCGGCCAGGTCGTGATCGAGGTCGCCGATGAAGGGCCGGGATTTGATCCGAAAGATGTCGGTCCGCAAAAACTGGGCCTTGCTGGCCTCAGGGATCGGGTCGAGAGCCTTGGCGGCACGTTTCAGCTTTTATCATCGAACCGGGGAACAACCGTTCGAATGTCTTTGAACATCGAGGAAATGGAACAGGCATGACAGCTGCAATCAGCTTGGCAGTCATCGATGATCACCCGCTCTTCAGGGAAGGTGTCATCCGAAGTCTGACTGAAATGGATGGATTTAGCGTCGTCGGCGAAGGAAGCAGCAAGGAGGACGCACTGCGGATCGCGGTGGAATGCCGGCCGGACATCCTGCTGCTCGACATCTCGATGCCAGGAGGAGGGTTGGAGGCTATCCCAATCATACTCGAACGGATACCCGATCAGAAGATCGTGATGCTGACGGTCTCCGAGGCAAGCGATGACGTGATGGCGGCGCTTAAGGGCGGTGCGAAGGGCTATGTGCTGAAAGGCGTTGGGTCCAGGATGCTCGCCGATATCATTCGCGGCATCGCCGCCGGCGACAGCTATGTCGCGCCGACACTATCGGCGCGCCTGATTTCGGAAACCGGATCGAGCACGCAAATAAATCCCTTCAACGCGCTGACGGATCGGGAACGGGAGGTGCTGGAATTGGCGTCCGCCGGATTGAGCAACAAGCATATCGGCCTGAAGCTCGACTTACATGAAAAAACCATCAAGCATCACATGACCCAGATCTTCACCAAGCTTGAGGTGAGCAATAGAACGGAAGCGGCGATGGCATTCCGGGATGAGCTTGAAAGGCGCCGTCAATGAAGGAAGGACTTGAGCCGCTGCTCGTCTGCAACCGTCGCGTTTCGGTTGACGATCGTGCGGCCCTTTGAATCCTGCATCACATAGCGTCCGCTCTGTATCTTTTCACTCATGCCATCCTTGTGGCGAACGGTCATCGAGCCGTTGCCGGTGTCGGTAGACTGATCGGCATCGACCTGACTTTGCGTCGCGCTCTTGGTGCTGGACGACTGGCCCTTGTCGTTTCCTTTCCCATTGCCGTTACCGTTACCGCCTCCATTGCCGCTGTTGCCGCCACCGTTTCCATTGCCTCCGCCGTTGCCGTTACCGCCGCCATTGCCGCCACCGTTACCACCGCCATTGCCGTTCCCTCCCTTGGCCTCCGCCATCTGCTGCGCAAATGTCGCGGAACCACCGTGAATTTTGACGGTGTAGGGGAGCACGGTGCTGACGAAGGTCAGCAACAAGCATGGCAAGGCAGCAATAAGCTTTCGACGCAATGACACCTGTAGCCTCCTGAGGCTTGAAGTCGTTCCAGCGACGGGCGGTCATCGTTCCCGGCACCAAAGCGCCACCCTTAATCGCCGACTGGCAAGTTCCGATCTCCATATCAGATCGTCGCAACACCGCGAGGGGTCAAGTTTTATCACGCGAGCAAAGCCCGGCTTGGACTTCAGAAATCGCGCCCGGGACCTTTTGCCGACATGGCGTCAGACCAACGTCGGAGACGAAGACGGACTGAAGCCCAATTGCATGATTGCATTATTGAAAGCGATTTTCTCCGGCCGATATGACTGCGGGCACCGGGGCCTTGCCGACGCAGACGCGGTGGTCGAGATCCTAATAACGTCTCTGAAAAAATTGGCACGCGCGATGCGGCAGCATCTTCGCGATCCGTCCGATGGGAGAGTATTATGACCCAACATTGGAGGATATTTCTGGCCCGTGCAGCCCCGCCGGGCGCAATACTGGGCTTCTCGGCCTCCGAATTCGCCATCCAGGTTGCCATCAATCTACGCTATTGCCTGAACCTCGTCGAACCGACGCCCGAATGCCTCGATCTGGCCGAGCTCGTCTTGCTGCGCGCCCAAAAATATGGCGAGGCCAGGATGGGCGATAAGTCGCTGTTGTTCGCAGAAGCGGAAGATGCGCTTGCCCAGGCGACAAGGCTGCTCGAGATCGAACTCGAATATTGCTCGAACCGGGACATGAAGAGCAACTGCGATCAAGCCGCCTGAAATTTTCGTCACTTTAGGCCATGTCACGCCAAGGCCCTATCCGCGTGATCGCAAGGCTGCGGTCAGAGGGAACCTGCTTGCAACGGTCGCGGGCAAGGCGCCGCCCAGAATGCCAATTGCCAATCCGAGCAGACCGGCCGTTGCCATGACATCGCCGGTTACGGAAAGCTGGAAGGCCATGCGCGCGCCATTAGCACCGACGGTGCTTGCCTGCCAACCATTGAAGGCGAGCCACGATACCAGCAGCCCGACCGCCACACCAAGGGCAGCAAGCACGATTGCCTCCACCCATGTCGCAAGAAAAGCCGAAATGCGGCTGAAGCCGAGAGCCCGGACAGTTGCGATCTCGACGGTGCGGTCGGAGACGGAATTCATCATCGTGTTGAGCGCACCTGCGGTCGCGCCGACCGCCATCAGAAGCGCAAGCGGCCATCCGAACAAGCGGATCAGGCTTGCCGTGCGCGCCGACTGAGCGGCGTAAAGCTCGGCTTCGACGACGGCGCGTAGCGGCGTGGTCTTGATGGCCTTGAGCCTATCTTGCAGCCGTGGCAGCGAGGCGGGATCGGCAAGGCGCATGCGAAGGCTTTGCACTTGTCCCTGGCGATCGAAGGCCGGCCGCACCGCGTCGAGATCGGCCCAGATTTCGGATTCGAACGCACTGCCTTGCGCGGAGAACAGACCAACCACCGTCCAGTCGACCGTACCGAGCCGCACCGTGCTGCCGATCGAAAATCCAAACTGCCGCGCGAGGCGGTCTCCGACGACGATCTCGCGCGTACCCGCTGCAAATAGGCGCCCGGCCGACAGGGTTATATTGTCACGGACCGACGAACCGCTTGCGTCCATACCCCGTAAGGCCAAAGTCTGCTCGGTCCCAGCGTTGCCCGGCTTGGAATCGACGGCGACGACGATTTCGCGCGAGAAGATCGGCATGCCCTTGGTATCCCGTGTGATGCCGATATCGCCAGTCATCGCACCAAGCGTGCGGATGACCGAGGCGGGAACGTCCGAACCAGCCTCCTGATTGGTGCCTCCGCCCAGGATGACTGCCACCGAATTCGAGCCGGCGCTTTGCAGAGCGATCTCGAAACCTCTCGCCATGGCCAGAAAGCCTGTGAGAACACAGACGACCAGCGCCACGGAGATCACCATGGAGGCGGAGATGGAGATGCGTCGCGGCAGGCTGAACAGGTTTGCCCTGATCATGACGAATGCTTGCCTGGCATTGGAAGACATGGAATCTACCTCGTTCTGAACGCGGAAATGATCGGGATCCTGAGCGCGTTCAGGGCCGGAAGGGCTCCGGTTACAAGCGCAAGCAGAGCGATCATTGCCAGAGCTTTTGCAAAAATGACGTTGGAAAAGACCAGGCCGATTGCGGGGCCGGTGATCTTCGTTGCAAGCAGCGCAAGCACCAGTCCCATGGTCCCGCCGACCAGGAATATGAAGAGCGTTTCGCCTAGGATGAGCGCCATGATCCATGACTCGGAAAAACCCAGGGTTTTCAGGACACCGATCTCGAAGGTGCGCTCGCGAACGGCAAAGACCATGGTGTTGCCGACGATCATCAGCAGCGTGACGAAGGCTGCTCCGACCACCATGTTCACGATCAGGCCGATATCGGCATATTGGCGCAGGAAGGCTTCGAGGAACTGCTTTTCCGATCTGGTCTGCGTCGGTGCGGCCGAATTGGCGAACAGCTGATTGATCTTGGAGGCGAGCTCTCCGGCCGATACGCCCGGCTGCGGCCTGACGATGAAGGCGTCGACCGTGTCCTTGTTGCGGGCGCGCAGCGCATTGACATAGTCATATTGCGCGATCACGAAATAGGTGTCGGTGGAGGCGTTTTCGCCCTCGAAGATTCCGGCGATTTCGAAGGGCCAGTCGCGGCTGCCGTCCTGCTTTGCCGTATCGAAACTGGTGACTGTGACCGTCTGGCCGACAGCCCACCTTTGCGCCTCGGCAAGTGCTCGGCCGACGAGGACCCTGCTGCGGTCCTTGCCGAGTGCTGCAACCAGACCCGGCGTCAGCCCGAGCTCCTTGCCGTTCGCACTCAAAAGACGTTGAGGCTCAGTCGCGCTCACGGCAATGATGTTCTTCTCGACTGTCGCAAATCCCCGTAGGCGCGACATGTAGCCGACCACTGCCACATCCGGTTCGCCCGCAATTCGGTTCAGGTAGGAGATCGGCAGCGGCTGGGTGCGGCCGGCCGCGCTCATGACGCCGAGAATATCGTCGCTGGCCGCCGACGAACCCTGGCTACCATCGACGAAGCTCGTCGTCAGACCGTAAATGAGAAAGGCCGCGGCAACGCTGACCATCAGCAATATTGTGCGCAACGGCTTTCGCCAGGCGCTTTTTCGCACGAGATCGAGGAACGTCATGCGTCTGCCCTCCCCTCCTCGACGAACTGACCCTTGTCGAGATGCAACGTTCGGCTGGCATAGCTTGCGGCTTGCGGATCGTGGGTGACCATGATGATGGTCTTGCCCAGCTCACGGTTTAAGAAGCGCAGCATGTCCAACACCTCGTCGGCCGATCGGCGATCGAGATCGCCCGTGGGCTCGTCGCAGAGCAGCAACGCCGGATCCGCGACGATCGCCCGCGCGATGCCGACGCGCTGCTGCTGTCCGCCCGACATCAGCTTTGGATATTGCTTCTGGCGGCCGGCAAGCCCGACCAAATCCAAGACCTTGTCGACGCGGACCCGGCGCTCCCTCGACGAAAGCGGCTTCAAGAAAAGCGGCAGCTCGATATTCTCGGCGGCGTTCAGCATCGGCAGGAGATTATAGAACTGGAAGACGATCCCCATATTGTGGGCGCGCCAGGAGGAGCGAGCCGACTCGCCCATCTGATCGAGATTGCTGACCCCGATGCGCAATCGGCCTTGATCCGGCCTATCTATGCCCGACAGCATATTGAGAAGG
Source organism: Rhizobium sp. KNZ2-6A (assembly GCF_056755475.1). NCBI lineage: Bacteria > Pseudomonadati > Pseudomonadota > Alphaproteobacteria > Hyphomicrobiales > Rhizobiaceae > Rhizobium > Rhizobium sp. KNZ2-6A. Next base: position 12,793 of record NZ_JBNDIC010000005.1, on the reverse strand, counting down.
GTCGATTTTCCGGACCCGGAAGGCCCCATGATGGCGACGAATTCGCCCTGCGCGATCTGCAGGTCAAGATTGGCAAAGATGGGGACGGTCTCGGTCCCGATCCTGTATCCCTTTCTGACGCCGGTGAGCGCGATATAGGGCTCTTTGCTTGTCGAAGAGGTCATTGAAGCGTGCCTCCTGGCTGTTGTGCTGGAACGGTCGAAATACGAATGCGGGCGGCCATGTTCGGCATGATGCCCTCGGGCGGATTGAGAAGCGCAAGGCGCAGGGTAATCGTGCCTTTCTCGCGTGAAGCGGTCGGCCAAAGCTGCAAGATCTCGATGATAAAAGGCTTGTCGGGAAAACCGTCGAGGACGGCTTCGCCGCGAAGGCCCGGCCGAAGCGCGCCGATATTGGTTTCGGCAATATCAGCGTCGATCACGAGGCTCCCGGTATCGGTGATCGTCAGCAGGCTTTCATTTTCCTTGATGCTGTCTATCCGGGCCAGGACACGGCCGCCGATATGGGCATCGAGCCGGGTCACCGTGCCCGAGATCGGAGCTTTCACGATCAGCGCGTCGACATGCTCCTGAGCGATCTTCACGCCGAGTTGCGCTTTGGCGTAAGCTTGGCGGGCCTGATCGACGGCATTGAGGGCGGTATCTCTCGCCGTTCGCGCTTCCTCGACGGTTTGCGTTGAGACCGCGTTTCTTGAGGAAAGCGCCTCGTTACGCTCCAGCGAGCTGAGCGCCTGCTTCAGTTCCAGGATCTTTCCGTCGAGGACAAGCTTGGCTGCGTCGCTGTCCGCCTTGACCTGCTCAAGCGAGAAGTCAGCGCTGATATCGTCAATCTTAACAAGAACCTGACCGGCTTCGACGCGATCGCCGACGCCCACGCCGACCGATGCGATCTCTCCCTCATATTTGGAAAAGACGGTCACGATACTGGGAGCAACGACGTAGCCGGAACCGGTTATCTCAGGCACAGCCGCCAATTGAGGCGGATTGAGAGCGGGCGTTGATGCCTTGGCGCCCGCAGTCGCCTTGTTTGCTTGGCCGCTCGTCTGCGCAACGTTTGGAGCAAGAGCGATTTCCGGCTTCTGCCGCAATATTCTTGTGAACCGAGGCGCAATATCGGGCCAGAAGATAGTGACCGCGATCGCGCCGGCGCCGAGCGCAAGCAGGATACTCAGGACGACAAGCCGCCGACTTTTCCTGATCGGCTGCCCCACGGATTGGAACGAAGGCTCAAGAGAAAGCGACCTGAGCGTTTCGGCGAGTTTGCGATTGTCTTCAGTGATCGTGTTCATGCCGCCAACATGAACGGGACGGGAGGAAATTCGACCTCAAACGCGTTTCAGATCGTACTCGATCGCGATTTGGTACTTTTGCCCCTCCTATGCGGCTGCCAAGGTCTTCTTCCGCCACTCCAACGGCGTGACTTCGGTCACGCGCCGGAACTCGCGATTGAAATTGGATTTCGTCTGAAAGCCGACCGCATACATGATCTCGATGACCGACTTTTCGGTTTCGGTCAGCAGCTTGCAGGCGGCGGCAACGCGAAATTCATTGACATATTGCGAGACGTTTTTTCCGGTGGCCCGGTTGATCGCCTCGGAAATCTGCCGCGCCGACAGGCCGGCCTTGCGCGCCAGTCTGTTCAAGGTCAGATCGTGATCTTCGTAAAGCCGTCTGTCCGACATCAGCGCTTGAACGGCAGCCATCGTCTCGATATCTCCCGCGTCCGCTTTCGGGACCTCGGCGATCTCAGGCGCCTCCCTTGCCGCGCCACTGCGGCTGGCGGCCGCCGCGGCGGCAGACAAGATGATAAGCGCCACCAGGTTCCCACCGACAATGAGCGTCGGCGCGTAGCGGCCATGGGTCCATATCAAATCGAAGGCCACGATCGTATCAAGCGCCGCGGAAAGCAGCAGTGAGGCAGCCGCAAACAGAATCGCATAATAGGCAGGCCTGGCTTCGTCGAAGGCGGCAAGGCGAAGCGCGTCCATTCCCGGCCGCATCAGCCGCAATATGGCGATGGTATAACCGATGAAGATAAGAACAAGGACAACGTCGATCGCGTCGCGCCAAACGATCATCGACATCAGAACAAGAACCGTAGGCAGACAATGAATACCGACGCGCAGGAAAGGCGGTCGCGCACTCTTCCTGACCAACTGAAACACGCCCGCATAGACCAGCGGCGGCATGGTCGCAGCGATCAACGGGGCCACATACATGACGGCCTGGACCCCGTAACCCCATCGCAATCCCGACAGCACGGACTGAAAAGCGCTGACCAGGATCAGCGCCAGAAACGGGACATTGGCCGGCCGTTCGTCATCTCGCCCGGCCACCATGGCAAACAGCACGAGCAGCACGATGGCGACGGCGAAGGGAAATGGAATAAAAAGCATGACAGTCACCCACGGCGGCTTGAAAACAATAGAATGAAACCATGCCAGCAACTGTCGCTTCGCACGACCTCGATCACGTTTCAGTACCATGTCATTGCCATAAATTGACGCCTGCTACCGGTCAAGCGCGACCGCCCCCACTACACCAATCTGGAGGCCATCAGCGAATCCTTGCGGGCGCTGATAGCGTCGGGAACGGTCATTGCTCCAGACGCTCAGTTTGGAGATTGGTTTAGTGATCCTTACGGAAACCTCGATCTGGATGGGCCGCGGATCTTCACATAGGTTTCATCGACGCGCCAGCTCGTTGATTGTGGCCGACGCCAGTGCCAGCACAGCCGCTTTTCGATCTCAGGCGCGTACTTCTGAGCCCGGCGATAAATCGCGGAATGATCGACTGGTACGCCCCGTTAGCCCATCATTTGCTCGAGATCACGGTAGCTGACGTCGTAGCGGCAATACCATCGCACCGCCCAAAAGATAATCTCGCCCTCAAAATGGCGCCACTTGAAATCGTTCATTGAAAGTCTTGTTGAAAATCTTCGGCGCCCTTTCGGACATCAATGCGATTCTTGCAACAGAGCCACGGAAACTCATCATTCGCGCTCGGGCGGCATCTCGAACTCGTTGAAGTGCTGGCCGAGGTCTTGCATCATTTCGAACCGCGCGCGGGCGGTGTCGCCCAATCTTCCCGCCACCGAATTGATCAGCAAGTTCAGAATGACCGACAGACTGGCGGCTGAATCCCAGAAGGTTCTGACATGCGTCGAGCCCTGAAGTACGAGCTCCGTGTACTCATAGGCCCAGTTCGAGAAGCGGTCGGTGACGATGATCAGTGGAATCTTGAGGTCACGGACGCGCTCGGAAAGCAGCAAGCCTTTCCGTGCATAAGAGGCTGTATCCACAAGGAACACGCAACTCTCCTGCGGATCGCTCTCGAGAATCTCGGAGTAGACGCCTGTACTGCCCTCCGAAAATCGAACTCCGCCACGGGCGTACTTGAGGCGGCTCGCGAAATCGAGCGCCAGCCCCTTGGAGGCTTGGAAGCCGACGACATACACGGTCTTGCATCGCGTTAACAGCTCGACCGCCGCGTGCCATCGTTCAAGTGTGGTCAGCAGATAGGCATCGGTGATGGCGCGCAGCTCAAGTTCGAGGCTGGTTTCCAGTTCCCCGACTTCGCCGTGCTGGACGTGAAAGCGCTCCAGCGTATCATCGAGCGCGCGACTATTGCCGCTTTCGGCCGGTTTCAGCGCGTCCTTCAGTTCCTTGAGGCTTGCATAGCCGAGGCCGCGGATAAAGCGGATGACGCTCATCTCGCTGACGCCGGCCTGCGCTGCAATCGCCGCGCCGGTCTCATAGGGAATATTCTGCAGATTATCGCGCAGGTAGGCCGCCACAATCCGGCCGGAGCGGGTAAGAGAAGCGTCACCTTCCCTTAGGACCTGCTCCAGCCGCGACAGGGTTTCTTCAGTGTCGACCGTGTCATTCATCGGATGCTCCGGCTCGTTCCAGCACCCGCTCGAGGCGTGGCGCCGATTCCAACAAAAGCTTGGTATAGCTGTCTTGTGGCTGATGGAGAACCGTTTCCGCGTTGCCGAACTCGACCAGTTTCGCGGCGCGGAAGACGGCTATGCGGTCGCAGAACTTCCGCACCACCGAGAGGTCATGGGAAATATAGATGACTGTCAGGTGCCGCTCGCTGCGCAGACGCTGCAGTAGCTTAAGGATCTGCGCCTGGATCGTCACATCCAGCGCCGATGTTATTTCGTCAGCGATCAGCACCTCCGGATCAAGCGCGAGCGCACGCGCGATGCCGACCCGTTGGCACTGCCCACCAGAGAGTTGTCGTGGCTTTCGATCGGCGAACTCCGGCGGCAGCTCGACCTGGCGCATCAACACGCGGGCGCGCACGAGCGCTTCGCCGCGCGTCGCAAGGCCGTGGCGGATCATCGGCTCGGCAACGGCGTCGATGACCCGTATGCGGGGATTGAGCGAGTCGAAGGGATTCTGGAACACCATCTGAACCTTGCAACGGTACTTCGCGAGATCCCGGCCCTTAAAGTCGGCGATATTCCTGCCGCGGAAGCGGATTTCGCCACATGACGGCTCCACCAATCGCATGATAGCTCGCGCTATGGTGCTCTTGCCCGAACCGCTTTCGCCGACTATCCCCAGGCATTCGCCGTCGTCAACTATCAGGCTCACATCCTGCAAGGCAGGTACGGCATTCCTTCGCATCCCCAGGCCGCCAGGCTTGGAATAAGTGATAGACAACTGCTCAACTTCGATAAGTGGGGCCTTGCGCTGGCAATTCTGCGTGGTCGGTGGAAGCGCAAGCGACGATGGCTGAGAGTCGATCAGAAGCTTCGTATATGCATGCTTCGGCGAACGGAGAACCTCGCATGCCAGCCCCTGCTCCATGATCTCGCCGTTGCGCATCACAACCATGCGATGGCAGAGTTCCGCGATCACGGCCAGATCATGAGAGACGAAGACGATGCTCAAGCCATGGGCGCGGTTGAGCTCGCGCAACAGCTCGATAATGCGTGCCTGCACCGTCACGTCCAGGGCTGTGGTCGGCTCGTCTGCGAGAAGCAGGCGCGGCCGGCAGGCGGTCGCGCTGCCGATCATGCCGCGCTGCTTCATGCCGCCGGAAAGTTCGTGCGGATAGGCATCGACTCGGCGTTCGGGTTCGTTGATCTGTACCGAGCGCAGCACGTCGATTGCATTCTGTCGCGCCTTGTTCCGCGCCTGGCCGAAATGGTGACGCAGCGGTTCCATCACATGTCCACCCAATGTCATCAGCGGATCGAGATGCGACGACGGATTCTGGAACACCATCGAGATATCACGCCCGCGGATCGCTCGCAGCTCCTCGCCGGAAAGCGTCAGTAGACCCTTGCCGTCGAAATTTATCCGTCCGCTGACAACGGCACCGCGGGGCAAGAGACCGAGCAGCGACCGGCAGGTGACGGATTTGCCGGACCCGCTTTCGCCGACCAGCCCCAATATCTCGCCTTCCTCGAGGCTGAACGAGATATTCTTGACGACAGGCATGTTGCCGAAGGCAACTGAAAGATTTTCAACCTCGAGGAGGCACCGCTTGGGCTGTGTCGTCATCATGTTCATCGTCCCAAGACCCTCGACAGTCCATCGCTGGTCAGGACGAAGCCGAAGCCGAGCGACATCGCCGCGAGGCCTGGAAAGAAACAAATCCACCAGGCATCGACGACATAGGGCTGACCGTCGGCAATCATCGCGCCCCATTCCGGCGTCGGCGGCTGGACACTGAGGCCAAGGAACCCGAGACTGGCGCCGGCAAGCAGCACGAGAACGGCATCGGTCGTTGCATAAACCAGCAAACTGGAGAACGTATTCGGCAGCACATGGCGCGCCATGACGATCGCCGGCCGGTAGCCGAGCGCCTGCGCCGCCGTCACGAATTCCCTGTTCTTCAGCACCAGGACCTCGGCTCGCACCAGTCGTGCGTACGACACCCATCCGACGAACGTCAGCGCCACGAAATAGTTGAACAGTCCTGGACCAAGCATGCCGACGATGGCGATCACCAAGACAAAGAAGGGGAAAGCCACGGTGATATCAACGATCCGCATCATCAAGACGTCGGTGAGCCCCCCGAAGTAGCCAGCGATGAGGCCGATCATGGCGCCGATGAGAAGGGGCGGAATGACGCCGGCTACCCCCATCCAGATATCGATGCGGGCCGCATTGAGGACGCGCGCGAACACGTCGCGCCCGAGATGGTCCGTGCCGAAGAAATGATCAGCGGACGGCGGCTGAAGCAGGCCGATGAGGTCTATGGCATTGGGGTCGGTGCCGGAAAACAGAGGCGCTGCGAGGGCGAGAAGTACCCAGGCAAGGATAATGATCGTCCCCACGGCGATCTCGATCGCTCCAGGCCCGAAGTGATAGCGCGTGCTTGTAGACAGGAGGCTCATCATAGTTTCACCCTGGGATCTATCGTCGTGGAAAGGATGTCGATCGTCAGCGTCACGATCACCGACGCGACGGCGTAGAACAGGGTCAGCCCCTGGATGACGTAGTAGTCGCGGCCGAGAACTGCGCCGACCATCAGCGTACCGAGCCCGGGCACCGCATAGATAATCTCCACGACAACGGAACTGCCGATGAGGAAGGCGATCATCACGCCGAGAAGATTGAGTGTCGGCAGAACGGAGTTGACGAGTACGTGGCGGCGGAAAATGTAGCCTTCCCGCAGCCCCTTGGAGCGGCTCGCCGTGACATAGTCGGATTCCGTTTCATTGATCAACGCCGCGCGCAAACTGCGCAGTAGCAACGGCACCAGCCAAGTCGATGTGCTGATTGCCGGTAGGAAGAGGTGATGGAGATGCTCCATGAACCCTTCGCCGTAGCCGCTCACTGGAAACCAACCAAGTTCGACTCCAAAAAAGCGGGACATCATCAGTGCCAGCCAGAAGACCGGGACCGTCATGCCGAGAATGGCAAGAGCGCGGATGAGATGATCGGGCCAGCGGTCCCGGCAACGCGCCGAAACGACTGCCAGCAGAACCGTTGCCGGGACGCTGATAGCGACGACATAGGCGATCAGGAAAAGTGTCGCCGGCAGGAAGTCGAGGATCAGTCCCCCAACCGGCGTCTGGTAACGGATCGAACGGCCGAGATCGCCCTGCAGCACATGCGACAGATAGGTGAAGTACTGGACGACGACCGGCTGATCGAGGCCGTATTGCTCCCGTAGCTGCGCGACGGCTTCTTCGGTCGCACGGTCTCCCAGCAGCAGCCGAACCGGATCGCCGGGCGAAAGTTGCACCAGCAGGAAACTCACCAGACTGATCCCGATCAGAACCGGAATCAGTTGGAGCAGACGTTGCCCGAGGGCGGACAAGAACGACATTGGAAACCTCGAACCTTTTCTCGGACGACGGCGCTGCGGCAGGCGGCCTTACTTGCCGGCGATCACTGCTTCCTCAAGCGACCATTGCAGCATCGGGTTCATACCGAGGCTTTTAATGCGATCGCTGTAAGCGTTGGTGTAAGACGCGTAGAAGAGCGGGATTTGCGACACTTCCGTAGTCGTTATCTCCTGTATCTGCCGGTAGAGTTCCGCGCGCTTGTCTTTGACGAGTTCCCTCGCCGCGGCTTCCGTCAGCTCGTCCACTTTCGGATTATCGTAGCCGGTGTAGAAGCTCTTGGTGCCGCAGGAGCCGCAAAGCGCCCAACGGACCGCGAGATCGGGGTCGAGCGTTTCGTTGTACCACCAGCTTGCCGCGGCGTGGTAGTCGCCGGCCGGAATGCGTTCCCACCAGACGCCGCGATCGACCTTCTCAATCTTGGACTTGATGCCGACGGCAGCCCATTGCGCCTGGATCAGCACGGCGAGCTTTTCGTCCTCGCCGGACGCGTCTGCCAGCAAGACAAGCTCCTCGCCCTTATAGCCTGACTCCGCCAGCAGCGCCCGCGCCTTCGCCGGATCATAGGCGATGCCGGGGTAGTTCGCGACATGGTAGTCCAGGGCGCCGGGCAGCGTCGTTGTCGCCGGCTTGGCATGTCCGAGCGTCATTGCCTTGGTAGTGGCGGCTGCATCCAGGGCATGGGCCGCCGCCTGACGGACCTTGACGTCATCGAATGGTGGTTTCCCTTCGTTCAAGAGCGTCATGTAGATCACCGTCGACGGCTCCAGCGGCAGCGTGAGCCCCTTGCGTGCCTGCACTTCGGACACACGCGACCAGGGAACGTCGCGCGCAGCGTCCAACTCGCCCGACAACATCATCGAGACACGCGTGTTAGCATCGGGAATCTCGATCAACTCCGCGCCGTCGTTCTTCGGATACCCCACGCGCCAGTAGTTCGGATTGCGCTTCAGGATTAGCCGGTCGTTGGGGTGCCACGCGCTGACCACGTAGGGGCCGGAGGTCACGGGAGTAGTAGTAAAGGCATCCTTTCCACGTTTTTCGACATCGGCCTTCGAAACGATGCCGGCATTGAAGACCTCGAGATTGCCAAGGAACGGTGCAAAGGGGTGCTTCAGTGTCAGCACAACCGTCGTGTCGCCATCCGCACGTACCTCCTTCAATTGCTGGAGCGGCGCTGAATAGGCCGACTCTTTGTCGTCCCGCACGCGTAAGAGGCTGAAGACCACATCTGCGGCCGCGATCGGGCTGCCATCGGAAAATTTCGCGTCCCGGAGCTTCATCGTCACGACCGTACCATCGGCGGAAACGCTCCAGGATTCGGCAAGGCCTGGCTCGAGCTGCCCGTTGGCGCCGCGGCGCAGCAGCCGCGAATAGAGCTGCCCGAATGTTTCGATGTTACCCGCCGCGGCCGAGCGCATCGGATCAAGAGTGCTCGTCGCATAGGGCGAACCGATGCGAATGAGGTCCTGGCCGAGTGCGGCTGGGGACGTTGCGAGAAAGGAAAGTGCCATCGCCATACCTGCGGCGGCGGTCCGGTACCAATGCATCTCTGTTCTCCCATTTTTTTGTAGAAAGGAACTTGTCGCCCCTTCCATTCGTGATTTGATGTATTTATAACATGCTTGTCAATATAAGATATATAAATATCAAATCGGGAGTCGAGATGCGCCATTCAGGGGAAAAACTGCGTGCTCGCGAACTGGGACTCGCCTTCGAGGGCCAGACGGGAAATTTCAACGCGATCACCGACGTGCCGGGCGTCCTGGTCGGCTATTCAACGATCATAGAAGGCCATGGATCTCTGCAGCAGGGTCGCGGACCTGTTCGCACCGGCGTAACGGCGATCCTTCCGCGCGGGAGAGACAAGACCATGAGGCCGATTTGGGCCGGGTTCCATGCGCTGAACGGCAACGGGGAGGTGACCGGCGTCCAATGGGTCAAGCACGCCGGTCACTTTTATGGGCCTATCTGCATCACCAACACGCATAGTATCGGCGCGGTTCATGAAGGCGTAACCTCTTGGATGATCGACCATTACGCGGAAGACTACTCGGAGAAGCACGTCTGGGCGTTGCCGGTCGTCGGCGAAACCTATGATGGCGCGCTGAACGACATCAACGGCCTGCACGTTCGCCCCCACCACGCGCAGGCAGCGATCGAAACAGCCGTAAGCGGCCGGATCGCGGAGGGCAATGTCGGCGGCGGAACCGGCATGGTCGCCTACGAATTCAAGGGGGGCACCGGAACCGCATCGCAAATCGTCCGGTTGAACGACAAAGACTACACGGTCGGCGTCCTGGTTCAGGCAAACCACGGCCTGCGCGACTGGTTCACCGTCCTCGGTGTACCCGTTGGGCGCCATCTCACCGCCGACCGGCTGTATTCTGCCGAGCAAGGCTCTATCATCGTCGTGATCGCAACGGATATCCCGATGTTACCACATCAGCTTGAGCGCGTCGCACAACGCGGTTCGATCGGTATCGGTCGCAACGGCACGCCGGGCGGCAATAACTCCGGTGACATGTTCCTGGCCTTCAGCACCGCCAACGCGATGACACGCGACGAGTTCGCGAGTGCGCCCCGTCGCATGGAGTGCATCCCTGACGAATGGTTCGATCCGGTCTATCTGGCGACGGTCAGGGCGGTCGACGAGGCGATCGTCAATGCCATGCTGGCAGCCGAAGACATGGAAACGCTGAAGCCGGCAGGGAAGATATGCCGGGCGATCGATCCAGAGGCGCTGGTCGAAGTTCTGGCGCAATACGGAAGGATGGCGTGAAATGGAGAGTCAGGCGAACGCGACGATGGGGCCGGCGATGATCACGGAACGGCTGCCGGTCGTCGAATGCGGATCGACCGATCCGCGTGGACGCGGCCGAGCGCATGGGGAAAGCCTGCGCGAGGTCATCCGCGACAAGATTGAGCGCTGGCAGGCAGCCATCGAAACGGAATACGGTGAGGTCCCCACGCCTTTCCTCGAACGCCTCCTGAAAGAAACCCGATTCCGAGCGGCGATCGCAAGCTATACGCCTGACTTGATGGAGGAGGTCCTGGGCATCGCGGAAGGCGCTGGGATCGACGCGGAGACCGCCTATGCACTGCAACTCATGGACGAGGAATGGTGGTTCGGCCGGGCGACGCATGACGGCCATTGCAGCAGCGCGGCAGTCGCGCCCGCCAATGGGAATGCCACGGTGATGGGGCAGACGATGGACCTGCCCGCCTGGCACGACGGCGCGCAGGCGCTACTGCGCCTCAGGGACCGCGATGGCCTGCAGACTCTGGTCTTCACATCCGCCGGCATGATCGGGCTGATGGGTGTATCCGGCCACGGGCTGGGCGTTTGCGTCAACACACTTTCCGGCCTGCGCCCCCGGTTGGACGGTCTGCCCGTCGCCTTCGTCATGCGCGGTCTGCTGGCGAGGAAAACCCTCACCGATGCCGTGCGCTTTCTTTCCGAGCTTCCGCATGCATCCGGTCAGAACTATCTCATCGGCGACGCCCGGACGGTGCGCGCCTTTGAATGCTCCGCCGCCGGGGCGACGGAAATCCCGGCAGGAGACGGGCGGATCCTTCACACCAACCATCCTCTGGCAAGCAGCGACCTCAGGCCGGGTGCCGTGTCGAGCGAGAATTCGAGGGCACGGCTCGAAAACCTCCAGGCCGAGTTTGACGGTCGCCCGGCCGACCAGCCAACCGAAACTCTCAAATCCGCCCTTGCCAGCCGACGCGAGAACGGAACCATTTCGATAGCGCGCAACCGGGAGACGAGACCGACGCAACTGATGACGATTGGCGGCGTCGCCTACGAGATCGGCGACACCATCCGCTTCTGGATCAGTGGCGGCTCGCCAAGCCAGGGCACCTGGCGGGAGATGTTGTTCGATTGACCGATGTCGCGATGCCACGTCCGCGCCCCGTCTGCCGGCTGATCGGTGGGTTGTGGGTAAGCGCGCATTTCCCTGCGCGTTGACGCGGGCGCCATGAGGGTGATCGTCTTTTGCCGATGGGCCTTGATCAGGCAGGTGCGGTTTTTGCGAAGTTGAATGGTAAGAGGTCGTTGATGTCGGCGCCGTCTGGACGCTGCGGCAGTTCAGTGAAGATGTGTCGCAACCAGGCGAATGGCTCGACGCCACAGGCGCGACAGGTCAGCATAAGGCTGTAGGTGACGGCGCTTGCCTTGGCTCCGTCAGTGGTGTCGCTGAATAGCCACGATTTCCTGCCGGTGGCAAAAACTCTGATATCGCGTTCGAGTAAATTGTTGTCGATCGGCATCCTGCCGTCTTCGGTATAGCGCGTCAGATATTGCCATTGGTTGCGCGTATAGGAGATCGCATCGCCGAGCTTGGTGACGGGCACGACCTTGGAGGCCATACTGTCGAGCCACTCCTTCAGGGCATCAAGGACTGGAACGCTATGCTTCTGGCGCAAGCGCCGGATGCAATCGGCCTGCGTTTCGCCGTCGTCGGGCTTTTCGTCCCGCACCTGCCTTTCAATCCGATAGAGCTGGTCGAAGAACTTCAATGCCTGCGCGGGCGGCCCGCTTTGTTTCTTCCCGGCCTTGAAGGCGTTGACGAAGCGTCGCCTGGCGTGAGCCATACACCCGACATGCGTTGCGCCCTTCAGGGTTCGCCAAGCCTGATAGCCGTCGCTCATCAGGATGCCGCGATAGTCACCAAGGAAAGTCTGCGGATGCACCTGCCCGCGACCGGGCTGATATTCGAGCAGCACAACCGGCTCTAGGCTGTCCTGCCCACTGCGATAGGCCCAGATGTAGGACTCGTCGGTTGCCTTCCTGTCTTTTTCCTTCAGCACCTGCACCGTGGTCTCGTCACCGTGAATGACGCTCTGCGACAAGAGCCGCTGCTTCAGAGCATCGTAGATGCGAACGAGGTGCTTCTCGCTGGATCTGATCACCCAATGGCCAAGAGCGCCACGGCTCACAGGGACGCCGGCGCGCTCGAACGCCTGTGCGAGACGATAGAGTGGTGTGCCATCGACATATTTGTGAACGAGCGCGAAGGCCAGTGTCGAGGCCGTGGCAATACTGCCCGGCAAGGGCTGTGCTGGCATCGGCGCGATGATAACGGGCGTACGGATATCGGTGCGCTCGCAGTTGCGGCAAGCGTACTTGGCCCGAGCATTCTGCAGCACCGTGGCCTTCACCTCGATATGAAGCTGCTCGGTGACGAGTTCGCCCATGCGATGCAACGGATGGCGGCAGCACGGGCAGGTCTTCTGATCGTCGGCAAGGTCATATTCAACGCGTTGGCGTGGCAAATTTGCCGGAAGAGGTTTACGCCCGCGCTTGCGGCCTTCGGGCGTTTCCACCTCTGGCAATCCCGTCTTGGGAAGCTCCGTGGCGTCTATCTCTTCACAATCGGCCAAGCCCTCATCAGCATCCGCCTTAAGAGCGGCGTTCTCGGCTTCATTGAAGACGCGATCCATATGCTTTTCGCTGCGCGGCGCAAAACGATGC